>QHZN01000121.1 GCA_003225365.1 Acidobacteriota bacterium
CAACTGCAAAACCCCGTCTGGCTTCTCTCATCCGACAACAACGGACTCTCGATTACGCTCCCTTCGGTTCCCGATGCCGGCTCGCTGACGGTTTCTGGCACACTGACCCTTGGGATCGGGACGCAATCAGACAACGGTCTCGGCAGCGCCACCGTATTCCCGGTGGACGGGTTCGGAAACTTCATAACAGCATACAAGAGCACTCAGTATCCGAATAGCTTCATTGACTCCGGCTCGGGCGCGATCTTTTATTTGGATTCCGCAACCACGGGGATTCCCGAATGCACGGGCACTCTGGCGGGTTTTTATTGTCCTTCGGGCGCGGTCGCCCAGACGGCCACAAATTTCGGAGCCAGCGGCTCGGCGTCGAACACGGTGCCGTTTTCAATTAACAATACCGGGACGCTCTTGAGCAGCCCCAACACGGCATTCAACAATCTGGGTGGGACGAACCCGGGTTCGGTGGATTGGGGACTGCCCTTTTTCTACAAGCGCACAGTGTTCGTCGCCATAGACGGTCAAACCACGCCGGGGGGCACCGGCCCTTACTGGGCCTACTGAAAGTCGAATCGCCTTAAAGCTCGCGCGCCCAATCCATAATCCTTCCCTACTTGTCCCAATCGGTATGAAAGACGCCTTCTTTATCAACGCGGCGGTAGGTATGCGCGCCAAAATAATCGCGTTGTGCCTGGAGCAAATTTGCGGGCAGGCGCGCTTGCCGGTAGCTGTCAATGTAGGTGAGGGTGTTGGAGAAAGCGGGGCAGGGAACGCCGAACTCGGCCGAGGTGCCCACGACCCCGCGCAGGCCATCGGCCTTCTCATTGATCAGGCCGCTGAATTCCGTAGCCAGCAGCAGGTTCTTCAAGCCGGACTCGGATTGGAGCGCGGCGCGAATAGGGTCAAGGAGCTTCGCTCGAATGATGCAGCCGCCCTTCCAGATGCGCGCCGTTTCAGCAAGATTCAGGCTGTAATGGTATTCATTTGAAGCCACGCGAAGCTGCTCAAACCCTTGCGCGTAGCAGCAGAGGGCGGTGATCTTGTATGCTTGCCGCAGCTTTGAGAGGAACGATTTCCTGTCGCCGGAGAATTTCGCTTCAGGCCCGCGGAGGATTTTCGAGGCGGCGACTCGGTCGAGCTTCGCACCCGAGATGACGCGCGCGAGGACTGCCGCGGTGAGCGTCGTGACGGCGACCCCCAGGTCCATGGCGTCCTGCGCGGTCCACTTGCCCGTGCCTTTCTGTTCGGCAGTGTCGAGCACCATGTCCACGAGCGGCCTTTTTGTCTCCGGGTCGATTTTCCCGAGCACCACGATGGTGATTTCCATCAAGAAGGAATTCAATTCGGCGGCATTCCATTCAGTGAAAACGTCGCGAATCTCCGGGCCCGCGAGGCCCACCACGTTCCTCATGACGTCGTAGGCTTCGCAAAGCGTCTGCATGATGCCGTACTCGATGCCATTGTGGACCATCTTCACGTAATGGCCGGCGCCCCCGGGCCCGAGGTAGGTGCAGCAAGGGCCGTCTTCGGTCTGAGCGGCCATTTTGGTGAGCACGGCTTCGAGGTACCGGTAAGATTCCTCGCGGCCCCCCGGCATGAGCGACGGCCCGCGGAGCGCGCCTTCTTCTCCGCCGCTCACCCCCATGCCAAAAAAGCGCAGGCCGGCGGTTTCCAGTTCCTTCGCACGGCGCTCGGTGTCTTTGAAGTAGGAATTGCCGCCATCGATAACGATGTCCTCCTGGCTGAGGTGAGGCCGGAGGTCGTGCAAGACCGCGTCCACGGGCTTTCCCGCGGGGACCATCATCCAAATGCGGCGCGGCCTTTCCAGCGACTGCGTGAATTCTTCGAGCGACGCCGTGATAACGATATTCTTGCCGTGCACTGCGTCGGCAACTTGCTTGGCCTTGTTCGCGTCAACGTCAAAGCCCGCGACGGGAAAGCCCTTGCTCTCGGCGTTCATGGCCAGGTTTTTTCCCATCACCCCCAATCCGATGATGCCGAGATGCTGATTGCCCATGATGCCTCCGCGTCTGCTGTCCTTCGACAGACGAATTAGTTTAGGAGAAGGTCCGTCGCCATGCAAAGAAAATAGGGCGACCATATGCCCTTTCGCTCCGTCCGAATTCGGACAGCGGTTCCCATTGCCGCGCATAGGCAAAATAGCGAGCTCAAGACCGCGGACCATCACTTTCATCCGAGCAAGGAATCTATCTTATTTGTTATCTAAACGATACAAGATGCCTGGAGCGCCCCGCATGACGTGCGGAGTTTGGAAGGGCTATTGCTACGTTGGCGTTTGAGAGGTGTCTCCCATGCGAAACCTCATCCAAGATCTGCGCTACGGCCTCCGAATACTGGCCAAAACCCCAAGCTTCACGGCCATCGCAATCGTGACGCTCGCGCTGAGCATTGGCGCCAACACGGCCATCTTCAGCGTTGTCAACGGTGTCCTTCTCCGGCCCTTGCCTTATCCGGACTCGGATCGCCTTGTGACCCTCTGGATGACCGTCCACAACCCGGGGCCCGGCCCCGTTTGCGACCCCGATTACGCCGAGTGGCGGTCCGAAAACAAAGTCTTCGACGAGATGGCGGCGTTCCACGGCGATACGAAGAATTTGACCGGAAGCGGAATTCCCGAGCGTCTCCTCGGAGCCGATGTCACCGCGAGCCTCTTCCCGTTACTTGGGGCTCGGCCGGCTATCGGGGCGGTCTTTGGTCCCGAGAATCAGAAGGCGGGTCACGAGAATGTTGCGATCCTAAGCCACCGCCTTTGGGAGAGACAATTCGGATCGGATCCTGCTGAAGTCGGGAAGACGATTACGCTGGATAACACGCCATATACGGTTTTGGGCGTGATGGCTGCGGGCTTTGAGTTCCCCAACCAAACCGAGTTTTGGTCGCCACTTGCCCTGACCAATGAATGCCACAACGCCTCCAATCAAGTCGTCGCGAGACTTAGTCCGGGAGTCACGCTCGAACGTGCCCAAAGCGATTGGGCCGTGATTTCCGCGCGGGTGGACATGGAGCACAAAGTGGGCGAATCCATGCGGTTGGTTTTCTTGAAGGACGCGATGGTCTCGCACGTGCGATACGGCTTGCTCGTCCTGCTAGCGGCGGTCGGTTTTGTATTGTTGGTCGGCTGCGCGAATGTGGCCGGTCTCATGCTCGCGCGGTCCGCCGGCCGCGAGCGTGAAATCGCGGTTCGCAAGGCGCTGGGCGCAGGCCGGGGGCGCATTGCGCGCCAGGTGCTCACTGAGAGCGTAATGCTTTCGGGTTTGGGCGGCCTCTTGGGTCTGATCCTGGCGGGATGGGGCCGGGACGCTCTTGTCTCCATGCTGCCTCAGACCGTGGCGTATCCCGGAATCCTGGGCCGAATGGTTTCGGTCAAAATCGATCCGTGGGTCCTGGCTTTTACCGCGATTATTTCCATTATGACAGGTTGCATTTTCGGCCTTGCGCCCGCCCTTCAGGCGTCGCGCCGCGACTCCGTCGCCGCGCTAAAAGAGTCGGGGACCGCCCTCCGCTCTGGGGGCCGCTTCGGCAGCGCTCGAAATATTTTCGTTGTGGGTGAGCTGGCTCTGACGGTGGTCCTGCTGGTTTCGGCGGTGCTGTTGATTGAGAGCTTCCGGTACCTATTGGCCGTCAATCCGGGTTTCAATCCCGAAAACGTGTTGACCATGAACCTGGAGCTGCCCGAAACAAAATACCAGAAGGAAGCCCAGATGAGAGCATTCCATGATGCGATGCTGGAAAAAGTCAGCGCCTTGCCGGGAGTCAGGTCGGCGGGAACGGTATCCTTCGGTCTGCCCATGACGGGCGGGGGCCTCACAGGCGATTTCACGGTAGAGGGGCGCCCGTCGTCTCCGTACGACTACGCCCGAAAGTTGGTCGTCAGCCCGGGCTATTTCAAGGCTCTCGCCATTCCCTTAACCAAGGGGCGCTTCTTCGAGAACAGTGATGGCCTCGGAACCCTGCCGGTGGCAATTGTCAGCGAAAGTTTCGCGCAGCGCGTGTGGCCCGACGGGAATGCGCTCGGCCATAGGGTTCAAGTCTTTGAGGGCACACCCTGGTATACGATCGTCGGTGTCACGGGCGATGTCCGGCAATCCAGCATGTGGAATGAGCCGCAGCTCAATATTTATTTTCCCTATGCTCAGGCTCCCCGCTCCTTCTTGATGAGCAGCATTTCCCTGGTTGTTGGCGCTACAGAAAAACCCTTGTCCATGACCAATGCCATCCGAAAGGCCGTTCAGTCTGCGGACCCGGACATGCCGGTATTCGAAGTGGCCTCTATGGAAGAACTGGTTGCGGCGTCAGTTTCCGAGCCGCGGTTCAATGCGCTGTTGCTCGCATGCTTCGCGACTCTGGCGCTGATGCTTGCCGCCGTCGGCGTTTATGGGTCCGTCTCCTATTCGGTGACGCAGCGGACACACGAAATCGGAATTCGCATGGCGCTTGGGGCGGCGCGGAATGATGTGCTGAAGATGGTCGTCGAGCAAGGAATGACGCTGACGCTTGTGGGCGTGGGCATCGGTGTGCTCGGCGCGTTGGCATTGACCCGGTTTCTGGCCGGTTTGCTTTACGGAGTCAAACCCACTGATCCCGCATCGCTCGCATTCGTGGCCGTCCTGCTGAGCGTCGTGGCGCTGGCGGCGAGCTACGTCCCCGCCCGCCGGGCAACGAAGGTGGACCCAATGGTAGCGCTGAGATGCGAATAGAAAGGCTGAAGGATAAAGGGTGAAGTCTGAAAGGTAAAGGGTAAAAGGCGATGAAACTGCCTCCGTCTTATCCTTCACCCTTTACACTTTAACCTTTTGCCTTCCTCACAGCCCGAGCTCGCGAGGCAGACAATGACGGCACTACTCCAAGACTTACGATATGGGATAAGAATGCTTGCCAAAAGCCCGGGCTTCGCGGCCGCGGCCGTACTGACGCTGGCGCTCGGCATCGGGGTCAACACCACAGTTTTTAGCGTAGCGGATGGAATCCTGTTCCATCCCCTCCCCTTCGTCGAAGACTCGAGCCGCCTGGTTGCGATCGTCGAGATATCGAAAAATTCCGGGTGGAACTCTCTTGTCGAGCCGGCCAACTTTCTGGATTGGAAGATGCAAAGCCAGTCGTTCTCGAAGATCGCGGCCTTCGAGTGGGCCTCTGCCACGATGGGCGGAGAGCCAAGGGCGGAGCGAATAGAAGCCGCGCGGGTATCGGAGGATTTCTTTTCAACCCTCGGTTCCAAGCCGGAACTCGGCCGCATCTTTTTGTCGGAGGAGCAACAGCCGGGTCGCGCGGTCGTAATCCTGAGTGACAAGGTCTGGCGCAGCCGATTTGCATCAAACCCTCACATCCTCGAACAGGCAATTCGCCTCGACGGGCGGAGTTTTGCGGTGGTGGGTGTGATGCCGAGACAGTTTGATTTTCCCACGGGGGCGGCACTTTGGATGCCTCTCGGTATGAGTCCGAGTGATTGGGCCAGCCGGAAATCCGGCCAATTGCACGTGATTGCTCGCCTGAAGGCCGATGTGGCCCTGAGCAAAGCGCGAGCGGACCTGGCAGCTATCAGCGGGCGCCTCGAGCAAGGCTACCCCGAGACGAACAAGGGCGTGAACGCCGTGCCGGTGTCGGTCGGCGAGCTAATCAATGGGAACCTGACCCCTCTATTTTGCTACACCCTCCTCGGAGCAGTGGCCTTCCTCCTGCTCATCGCTTGCGGCAACGTGGCAAACCTGCAGGCGGCACGGGCGACGGGCCGATGGCGCGAAATCGCTCTGCGCAACGCGCTCGGGGCCACCCGCCGGCGCATGGCGCGGCAACTCTTGACGGAGACCTTCCTGCTTTCTGTACTGGGGGCAGGGCTCGGCCTACTCGTCGCCGAAGGCGGTATCGGGTTGATTGTATCCGCCATGCCCGCCGAGACGGCCAAGCAGGTCGCGGGCTGGCGAGATATCGGACTGAATGGCCGCGCCGTTGCCTTCGCAATGGCGGTGACAATCCTTAGCGCCTTGCTGTCTGGCCTGATGCCGGCACTGCGCGGGTCGAAAGTCGAACTTAATCAGGTGCTCAATTCCAGTGGACCATCCGGTTTAGGGGCCTGCTTGCGACGGAGGAGTTTCCTGGTGAGCGCCGAGGTCGGCCTCGCCCTGATTTTAGTTGTCGGCGCTGGCTTGATGATAAAAGGCTTCCGCAATATCTTGGAAAAGGCGAGAGCGTTTGATCCGGGAAAACTGGTGACCGCTCGCGTCATCCTGCCCGACTACAAGTACAGCGACTTTGACAAGCGGCGCGCTTATTTCGACCGCGCGCTCGAAACTCTCCAGGCGACGCCCGGAGTGGCGGCGGCTTGCCTCTTCACGACCCCACCTTTCAGCAACAACGGAACCCGATGGAAGTCGTTCAGCATCCAGAGCGTCGAGGCTGGTAAGCGCCTTCCCGGGGCGGTAGTCCAGGCCGTCAGCCGAGACTTTTTCCAAATCATGTCCATTCCTTTGCGTTCCGGACGCGATTTCGAAGCGCGCGATGATACAACGGCGCTTCCGGTCGCCATCATCAGCGAAAACCTCGCCCGGCGCTATTGGCCGGGGAAGATCCCGCTGGGCGAACAAGTTCGCCTGGGTGAGCCCAATTCGCCCGGGCGGTGGCTGACTGTTGTCGGTGTCGCCAGCGGCGTCGTATACGATTGGACCGATAACGAGCCCGAACCCACGATATATATTCCATACTCCCAGGTCTGGACGTCTCTCGATCCCAAGGGTGGAGCGGCCTGGGCGGACACGTACTTTGGCGTGAAGGCGGCCGTGGAGCCGGAAAGCCTCCTCTCAACCTTGCGGCAACAGCTTGCGGCGGTGGATCCCGATGTGCCTTCTTTCGGCCTGGAGACGCTGGACAAAGTGATGACGGCTTCACTTGCCGGCGTCGCGGAAGTTGGCGGCATGATGGCCGGAGCCGGGCTCATGGCTCTGATTCTCGCCGCGGTGGGAGTTTACGGTGTCTCGGCTTACAGCGTCGAGCGGCGCACGAAAGAAATGGGGATTCGGATAGCGCTTGGAGCGAAGCGGCGCGACATTCTGAACCTGGCCATAAGGCGCAACGGCGCGCTCATCGCCGCGGGCCTTGCGGCGGGACTCGTCGGCGTGCTGGCTCTGATGCCCCTTCTTTCAGCCTTCTTCTATGGTGTCAGTCCGAGCGACCCATTCACAATACTGGCCGTCTCGCTGTTGCTGGCCGCGGTGGCGATGCTTGCGACATACATTCCGGCCCGCCGAGCGACCCAGGTTGATCCGATGGTAGCCCTGCGTTACGAGTGAGTGGTTTTCGTCTGAGGGTCCGAAGCCCTGCCGCGCGTTCCAAGCTTTGCAACCGTATGCGCCGACCGCCGAAGTCTTTCCTCTTTCTCCTCAATAAAGTTATATAATCGGTGGCTTCCGGGGTGTCCGAAGAATTTGTTGCCGCATCGAAATAGGTGTAGGGGTGGCGGCAACAGTAAGTCTGTTAGCCGACGAACGACGATTCTTCAAGCTCTTCAATCGGAGGGCGAATCCCTTGGACGGTCAAAGCGTCGCGCAGCGAGAAAATGCTTCCCTCAGTGGGGCCCAGCTCGATCAGCTATGCGTGAACACCATACGATGCCTTTCGATGGACGCCGTCCAAAAGGCGAACTCTGGACACCCGGGACTTCCCATGGGAGCCGCCCCCATGGCTTACGTCTTGTGGGACCGCTTCCTGAAGCACCATCCGCGAAAGCCCCGCTGGCCGAACCGTGACCGCTTCGTACTCTCGGCAGGCCACGGCTGCATGCTCCTCTACAGCCTCCTCCATCTGACCGGATACGGCCTGACCCTCGACGACATCAAGGATTTCCGGCAATGGGGCAGTAAGACGCCGGGCCACCCCGAGCACTTGCTCGTCGAAGGCATTGAGACGACCACAGGGCCGCTCGGACAGGGCTTCGGCAACGGGGTGGGCATGGCTATCGCGCGGCTGTACCTCGCCGCGTATTTCAACCGGCCTAGTCATGAAATTGTGGACTACAGGATTTATGCCCTGGTGAGCGACGGCGACTTGATGGAAGGCGTGTCATCCGAGGCGGCATCGCTGGCCGGGCACCTCGGACTATACCCGCTCATCTACATTTACGACAACAATCACATCTCAATCGAGGGTTCGACCGAGCTAGCGTTTACTGAAGACCGTGGCAAGCGCTTTGGGGCTTACGGATGGTTCGTGCAGGAGCTTCCGGACGGCAACGACGTCGAGGCAGTGGACCGCGCCCTCCGCGCTGCGCAAGCCGAATCTGAGAGACCGTCGCTGATCATCTGCCGGACGCACATAGGCTTCGGCAGCCCCCACAAGCAGGATACGGCAGAGGCGCACGGCTCCCCACTCGGCGAGGAAGAAGTCAAGCTCACCAAGAAGAACTACGGCTGGCCCCTCGAGCCGACGTTTTACATTCCTGAGGAAGCTCTCGCCCATTTCCGCGCAGCGATCGCGCGCGGCGAAAAGGCGGAGGCCGAATGGCAGAAGCGTCTTGCCGAATACCGCGATGCCTACCCCGACCTCGCGGCGGAATGGGACCGCTACGTCGGCGGTGAGTTGCCCCCCGGCTGGGAAAAGAAGATTCCGTCATTCCGACCTACCGACGGGCCGCTGGCTACGCGCCAGGCGTCGGGAAAAGTGCTGAACTCTATCAGCGCGTCCCTTCCGACGCTCGTGGGCGGCTCTGCGGACCTCGCGCCGTCAACCGATACGCTTGTCAAGGGCGCCGGCGACTTTGAGAAGGGAAGTTACGGCGGCAAGAATTTCCATTTCGGCGTCCGCGAGCACGCCATGGGGGCGATCCTGAACGGCATGGCACTCTCGGGTCTCCTGCCCTACGGCGCGACGTTTCTAATTTTTTCCGATTATATGCGCCCCACTTTGCGCCTCGCGGCGCTGATGGAACTGCACAGCATTTTTGTTTACACGCACGACAGCATCTTTCTTGGCGAAGACGGCCCAACGCACGAGCCCATTGAGCACCTGCCATCGCTCCGGGCCATACCGAACCTCTGCTTCATCCGCCCGGGCGACGCTAATGAGACCGCCGTCGCCTGGCGTGTGGCCCTCGAGCACCGCGGCGGGCCGGTGGCGCTGGCCTTGACCCGCCAAAAGTTGCCCATCCTTGACCGGCGGAAATGTGCTCTCGCGGAAGGCTTGGCGAAGGGCGCCTACATTCTGGCCGACGCCCCCACCAAGCGCCTGGAAGTTCTGCTCATCGCTTCGGGCTCGGAGGTGAGCGTCGCGTTCGAGGCCTACGAGAAACTTTTGGAGGAAGATGTTGCGACTCGCGTCGTGAGCATGCCCTCCTGGGATTTGTTTGAACGCCAGCCGCAATCTTATCGGGATGAAGTATTGCCGCCGGAGGTCTCGGCGCGGCTCGCCATCGAAGCCGCATCGCCTTT
Organism: Acidobacteriota bacterium; assembly: GCA_003225365.1. Lineage (GTDB taxonomy): Bacteria > Acidobacteriota > Terriglobia > UBA7540 > UBA7540 > Gp13-AA74. The sequence continues at coordinate 9,432 of QHZN01000121.1, forward strand.
CGGCTGGGAGCGCTACGTCGGGCCTCGGGGCGCGGTCATCGGCATGACGAGGTTCGGGGCCTCGTCGCCCTATCAGGTCCTGGCGGAGAAATTCGGCTTTACCGCCGCCCACGTGGTCCGTAAAGTCCACGAGTTGCTCGGGCGGTAAGCCGTTACTGTGTGAGGTCATCATGGCTGAGAATCCACTTCGCGAGCTTAATCGGCTGGGTCAAAGCGTCTGGTATGACTATATCCGGCGCGGAGAAATCCTTTCCGGCCAATTCCAACGATTGATTGATGAAGACGGCCTGTCGGGTGTCACCTCGAACCCCAGCATCTTCGAGAAGGCCATCGCTGGAAGTAAAGACTATGACGAGGCTGTCCGGCGGTTGGTTAAGGAGGGCCTGGCGGCGCGGCAGATATTCGAGCGCCTGGCGGTCGAAGACATCCAGTGGGCCGCCGACCTGTTCCGCCCGACATATGACGCGACCGAGGGCGGCGACGGCTTCGTGAGCATCGAAGTGTCTCCGGACCTTGCATATGACACGGCGGGCACGATCGCGGAAGCCAGGCGCCTCTTCGCCGAGGTGAGCCGGCCGAACGTGATGGTGAAAATTCCCGGGACAAAAGAAGGGTTGCCGGCCATCCTCCAGATGCTTACCGAGGGCGTGAACATCAACATTACATTGCTGTTCGCGGTCGAGCGCCACGTCGAAGTCGCGGAAGCCTACCTTGCGGCTCTGGAGGCGCGCGTGAAGCAGGGCAAGCCCGTGAACCGCATTGCTTCGGTCGCGAGCTTTTTCGTCAGCCGCATTGACACGCTCGTGGACCAGGACATCACCGCGAGAATTCAGACAGCGAAAAGCGACGGCGAGCGGAAGCGGCTCGAAGCCCTGCTCGGCCGGACCGCCGTCGCCAACGCGAAAAGGGCCTATCAGGAATTCAAGCGCATCTTTGGCGGCCCGCGTTTCAAGGCACTGGCCGAAAAAGGCGCCAAGGTGCAACGCGTGCTTTGGGCCTCGACCAGCACCAAGAACCCCAAGTACAGCGACGTGCTCTATATCGAGGAGTTGATCGGGCCGAGCACCGTGAACACCATGCCTGCCGCCACCATGGCCGCCTTTCGCGACCATGGAAAAGCGCGCGTTACGATCGAGGAAAGGCTCGAAGAGTCTGGTTCGGCTCTCGAGGAGCTCGAGCGGTCAGGCATCAGCCTTGCGGATGCCACTCGGAGGCTCGAGGACGAGGGGGTGGCGGCGTTCTCCAAAGACTTCCAAAAACTTCTGAAGGCCATTGAAGAGAAGCGCGCCAAAATTCTTACACCCCCCGCTGACCGCTGGAACTATTCCGCTCCCCGACTCAAGCCCGCCGTCCAGGCAACATTCGGACGGCTCGAAAAGGAAAGTTTTTCGAAGCGTCTCTGGGACCGCGGTCCCGGACTTTGGAAATCCGACCCGGCACACCAAAAGATCATACGTAATTCCCTCGGCTGGCTTTCAGTCTGCCAGTCCATGCTCGAGCACATTCAAAGCGTTGTGAATTTTGCAGAAGAGGTTCGGCAAGGCGGCTTCAAGCAAGCGCTGTTGCTGGGCATGGGAGGAAGCAGCCTTTGTCCCGACGTTTGCCGCGCCACATTTGGCGCCGCGCCGGGCTACCTCGACCTCCACGTACTCGACTCGACTGTGCCGGCGGCCATCGAACACGTCGAAAAGTCTTTGAATCCGGCCGAGACGCTGTTCCTGGTGTCCAGCAAATCTGGCGGAACCGCGGAAACACTTAACTTCTTCCGATACTTTCATGAGCGCGTCGAAGGGCTCAAAGGCGGCCGCGCCGGAGAAAATTTTGTAGCCATTACCGATCCGGGGACGTCGCTCGAGGCGCTGGCAAAAGAGCAGAGGTTCCGGGCGGTCTTCCACGGCTACCCGGACATCGGCGGACGGTACTCGGCGCTCTCCAATTTCGGCATGGTCCCGGCGGCGCTCCTGGGCGTCGACGTCATTGGGTTGCTCGAACGGGCCGAACGCATGGCGCAAGCTTCGAAGAGCTGCGTTCCCGTGAAGGAAAATCCCGGCGTCGCGCTGGGAGTCGTTCTTGCGGAAGCCGCGCGGGCCGGCCGTGACAAAGTCACGTTTGCCGTTTCAGGCAGCATCGGGACACTCGCCGGCTGGCTCGAACAGCTTATTGCCGAGAGCACCGGCAAGGAGGGCAAGGGCCTGATCCCGGTGGCGGAGGAATCCCTTGGAGCACCTTCGGTGTACTCCAATGACCGGATTTTCGTTCAAATCAAGCTGGCAGACCTAAACGATGCGGATGAGGAAGGGAAATTGGCCGCGCTCCAAAAGGCCGGAAATCCTGTGGTTCGGATTACGATGGGCAGCAAGATGGACCTCGGCGAAGAGTTTTATCGCTGGGAGGTTGCGACGGCAACGGTCGGGGCTTTGATGGGCATTGACGCATTCGACCAGCCCAACGTCCAGGAAAGCAAGGACAACACGAGCCGCCTCCTGGATGAGTTTAGACGCCAAGGAAAGCTTCCGGAAGGGCAGCCGGACTTCGGAGTGGACGGGCTGCGCCTTTACCTGGACCCGGAGACGCGGCGCGTCATCGCCGGTGCGAAGAAGAGTGGCGCGGCGGAGTCTGACCTCGTTATCCCGCTGCGGGAATTTCTGAGCCGGGCGAAAACCGGAGGTTATATCGCTTTAATGGCCTACATCGAACCCACGGGCCCGAACAAAGCGCTGCTCCAAACCCTCCGCATGCGGCTGAGGGATTCCCTCCGGCAAGCGACGACGCTCGGTTTTGGGCCGCGATTTCTGCATTCGACCGGACAGCTTCATAAAGGCGGGCCGGACAAAGGTCTGTTCATCCAATTCACCGCGGACGACGCGAGCGACTTGGCGATCCCGCGTGAGCCTTTCGGGTTTTCGATTCTGAAGCAGGCCCAGTCGCTCGGCGACATGCAGTCGCTGGTTTCGAGGAACCGGCCCATTCTGAGGGTTCACTTGGGCCGTTCGGTCGAAATCGGATTGGAGAAAGTGCTCAAGGCCGTCGAGCAGGCGGTGGGGGCGGGAGAAAAGGCTCGGGCGTAGGAGAGACATATGGGGCTGGGAACCGAGGCGTCTTCCGTGGCCGAGACCGCTCTCTTGGCGAATCCTTTGCGGGAAGGCACGCGCGTCCGCAAGACGCCGGCGCCGTGCTCCATCGTCATCTTCGGAGCCTCGGGTGATTTGACGGAGCGAAAACTCATCCCGGCGCTATACTACTTGGCCCGCGAACATCTGCTCCCCGTAAGCTTCACGGTGACAGGATGCGCCAAGTCACCATATACGACCGAAACGTTTCGAGAAAAGGCCCGCCAGGCGGTTCAAAGTCATTTGAAGATTCCCGCCTCAGAAGCCCCGTTCCTCGAGAGCTTCGCCCAGTCGCTGTTTTACATCAGCGATGATTTCGGCGACGTCAAAGCTTACAGCCTGCTGGACTCGATGCTCGATCGGTTCGACCGTGAGCGCGGCACGGGCGGCAACCGTCTGTTCTACCTCGCTACGCCGCCGAGCTTCTTTCCCGTCATCGTCCAGCACTTGGGTCGAGCAGGCCTCGCGAAGACTCGCGACCCGGAAAAGAACTGGACGCGTATCATCATCGAAAAGCCTTTTGGGCGCGACCATGCAAGCGCCCAGGAACTCAACCGCACCGTTACGAGCGTCTTCGATGAGGAGCAGGTTTTCCGCATTGACCACTACCTGGGCAAAGAGACCGTCCAGAACTTGTTGGTCTTTCGCTTCGCCAACGGGATTTATGAGCCGATTTGGAACCGCCGTTACATTGACCAGGTGCAGATTGCGGTCGCGGAAAGCCTGGGGGTTGAGAACCGCGGCGCGTACTACGAAGAGGCTGGATTACTGCGGGACATGATTCAAAACCACGTCCTTCAATTGTTGTCCCTGGTGGCCATGGAGCCGCCGGCGAGGTTTGCGGGCACGGCGGTTCGCGACGAGAAGGCCAAGGTTCTTCGCGCCATCCGGCCCATACCGCCGGACGCGGTTAACGACCTGGCCGTGCGAGGGCAATACGGCGAGGGGTTCGCCGGCGGCAAGAAGGTCTCAGCCTACCGTTCCGAGCCCAAGGTCTCGCCGTCTTCGGTGACGGAAACCTACGCCGCATTGAAGCTCTTCATTGACAATTGGCGCTGGGCGGATGTTCCGTTTTACTTGCGCTCCGGCAAACGGCTGGCGAAGCGCGTCTCGGAAATCACGGTGCAGTTCCGCAGTGTGCCGCACTTGATGTTCCGGGACGCGATCGAGGACATCATCGAGCCGAACGTCATGTCGCTCCGAATCCAGCCGAACGAGGGGATTGCAGTCAGGTTCGGCGCGAAGCTGCCGGGGCCGGCCATGCGCATCCGGCCCGTGCAGATGGAATTCCGCTATGGGGAATCGTTCGGCGCCCCGCCACCGACAGCCTACGAGACTCTGTTGCTCGACTGCATGCTGGGCGACAACACTCTATTTAATCGCGACGACGCGGTCGAGCTAGCTTGGGAGCTGGTGATGCCCATACTCGACCGGTGGAAGAACGACGGGGAAAGGGATCTCGCTTTTTACGAAGCGGGAAGCTGGGGCCCGGCGGAAGCCGACCGACTGCTCCAACGTGACGGCCGCCGCTGGCAGCGCCTCTGAGAGCGCGCGCGGCGACGAGAAACCGGCCTAGGGTCTTTGAGGGAGAGAGATGGTGGCTCCGCTTCAGCCTGTGCTCGAAAGTCCGCGAGAAGTGGACGTGGAGGAACTCGAGGCCGAACTTTCGGCTTTGTGGCGCTCTGCCGCCGAAGGTGCCTCGGGCCAGCGCGTTGTCACCCGCGCCTGCGCGCTGACCCTGCTGGTGAGCGTTGAATCCGAAGACGCGGCCTGGGAAGTCAGCAATTTGATTGGTGACGTGACCCGGCAAAACCCTTGCCGTGCGATTATCATGGCTTCGGAACCCTTGGCCCGGCCCGGCGGGATAAACGCCTGGATATCCGCCCACTGCCACCTTCCCGTGGAAGGCGAAAAACAGGTTTGTTCAGAACAAGTGGCGGTAGTTGCGCGGGGCGACTCGGTTCGGGCGCTGCCGAACGTGGTGCTGCCTTTGGTAATTCCGGGGCTGCCCATTTATCTTTGGTGGCGCGCCCCGCGGTTCGAACCAGAGCCGTATTATGAGGACATCCTTCGCGTTACCGACCGCGTCCTTATTGATTCCGGCCGGTTTCCCCACCCGGCCTTGGACCTGCCGCGCCTCACCGAAAGGGCCAGGGAGGCGGGGATCCGCATGGGTTTCAGCGACTTGAATTGGGTTCGGATGACACCGTGGCGGGAACTCATCGCGCAATGCTTCGATCCCTCGGAGCTACGTCCTTATCTTGCCCGCGTGAAGAAGGTGACCGTCGAATACGAAAAAACTTCTCCACGGAGGTCGGCTCAAGAAGCTCAGGCATGGCTGCTTGCGGCTTGGCTGGGCAGCCGTATGAATTGGGATCCGGCGGAGCCGGCAACTGAGGCCTCGGATGCCTCGCGGACTTGGATTTTCAACTCCACTGATGGCCGCGTAGAGGTTCGCCTGGTCCCGCGAGAATTTGTGGGCGGGGGCGAGGGGATGTGTTTCAACATCACTTTGGAGGCGGCGGGCGACCCGCCCGCGCGGTTCTCGTTGAAGCGCGGCCCCGAAGGCATTTGCGTGACGACGCAATGCGCGGTGGAGGGCCGCGAGCCGGTTTCACGAAATGTGCGGCTGGAAGTCCTCGAAGAGATCGAAGTCGTCAACGACGAACTGAAATACCTCGGCCGGAATCGCGTTTTCGAGCAGACGCTCGCCATGCTCGGCAGAATGGCCGGCCTCTGAGCCTGGCGCGTTCCAGTAAAGCTCGTGTCCCCAGTCCATGCCACAGCCGGACGTCCGCATCTATTCGAACTTGGAGGAATTGAGCCGAGCAGCGGCTCGCGTTTTTTCCGAGCGGGC
>QHZN01000067.1 GCA_003225365.1 Acidobacteriota bacterium
TGGGGCCATGGCCGGGATGATGGGGTTGATGACAATGACAGTTGGGCTTGCCGCAGCGGCCGGAAATGCCGGTGATCGAACCCGGGCGGAAGTCACCGAGCTGGGCGATCTGGCGGATCAACTCGGCGCGTTGGTTCTCCAGGACGTCAAGGGATTGGGACATGGGAGGACCTCCTCCTTCCGAACGTATCACCTACGTCAGGATACAAGCCACAAAAAAAGACCCAACCCCCAGCGTCACGTTTATGTCGCGCACGCCTGAAACAGAGCCTACTTGCCCTTGTCGTATGCTTATTACACAATAGGGCAGCGTCGGACAACAGGCCGAGGTGTCGGGATGCTTCAAAGCCGAGAGGCTAACTCGCATTGGCGCCACTCTTGGTCTGCGCTCCTGCTCGCCGCACCCTTATCAATCTCTGCCTGGGCCCTTGCGGTTGACCAAGCAGTGTCGTCGCTTCCCGACCTTCCGCATATTGTCTATGAACAGTTTCCTCCAAGCTTGCATGACCAGCTCGAAAGAGCCTATAACGCCGTCAAGGCAAACCCGAACGACGCCACTCTCAACGGGGACCTTGGAATGGTGTTGCAGGCTCATAAGCCAGCGGACTCTGCGGCGGAGATCTGCTATCGCCGCGCGCACCTCCTTGATCAGTCCACCTTAAGTTGGGGCTATTACCTCGGGCTAGTTCTCGCGTCCGAGGGAAAGTTCGAAGAAGCTGAGGTCGCCCTGCGCGATGCATCGCGCATTGATCCTAAATACCTCCCGGCGCGTTTGAATCTGGGTGAGTGCTTGTTGGCTTCTGGCAAGTGGCGGGAAGCGGGCGAAGTCTTCGAAGTGCTCGTCCGTGAAAATCCTGACAGCCCGCATGCGCACTATGGCCTGGCGCGGGTCAAGTCAGTTCGCAACGATTTGAATGGCGCGGCCGATTCCTATCGCAAAGCCTGCGAGCTATTCCCGAGTTTTGGCGCGGCGCATTACGGGTTGGCGCGAGTCTATGAGCGCCTCAAAGATCAGAAGCGGTCGCAGGAAGAGTTGAAATTATACGATTCGACCCGAGGGTTGGCGCCGGCGTTGAAAGATGAACTCCTCGCCAAGGTAGCAGCCCTGAACGCCTCCCCGATGGACGAGCTCCGTCAGGCAGAGTCGTTGACGGAGCAGGGGAAGATATCAGAGGCGGCTGTCGAGTACGAGAGGGCACTCGCCAGCAATCCCCAACTCGAGAAGGCCCACGTCCATCTCATCTTCCTCTATGGGCGGCTCGGACAAGCCGCTAAGGCTGAGGAACACTTCCAGGCAGGAGTGCTCCTCGATCCGAATGACCCGGAGTGCTACTTCAATCATGGACTGCTTTTGGCGAGCGAGGAGCGGTACTCGGAGGCTGAGCAGGCATTCCGCAAAGCGCTGGAAACCAATCCGCACTACCCGGAGAGCCACACGAACCTTGGTTATATGTTGGAGGGGCAAGGTAAATTGTCGGAAGCGGTGGCCGAATATGAGCGAGCCATCACGGATGCCCCGGATGACCCGGAAGCCCATTTCGCTCTGGGCCGCATAGCGGTGAACCGGGACAACTACGCGGAGGGTATCCAACAATTCCTGATATGCCTTCGAGCGGAAAAGGGGGGCAATAGACCTGCGTACCTTTATGCACTCGGAGCGGCCTACGCCCGCTCGGGCGACCGCAATAATGCATTGCAATATCTTCGCCAGGCCCGCGAAGGGGCGGCGGCGCTGGGTCAGTCAAAACTTGAGGAGGCTATTCAGGATGATCTAAAGCGGTTGGAAGAGGAGGCTGGTCCGAAATAATCGCGAAATAAGGGGAGGGGCTTACGCCGTGTCGCAGAGTACCCCATTCGGATGAAGCCACAGCCCCCGCCGTGGATGCTAGAATACAGGCCATGCAAGAATTCTGCCTCACCGTCTGGATGACGATTTTCGGCATTGTACTCGCGAGCCCGCCTTGCAGTTTCGCGGTATCTGCCGAAAGAGCGGAGGAGGTTAACGCCCTTCCGGATTTGCCGCACCCGAACCTGGAGAGCTTGAACCCCAACGCACGCTCTGAAATCCAAAAGGCATACACTCTTGCATTGGCCCGGCCACGCGACGCTTCTGCCAACGGAAAACTGGGCATGCTCCTGCACGCTTACGGGTTGTTAGCCGACGCCGAGATCTGCTACCGACGGGCGCATCTCCTCGATCCTTCCTCTTTCCAGTGGGCCTATTACTTGGGGATAGTGCAAGTGATCCAGGCGAAATGCTCGGACGCCATTCCAACGGTCCAGGAGGCGCTGCGGCTGCGGCCGGACTATTTCCCCGCACAGGTGGCTTTGGGAGAATGTTTGGTCGTGTCACGTGAATGGGGAGAGGCCAGGAACCTCTATGAAACACTCCTCCAAAAGCACCCCGAGAGCGCGGAGGCTCAATACGGTCTCGGACGAGTACGGGAGGGGGAAAAAGACTTGACGGGGGCGGTCGAGTCATACCGCAGAGCCTCGGAACTTTTTCCGAAGTTCAGCGCCGCCCACTTTGCCCTCTGGCGCATCTATCAACGTTTGGGCAAGCCTGCCCAGGCCCAGGAAGAGAGAGACCTCGCGAAACAGAGCGGTGGGGAATCTCCGATTATCGAGGACGCATTGATTGCCGAGGTGGAGTCGCTCTACCAGGATCCGGAGGCATACCTCAAGCTGGGCACCAAGCTGGGTGGCGAAGGCAAATGGAACGATGCTGCCGAGGCTTACGAAGAGGCGCTCAACATCAACCCCAAGCTTCCGCAAGCCCACGTCCGCTTAATCTATCTTTACACGCAGCTTGGCCAAGTGACCAGGGCCGAGGAGCATTTCCGGGCTGCGCTGAGTCTCAACCCTCAAAGTGCAGGCGCCTATTTCTATTACGGGCTTCTGGTATCAGGGCAGGGGCGACCGCAAGACGCCGAAGAGGCCTTCCAGAATGCATTGAAAATCGACCCCAAGTACGCCGAGGCTCACAACAATCTCGGGTTCCTGCTCGAGGGACGCGGTAAGCTCCGAGAGGCAATCGAAGAGTTCCGTAAGGCCTTGGAGACCAGTCCTGACTTCCCCCAGGCGCATTTTAGCCTGGGGCGCATCTTGGTGAAAGAGGGTAGATTCGAAGAAGGCATCCCGCACCTGTTGAGGGCGGTCGCGGGCGCCGATGAAGGGACGAAGCCTTCGTATCTATACGCCCTCGGTGTCGCATACGCGGACTTAGGTGACCTCGAAAACGGGCTGCGCTATCTCCACCTGGCGGGGGAAAAGGCCGAGATGGAAAAGCAAACGTCGCTTCTTAAACGCATTGACGACGACCGGCGTCTTTTGGAGGGCGAAGGTGGGCCCCCATGAGGACGAACGGCAGAGGAAGAATATTAATCCGACGTGTGGCTTTCTCGCTCGCTTTCGCCCTTCTTGTCTTGGGAGGGGGTTTTTCTCAAGAGCCGCCCGGGGAAGCTTCTCGAGTTCCGCCTCTGCCGCGAATTGTCCCGGAAACGTTTCCGCCGGCTCTCCGCGAAACGGTTAAAAGGGCTTACGAAGAAGCCGTGGCTTATCCCTGGGACCCCTCAGCCAGCGGCCATCTCGGCATGGTCCTTCAGGCCTACAACCATTCGGACACGACCGCTGAAATTTGCTACCGGCGGGCCCGCGTTTTTGACCCGTCCTCATTTCGCTGGGCCTATTACCTGTCGTTGGTACAATCCGAGGAAGGCCATTATTCCGAGGCTGTCCTCACACTCCAGGAGGCGTTGCGCCTCGACCCGGATTACCTTCCCGCGCAATTGAAGCTGGGGGACTGCTTCTTGGCCTCCGGCCGCGTGGAGGAAGCCGCCAACCTTTTCACAGAGATTGTTCGACGGCACCCCCACAGCGCGCAGGCGTACTACCGACTAGGGCGGGTTCTTGAGAAGGAGAACAATCTCGGTGGGGCAGGCGATTCATTCGGCAAGGCCTGCGAGCTCTATCCCAATTTCGGGGCCGCTCACTACGCCTTGATGCGAGTTTACGAACGCCAGGGGAAGACGGAAGCCTCGCGGGAAGAATTGAGGCTCTACGAAAAGAACAAATACGACGTCCCGGATGGGGGAGACGGCTTGCAGGCTGAGCTTAACGCCCTTTACACCGACCCCGGGATCCTGATGGGATTGGGAATTGAATATGGCAATCAGGGAAAATTGCAGGAGGCCGTCGTCAAACACGAGGAAGCGTTGCGGTTCGATCCCGGCCTCGTGGGGGCTCACATCAACTTGATTTCGCTCTATGGCCGTCTCCACAATTATCAGAAGGCAGAGAAGCATTATCGAGAGGCGGCACAGCTCGATCCGAACCGGGCCGAGACCTATTATGATTACGGGGTCCTCTTGTTGGAACAGGACAAATTTCAAGATGCAGAGAGTGCCTTTCGGAAAAGCCTGGAGCTGGATCCTCACAACGCCCAGGCGCACAACAATCTGGGGGACATTTTGCAGCGGCAGGGGAAGCTGTCGGGCGCGAGTGGGGAATTCCGAAAGGCTATCGAGGACCTGCCCGATTTTCCGCAAGCGCACTTCAACCTGGGCCG
>QHZN01000068.1 GCA_003225365.1 Acidobacteriota bacterium
TGCGGGCTGTTCGTGGCAGTGTCGGTCACCGTCAGCGTGCCGCTCCTCTTCCCGGCAGCCACGGGTGTAAAGGTAACATCGATTGAGCAACTCGCTCCTGCCGCCAGCGTTGAGCCGCAGTTGTTCGTCTGCGCGAAGTCGCCGCTGTTAGTCCCGGAAATCGCGATGCTTGAGAGAGTAAGCGACGAACTGGTCCCGTTTTGCAAGGCTATGGCTTGAACGGCGCTCGTGGATCCAACCGTCTGACCCGCGAACGTCATCGAAGAAGGCAGCAAGTTCACAGACGGCGAACCGCCCGTCGAAGGCGTTACCTTAAATGCGGCAAAAATATTGCCGTTCCAATTCGTGCCTGTGTAGGTCATCAACGTTGTCATGTTGGTCTGAGTGGACGTAACGACGGCGTATTGCATGGCCATGCGAACGTTCGATCCGCTGGCGCCGGTCGTCAGCTTATTGTTTGGAATCAAGTAGCCGGCCCCGGCTGCCCACCCACCCACGTTTCCCGCCGTGTCGGTGGCGAAGATCAGCAGGTCGTTGGCGTTCGTGGTGGTCAGACTGCCACTGGTCGACGTCGTGGTCGAAGCCGTTCCGTTGCTCACCGAGCTATCCGCCACGCCCGATGTCACCGCTCCCGAGATTTCAAACACCACGATCCCAGGCTTGATTACGCCCCCGGTGGTGGTGTAATTCACCGTCACGCTGTTCACGGCGGCGGAATTCGCGACGTAGAACATGCCGCTGCGCGGGCCCGTGCTGCCTTCGTTCCTGTACCCGCTGGAAGTCTGCGCCCAGGTCTGTCCGGCGGAGTCCGTCACCGTGAAGTTGTCCGTCCCATTTGACGATTCACGACAAAACGCCACCAAGAAATCGCCGGCATTCGTCGTTATATTCACCGAGAACGACCCAAAAGCGGCGCCGCTGGTATCAATGTTGTTCTGGACCTGCACGAGGGCTGGCCCGGAGCCGCCCGCAGTGGTACCGGTCCCGGTGAGGCTCGCCGTCTGCGGGCTGTTCGTGGCGTTGTCGGTCACCGTCAGCGTGCCGCTCCGTGTCCCCGTGGCCGCGGGGGTGAACGTCACGCTGATCGTGCACGTCACCCCTGCGGCTACCGAGTTGCCGCAATTATTGGTTTGAGCAAAATCTGCGCCGTTGGTCCCGGTGATGGCGATGCTGGTAATCGAAAGTGCGGCGCTGCCAGAATTGGAAAGGGGCACGGCCTGAGCCGGCGTGGTTACGCTAACCTGCTGATTCCCGAAGTTCAAAGCGGGAGGTGAGAGGCTGGCCGCGGATGACCCGCCTGAGGAAACTCCCGTGCCGCTCAGGCTCGCCGTCTGCGGGCTGTTGCTCGCGTTGTCGGCAACCATCAGAGTGGCCGTACGTGTCCCGGTGGCGGATGGGCTGAATGTCACGTTGATGGTGCAATTTCCTTCCACGGCCAAGCTATTGCCGCAGTTGTTGGTTTGCCCGAAGTCGCCTGGATTGGCACCCGCGATGGCGATGGTGGTGATGCTCACGGTTGTGGTCCCGGAGTTCGTCAGCGCCACTGCCTGAGCTAGGCTGGTGCTGCCGACCTGCTGGCTTGCAAAGGTGAGGGAGGTGGGCGCGAGGGCTGCCGTGCTCGTAGTCCCCGTGCCCGTCAGACTCGCGGTCTGTGGGCTGTTGGTAGCATTGTCGGTCACCGTCAACGTGCCGTTGCGCGTCCCAGTGGCAGTGGGCGTGAAGGTCATATTGATCGTGCAATTCGCCCCCGCGGCCACCGACGTGCCGCAGTTATTGGTCTGGGCGAAATCGCCGCTGATCGCGATGCTGGTGATCGCTAAGCTGACGTTTCCAGAGTTGGTGAGCGTGAAAGCCTGCGTAGTGCTGGTCGCGCCCACCGGCTGACTTCCGAAGGTAAGAGAAGTGGGCGACAAAGTGGCAGTGCTCGTCACGCCCGTTCCTGACAGGGTAGCCGTCTGGGGGCTTCCCGTCGCGCTGTCGGTGACTGTCACCGCGGCGGTCCGGGACCCGGAAGCAGTCGGTTTAAACGTCACGTTGATGGCGCACTGGGCACCCGCCGCCAGGCTCGAGCCGCAGTTGGTTGTTCGGGTAAAGTCTCCGCTATTGGTCCCGGTGATTGCGATGCTGCTGATACTTACAGACGAGGCTGTCCCGTTGTTCACGGTGATCGCTTGGGCCGCGCTGGTTGTGCCCACCGTCTGATTGCCGAAGCTAACGGAGGTTGGAGTGAGGGTGAAGGCCGCGGTCGGCTTGGTGAAGGTCCAGGTCTCGGCGGGCACTGACCCGGCGCCTTGTAGGTACAGATTTACTGTGAAGGAACTGCCGCTTACATCCACGGAGACAAATCCATAGGACGATGTGCAATACTCGGACAACCCGGCGGTGCAGCTAAACAGAGGGGCGCCGGCGCCTCCGCTGACGAATTCCTCCCAAGGATGGGTCACAGCCGCAATGCGCGACGAGTCGATATGGGCATAGCCCAAGACGTGCTCGTGCGCGCTCAAGCTCGCGCTGATGCTGGGGTGTTTGTTGATCACCGCAATCAGGCTGGAGGACGGAGTATCGAGTAATTCGTTGATGGGCCATATCGGGCCGTGAGTGTTAATAAAAGTGTGAACGACGCCGCGAGCTTCGGCGGCGGCTATGTCCGAATCGAGCCAGCTAATCTGGCCGGAAGACAACGTGGAAGCGGCGCCGCCTTGGTTGTCGAGGAGGCAGAAATGTGAGTTGCCATAGTCAAAAGAGTAGGTGCGGTTCTCACTGTCCCCTGAATAATAATTGAAATTGCTTCCGCCAATGGCTGTTACTGTCGCCCTGGAGTGGCCATTCCAGTAACTGTCCCACAGAGACGCGTTGGTATCGTGATTGCCCTCAAGTGGAAATGTGATGTTGAACGTGCCGTTGCCCGGCGAGCCGTTGTTGACCGCATACTTCCAGCCGCTCGAGCCGGTCGAGGTGCACGAGCTGTCCCAACTATAACAGAGGTCACCCTCAAATATGGTGAACACAGGCTGCGGGGATATCCCCTTCACCTGGTTCGATACGTTAGAAAGAACCGCGGTGTCGACGCCGCTGCTGACCCCGCGGCTGCCACCCCAAGCCACGAAACGGAATGAAGTTTGCGCCGAGGCCCAGGAGGGCCCAACCCACAAACCCAAGATTCCTAGCGCTATGGCTGTTAACGCACGTTTCATCGGGAAACTCCTTCTCAACCTTGTTCCGGAAGGTGTCCCGGGAACCATTGGGGGTGAGCGGCGGTCCCGGTCGCTTTAAACCACCTCCTCTTGAACTAAACCAGGATTTCCATTTTGGCATCCCGAGCCAGGGCAGTGTACACCCCACCGGCCCGTCCGCAATCAAAATTAAGCACTCCAGACGCCAGCGCGCCATCTAGCAGTTGGGTGTGCGTCTTCGGCATGGAGTCAACCGGCGCCTTGACCCGTTACCCATACGGTTTTTCGAACACCTCGCCATCCCCTGCTTGCTTCCCTAGGTTTTCTCCCGCTGGTTGCGGGCTCTACCCCGCGGGCAAGGGCAGCGAATCGATCCGCCTTACCACGGCCCCAAAGAGCCGCCGCGTCAGATGGCTCTCGGCCAGCAGCAGCCAGTAATACCGGGCGTGTTTCAGCAGCCGACCGCTTTCGGAGCAATCGCCCGCCTGGAAGGGCTTTCACCTTTGCGGCAGCATTTGGGAATGGGCCAAGTTCAACATAGGAATCGGCACAACATGCGGCGTTTCACCGGCGGTGTTAGGCGAACAGATCGCAAGCCGCGCTTCGATCTGATTCCTTTCGAGTTCCTGGAATCCGTTGCCGAAGTGCTGGCGCGCGGCGCGGCCAGGTACGGGCCGTACAATTGGAAGCGCGGGCAGAAGGACTTTTTTCTCGACGCCTGGAACCACGCCTTCGTGCATCTCCAGAAATTCAAGGAAGGCGATAGGAGCGAAGACCATCTGGCGCACTTGGCCTGTAACGTCGCGTTCATGGTCTGGGCGGTCAAGAACGGGATTATCTTGCAGGAGGATTTTGATGCTCGAACGTAAAATGGCTGGCGGACTTCCAGAGAGTAATAACCCATCCTATTTCTTAATCGTATTAGTTAAGGGGTCGGGACCGGTTTGCTGGTTCCCGCTGAGCCGCTGCAAGCCGTAGGCGTAGGTGCGCGTGAGGACGCCGTTGACCGTTTCGTCCACGACCTGCGGCAACCCCGTCGGGTTGACTGTGTCCACGAGGTACTTCGTCGTTGCCCCGCCCACCGTCTCGCTCGCGCGGTTGCCGTCGCCGTCGTAAACGACCGTCGTCGTTCCGTTCGTCGTCATGCGGTTCTCGAAATCGTAGAGGCTCGAAACGCCACCCGAGGAAGTCGTGTTCCCGTTGGCGTCGATTGTGTCCGTGGACAAGCGGTCGTTGGCGTCGTCGTAGGAGTAGGTCAGCGTGCCTTCCGGCGTCGCTTTGGTCTTCACGCGGTCGCGGTTGTCATAAGT
>QHZN01000122.1 GCA_003225365.1 Acidobacteriota bacterium
TAAGGCGCTCGTGCCGATGCTTCGGGAAAAGTTCAAGGCCTTCGAGAATGTTGAAATCGTCGCCGGCAACATTCTCGACTTGGACGTCCGCGCCCTCGTTCGCGGCGCGGGTGACGGGACCTGCTTCGTCTTCGGCAACCTTCCCTACTATATTACTTCGCCGATTCTTCATCACCTGCTCGAAGGGCGCGAGGCCATTCGGGCCATGGCGCTCTTGATGCAGCGCGAGGTTGCCGAGCGCGTCGTGGCAGAGCCCGGCAGCCCCGACTTCGGCTACTTGAGCGTGATGGCTCAGATCCTCACACGCCCCAGGATCCTATTCAACGTCCCGCCTGGCTCCTTTTCGCCCCGGCCACAAGTCCTGTCGTCGCTCGTGGAATTTCGGATTTCTCCCGTGTTCCCGGAATGGAC
Source organism: Acidobacteriota bacterium (assembly GCA_003225365.1). GTDB lineage: Bacteria > Acidobacteriota > Terriglobia > UBA7540 > UBA7540 > Gp13-AA74. The sequence continues at coordinate 412 of QHZN01000122.1, forward strand.
TCGGGGCCGCACGGAGCAGTTCTTGGAATTCGTCAAGCGGTGTTTCGCACATAAACGAAAGAGCTTGCTCAATAACTTGGCGGCCTCCGCCGAACGCGACTGCGTGGAAGCCGCCATGGACCAGTTGGAATTGCCGACCACGGTCCGCGCCGAACAGGTCCCCATTCCCCGGCTCGCCGGCCTCTTCGCCGAGCTCGAAATTTGAATCTCATTCCATTACGCCCCTGCAAGATGTGTTACCATGAGGCATCACACAGGGCCTGAAGGAGACAATCTTATCCCCGCGACCACTCATAAACTGAAAGCCATCCCGCTCGGAGGCCTGGGCGAATTCGGGATGAACATGATGGCCTTTGAGTACGGCGACGCCATGGTGGTGGTGGACTGCGGCCTGATGTTCCCGGACTCGGAGCTTCTGGGGGTGGACATCGTTGTCCCCGACATCAGTTATTTGCGCGAGAACCAGAGCCGCCTCTTGGCGATCCTGCTGACCCACGGGCACGAAGACCACATCGGCGCGCTGCCTTACGTGCTCGACGACGTGCGAGCGCCCGTGTACGGCACGCCCTTCACGCTGGCGCTGGCGCGCTCGAAGCTCGAGGAGCACGGGCTCGCGGCCGAAGTGGAGCTGCGAGAGATGCTCCCGAGCCGGCCCTTTCAGATCGGCCCCTTCCAGGTGGAGTTCATTCACCTCACGCACAGCATCATCGAAGCCGGGGCGCTTGCCCTCTCGACGCCCGTGGGCACGGTCATCCACACGGGCGATTTCAAATTCGACCCCACGCCGATGGAAGGAGCGCCCAGCGACCTGCACACGCTGGCCGACTACGGCCGCAAAGGCGTGCTGGCGCTGTTCTCCGATTCCACCAACGTCGAGCGCCCCGGCATGACGCCTTCGGAGCGCTCCGTGCGCGAGCGGCTGCTGGAAATCTTTTCCGAAGCCAACGGCCGCGTGTTGATTTCCTGCTTCTCCACGTCGCTTCACCGCCTACAACTGGTCGCCGACCTTTCCGAGGAGTTCGGCCGCCGCCTCTGCTTCGTCGGCCGGAGCATGCTCCAAGTTTCCCGAATCGCATTGGAGATGGGCCGGCTGCACGTGCCGGAGGGCTTGCTGATCCAGCCTCAGGACCTGCGCAAATTTCCTCGCGACCAGGTCACCATTGTTCTGACCGGCAGCCAGGGCGAGCCCATGGCGGCACTGTCACGGGTGGCGGTGAAGAACCATCGCTGGGTCGCCGTCGAACCGGACGACGACGTGGTGATTTCGGCGCGGGTCATTCCGGGAAATGAGAAATCCATTTTCCGTGTGATTGACCACCTCTACCGCCGCGGCGCTCGCGTGCACCACCACGACGGCAGCGTCCCGCCCGTCCACGTCTCGGGACACGCGAGCGTCGAAGAACTGAAGCTCATGCTGAACCTCGTCCGCCCGCGATACTTCATTCCCGTTCACGGTGATTACCGCCAGCTGCACCTGCACGCCGCCCTCGCCAAGGAACTGGCGGCCGTCAAGGACGAGGTTTTTATCCTGGAAACCGGCGATGTTCTGGAATTCGACGGCCGTGGCGCGCAAAAGGCCGGAAGGGTGAAAGTCGGGAAAGTTTACATCGACGTCGGAACGCTCGACGAGGTGGAAGAAGAAATCTTGAAAGAACGCCGCCATATTTCAGCCGACGGCATCGTCATCCCCATCCTCGCCATCAACGAGCACACCGGACAGCTCGAGACGGAGCCGGCGATTGTCTCACGCGGGTTCATTCCGCTCGACGAGGCGCACGAGCTGCTCGAAAGCGCCCGAAAAGTGATTCACAAGACCATCGAGAAATCGAACCCCGAGGAAGTCCGCGACTGGGGCGTCATCAAGGAAAAAATCCGCACCGCGCTGCGCCGCCATTTCGACCAGGAAACCGGCAAGCGGCCCATCGTGCTGCCGGTCGTATTGGAGGTTTAGTTGCCTGGATTCAAATTTGGCGGGATTCGATGACGAAGCCAGCGACGGGGCGACAAGGTGCTGGATAACGCTCTCGTCGGGTTTGTCAAATCGAGGGTGTTCCTTTGCCATCGTAGCCGTGCATTTTGTAGTAAACTTGAGTTGAGGAATAGAACATGGCCTCGCGACTGACCATTGAGGAACTTATCGAAGCCGCTGGCCGACTTGCTCCCGAAGAGCGCGAACGCTTGGTGCACGCTCTCGCAGAAGGTGCCATGAAGCCGAAACGTCATATTACCGAGCTCCGAGGCTTGGGCAAAGAAATCTGGCATGGTCAAGACGCGCAAGAGTATATCAACGCGGAACGCGATTCGTGGGAGAGCTAACCCCGGCGATTCAAGGCAAGCTAGTTTTCTTCGACAGCGCTCCCCTCATCTATTACATAGAACAGCATCCCCGTTTCTTACGGGTAGCCCAGGAGCTTCTTGAGGGGCTGGATGGGGGGACCGCGCGCGGAGTGACAAGTGTCCTCACATTGGTCGAGGTGTTGACGAAACCATTTCGAGACGGGCGGGAAGACATCGCACGCGAATACCGGGAGGTGGTCACGGAAGCGGTGGGCATAACCCTTCCCCCATTGACGGGGAACTCTGCGACCAATCGGCTAGGCTGCGAGCGAAGTATCAGTGGCTAAGAACCCCGCACGCCATTCAGGTTGCCTGTGCCATCCGGTACAAGGCGAACCTGATAATCACGAACGACGACCGCTGGAAACGCTTGACCGAGGTCCCAGTCATTGTTTTGCAGGATTACGCGGGTGCGAAGCCTTAACCAAATGGGGGGTCGCACTCTGATAAAGTACGCCTCATGAGCTGATTCGAGTTAACACGACCTGACCCATGCCACTCTACCAAGCCATTGTCCTCGCTATCGTTCAAGGCCTCGCCGAATTCCTGCCGATTTCGAGCACCGCGCACCTGATCCTGTTTCCGTGGCTGCTCGGCTGGAAGGACCCTGGCCTGACGTTTGACGTCGCGCTGCACGTCGGAACACTCGCGGCCGTGGCGGTGTATTTCCGGCGTCAGTGGTTACGGCTGGGTGCGGCTGCTCTCGGTCTTGGCGCCGACAGCGATGCCGCCCGCACCGAACGCCGCCTCTTCTGGTTTCTCGTCGCGGGAACCATCCCCGGCGGAATTGCCGGATTCCTGCTCCAGCACGCAGCGGAAGAGAAATTTCGCCAGCCCTGGCTCATCGGCTTGTCGCTCCTTGCAGTGGGGCTTTTGATGTGGGCCGGCGACCGCACCGAAGGGCACGAAAAATCCCTCGAGCGGACAGGGCTCGCCGACGCCCTGTGGATAGGGCTTGCGCAAGCCTTCGCCGTGGTGCCGGGCGTTTCCCGCTCGGGGGCGACCATGACGGCGGGCCTTTTCCGCGGCATGACCCGCGAGGCCTCGGCGCGGTTTTCATTTCTCCTCGCCACGCCCATCATCACGGGCGCCGCGCTGGTCAAAGGTTTCGAGTTGCGCCACGAGGGCCTGGCGCCCGAGATGCGCCTGCCGTTCTTCGCAGGCATCGTGGTTTCAGGCCTGGTCGGCTATCTGGTCGTAGCCTTCCTCTTGCGTTATTTGGCCCATCGCACGTTCAAGATTTTCGTTATTTACCGCCTGGCATTGGGAGTGGTAGTATTGCTGCTGGGATGGTTATCGCGTCACGCCTAGCTTTCGGGATTTAGCCGCGCGAAGGCGCCTCCGCGGCTTTGGTTCCCGAGGGTTCCTAAGAATAATTCTGCCGGTTCGGAGCCGAGGGGGGAGTAGCATGCCCAGCTTAGCCACCGCCGCCGTGCCGAAGGGGGACGACGCCTCCCGCAAGCCCCCAAAACCTCGCTTGCTCGACTCCCGCCGGCTCTCGGAGCTCTTCGGATTCCTCTTTTGTGTTGCCGGGTTGCTGCTTCTCTTGAGCCTTGGGTCGTATCTCCCGTTCGATCCCTCTCTCGACACCTCGTCCCATTTCGCCAACGACATCCACAACTGGATTGGGCCGGCCGGCTCGTACACGGCCGACGTGCTCTTTCAGGCGCTGGGCTGGGCCGCCTACCTGATTCCCCTCGTTCTTTTTTCGGCCGGGGTTGAAAAGCTTCGCGACAGGCCGATCGTAGCGCCTGTGGCAAAGTGTCTTGGCGCTCTGACGCTTATGGCATCGGCGGCCGCGTTTCTGGAAATGTTTCCGGTCACACCCGTTGGGGTGCAACGCAGGTTCTCCGGGCGCGTTGGAGCGAGTGGCGCGAGACTCGCCGCCGTGAGCGGTTGCGCCGCAAACTGGAGCTCCAAAGACTCATTGGGAAACCCCCCATCGTCATCGAGCGCGCAATGCCACCCCTACCCGCCCGGCCGGCGAACCCCTCCGCTCTCGCCGCGACGGGGACGATCAAAGCAGGTCTGGCCGAGGCGTTTCCCTTCGCAACCCCTCCCGCCGCCACCGATAGGGTCAAGCCCACCGAGACGCCCGTCGTGAAGGCGCAGGGTGTGGAGACGCCTGAGCATGGTGAGCCGGTGAAGCGTCCGGCCCCCAAGATCGTCGGCCGGGGCTCGCACGCCTATAAACTTCCGAGCGCCACCCTCCTGCGCCCGCCCGAGGACCAGCAGAGCGTCAACGAAGACGAGCTGAACGAGCGGGCGGCGCAGTTGACGCGGAAATTCAGCGAGTTCGGCGTGACGGGCGCCGTTACGCAGATCCATCCCGGCCCTGTGGTGACGACCTACGAATTCAAGCCCGAAGCAGGCATCAAGTACAGCCGCGTCACAAACCTGGTGGACGACCTCTGCCTGGCGATGCGCGCTGAGTCCATCCTCATCGAGCGCATCCCGGGCAAGTCCACGGTGGGGATCGAGGTCCCGAACTTTCGCCGCGAAATCATCTACCTGCGCGAGATCATTGAATCGAGCGATTTTGCCGCGTCGCCCTCGCGGTTGACACTCTGCCTGGGCAAGGACATCACCGGCAAGACGAGAGTCGGAAACCTGGCCGAGATGCCCCACCTGCTGATCGCCGGCTCGACCGGCTCGGGGAAGAGCGTCGCTCTCAACGCGATGATCGTCTCGATCCTCCACAAATCAACGCCGGACGAGGTGAAGCTCATCCTGATTGATCCCAAGCGCCTCGAGCTCGGCCTCTACGATGGCGTCCCGCACCTTTTTACGCCCATCGTCACCGAGCCCAAGCAAGCCGCGAACGTCTTGCGCCGCGCCACGGTCGAGATGGAGGAGCGGCTGAAAAAGCTCGCCGCGCACGGCGTCCGCAACATCGAGCAGTACAACAAGATTTTCGAGCCGGACTCGACGCTCGACCTGTTCGACGCGACCGGCCAGCCCGAGCAGCCCCTGCCCTACATCGTCATCGTCATCGACGAGCTCGCCGACCTGATGATGGTCGAGCCGCAATACGTCGAAGAGTCCATCACGCGCCTGGCGCAGATGGCCCGCGCCGTGGGGATCCACCTGATTCTCGCCACGCAACGGCCGTCCGTGGACGTCATTACCGGCCTGATCAAAGCCAACTTGCCTTCGCGTATGTCGTTCCGCGTGGCCTCCAAGGTGGACTCGCGCACCATCCTGGATTCGAACGGCGCCGAAGCCCTGCTCGGCCGCGGCGACATGCTCTTCATGCCGCCCGGCACGTCGCGCCTGGTGCGCCTTCACGGCCCACTGGTGACCGAAAAGGAAATCGGCCGGGTCGTGGATTGGTGGAAGGGGCAGTCCCAGCCGCGTTACAACGAGGAGTTCCTGAAGCCCTTCAAGGACAAGGAGCGCGAGGCTGATGTCGAGGAAGAAGACGAAGAGGTGGAAGCGGAGCTCGACGAAGTGTACGACGAGGCGGTCCGGATCGTGGTCGAGTCCGGGAAGGCGTCCACTTCCCTCTTGCAACGGCGGCTCCGCCTGGGGTATGGCCGTGCCGCGCGCCTAATAGATATGATGGAGAAAGATGGCATCGTCAGCGCGCCCGACGGGTCGAAGCCGCGCGAAGTGCTGAAGCGGCCCGATTGGCTCGAGCAAGTAGATAATTCGCTCCGATAGGCAGGCCCGCCCTCCCTGACGGCGGGCAGGTTCCCGGGGCGACGCCCTCCGAGAACAGGTTTTGGCATGCTTGCCAAAACGAGCGCCGAACGGCGTCACCGCTCTCGTTTCCCTCACCGAGTCGCAGTGCTTCTCAGCGGCACGATAGCCTTCACTCCGTCAGGGCCCTGATTCATCGGGGCCGAGAACGGAGCGCAAAAATTAAATCATTGAAATAAAAGGGTTCGCGTCTCGTCCTGCGATGCGTGATGAAGCCGCGCCCGATGAGTCCCGGCCATCGCCCGCCAGCGACCCGTACAAAACTTGCGCCGCCAGCGTGGAGCACGCTAACCTCGTTGCGATGGATAATATGACCCCGCCCGAATTGACCTTTGAGAGCACTTCTCCCTTGACCGTTCAGTTAAAGTGGTACATAGCCCGACGAACCTCCTTAGCGATGTGTTTCTGGAACCAACCCGTCGAACCGGACACTCAGGATTATTAGAATACCGGCGCTTCCGCGGGCGCGACCGCAGCGCGCGGTCTGCTCGAAATCGAATTCAGAATGTGGGGAGGAGGCTCGCCCTTGTCTACGGGTTTTCGTCACTCGCCCCCGTCCGCCTCAAAGTCTGCCCCCGCCGGAGTCCCCCAGTCAATTGGCACAAGTCTTCCCATCATTGACAGAAACTGAATCCCGCCCCAAAATGGATTGGTACATCCGCAGGTGCCTCGCGCGCCCGGTGTTCCAAGAACCGGAGCGCTGGGGACGTGGCGGGCGCTCTTGCCCGGGAACGCCTCTCACAGTTCTCTGCCGAAGTTGTCAAGTCGGCCACTGCGTCCCGGCAGGCGGGGAGAGTCGGCTCGTTACAGCCGTCCGCTCCGGCAATTTAGGTCAGAGGTTCGTGCCGCGGTAGCTCAGGTGGTAGAGCGCAGCCCTGAAAAGGCTGGCGTCGGCGGTTCAACTCCGTCCCGCGGCACCATCTTTTTCAATGCTTGCTCTCAGCCTGGTAGCGCATACCTTTACCACCACGACCAGAATTCCACGCGGAAGGTCTTGGAGAGCTTCCTACCAATCAAGCCCACGAGCGAACGCCGGCCGCAATAAATCTTGGCATTTCCCGACATATCGGATTTGAGGAGGAGGCCCGGATTGTCCAAGGTCGTGGTAACGAGGAACTGCTTTCCGGGCAGGGCGGGGTCGGCGCTTGCAACCGGTGCGATAGCCGTTACCTTACCGGAGAAGTCTTGGCCGGGAAAGGCTCTCGCCTTGAGCACCAAGGGCTCCCCCACATGGACATCGGCAACTTCGCTTTCCGGCACCGTAATTTCGGCCTGAACCTGCGCGAGTTCATCCACCTTGACGATCAAATCGCCTTTCTTGACGTAATGGCCCACCATTTCGCGTGGCCGGTGCGTCGCGATCACACCCTCGGTGGGGCTTGAAAGGGTGCAGTGCCGGATATGGTCTTCGAGAAGTTGTTCCTGGGCGTAGAAACCCTCAAGCGCCGCCTGGGCTTGCGCGATCACTTCCGGCCGAGTTCCCGCGAGCAGCTTGCCAAGCCGCGCACGGGCTTCCGCCTGTTCCTTCTCGCTCAAGGCGACATCGCCCTGGGCCTTGGCCAACCGGTCCGAGGTCAGCATCTCGAGTTCGGAACGCTTTTCCGCCAATTGTTTCTTGTCAACTTCAACTTCCTCGCGGGCGTCGTCGAGTCGCTTGGCGGAAACCAGGCCGTCTTTGAAGAGCTGTTCGTAACGGGACAAGTCCCGAAGCGCGTAGTTGAGCCGGTCTTGCGCCTCGGCCATCGCCGTGCTCGCCCGCTCCAAGGAGGCCGCGCGAATCTGTTCGGCCTCCCGGTAGCCGGCTGAGGCGTAGATCTCGCGAGCTTGGGCGGTTTCGATGTCGCGTTCCGCCACCGCCACCTCTTGCGCGGTAGGGCCACGCTCGAGCTCGGCCAGTTTGGCCTGTTTCTCCGCGATGTCGCTCTGTACTTTTTCGAGCTCGCTCCGGTAGTCTCGGTCGGAGATTTCCGCAAGAGGCTGCCCGCGATGTACCTTCTGGCCTTCCTCGACGTAGACTTCTTTCATCACGCCGTCCACCTCAGCGCAGACATCCGCGTTCCAATCCGGAAGGATCTTGAATTCGCCTCCGACTTTAAGCGGGAGGGGCAGGAGAATCGAGAGGGCGGCGACGGCGGACAGCCACCCGACAGCTCTCCATCGGCGGCCGGGGCCGCTTCCAAGGTGGAAGATGGGGCCAATGACCGCAGCCGGTTTTTTGAATAGCCGTTTCAGTGAATCGCGCATAAGGACCCCCAGGGTTGTGATGAATATCAGAAAGCCGAAGCCGTGATAGCGAGCGACGAGAAATTGCCCGAACCAAAGCGCCACCATGCTCAAGAGCCAATAGGAGTACGTCCCGGCGAGCAATCCGTAGGCGAGGAAAATCCGCCGCTCGCGCGGACTCGCCCCCATGGCTTCCACGTGCGAACCAGGAATGAGGCGCTGGAGGCAATTCTTAAGATAGGCGAACGAACGCTTGCGCAAATTCGGAACTTCCAGGAAGTCGCTCAGCAGGTAGTAGCCGTCGAGTTTGATTAGAGGGTTGACGTTGAACAGGATCTTGAAGCCCGAGGTCAGCATCACCATCAGCGACAGCGAATTCACCGCAGTGCCAGGCTCCGTGAGCCTCCAGGCGAGTGTGGCAAGTCCCCAGAGGAAAAATTCGAAGTAGCCGCCGGCAAAAGTCACCCACAGCCGGCGCGACTTCTCGGGAAACAGCCAGGCGTCGCTGACGTTGCAGTAGAAGGCCGGCTCGAAGTAAATCAAGAGGAATCCGATCTCGTGGACTTCGCCGCCAAAGTGCTTGCAGGTCAGCCCGTGCGCGAACTCGTGCGCGGCGATAATTACGAATAGCGTAAAGTAGGCAAAAACAAGCGATCGAAAGTGAAAAAGTGAAGAGTAGGCGTGGAGGATCTGGGGCCAGTCGGAATAAGTAATGGCAGCCGCCGCCGCGATGACGAGGGCCGACAACACGAGGAATTGGGGCGTGAAAAAGAATCCGAGCTTGGGGATGATCCGATCGAAAAGCCGGTTGGGATCGAACGCGCCGAGGCGCAGATAAAGCAGGCTGCCGCGGATCCGGCGTCGCGGAGCTGGGGCGGTCTTGCCTGATTTCTCGCCCTCCATCAAGCCCAGTCGTTCGAGCCGCTCGACGAACTGGACGAGCGAAGCTTCGTCGAGCGCGGCGCCGAGTTCCCTCTCGGTGCGCTCTCGCACCACCTCAAGAGGTGGCAGGCCGTCGGAGCATCAGCCTGTACCCCTCCCTTCGGTCGAAACAATATCGCGGCGGGCTTAGGAGGTGCGCTCGCCCCGACTTTAGATGGGAGCGAGCGCACAAGGGCTCAGCTTAATGGTGGTGATTCCCCGCTGTGTTCGGCCCCTCGGGGACCGCGCTCCCTTCCGGATTAGCCGTTCCCTCCGGATTGGCTGTCTTCGCCGAGTTCGTCAGCACCGGCGACGAGCCCGGAGCGATACGTTGCTCCAACTCTTCCACGTGTAGCAGAATTCGGTTCCTCATCTTGTGTCACCTCCTCTCCCGCAGACTTGTGATGTGCATGGCGATTTCCCCCACACCGCATTTCCGAACTTTCACGCCGGGAAAGGCGCAATATTGAAAACAGGCAAGCCGCCTGGTCCCGGCCTATCCCTCTCCGAACCACCTCCGATTCGCTCTTCACATTAGCCAGGCCGCGGAGCGAATCTGGAGCTGTCGAATAATTCACCGGGTTTCGAGCCACACCCCGCCCCTCGATTCGGGAACGACGGGCTCATGGCCGCCGGGTGCTTCTGCCGGGCGCCATCTCGATGTCCCGGCATGGCGCCCGACGTGACGCGCCCCCTTCACAGAGTGGGCTTCGGACTAATGACCCCCAGTTGAAACTTGCCCGCCAGTCCCTTCATTGCCCGGATTGTTCGTATTGTTGAGCGGTGGGTTGTTGTTCCCGGGATTCCCCGTGGAGCCGGGCGCGATCCGCTGCTCCAACTCTTCTATGCGAAGCTGAATTCGATCACTCATTTCGCGTTACCTCCTTTCATAAAAGATCGGAATCCACAGCGACGATACCATCGCCCCTGGAAACCGTTAAATCCGGAAGGGACCGCCTGGTCCCGGCCCATCCGTCTCCGAACCGCCCTCCATTCGCTCTTCACAATATCCAGGCCGCGGAGCGAATCTGGACGTGTCGAAACATTCGCCCGTTTCGAGCCACATCAAGCCGCCCGGTTCGGGACCACTGGACGAATTGATCAATGTCCGCCTGACGGTTGCGGCTTCGCACCGTTGGACACTTGGTTGCCGGGGTTGCCATTGTTTGACGGACCGAATCCATTGGATCCCGGCGCAATCCGTGCTTCGAGCTCTTCAACCTTCAGCTTGAGTATGTTCTTCATGGTGTGTTATCTCCTTTTAGTTTTTGGTTCAGCCGTTTGCTGCTAACAATCTCCCCAGGACAGGCCGCCGCCGAGCCGCGGCGACCCGTCCGAGGATGGAGGATCGGCGATCAATTGCAGGCGCTCGATTACGGATTGGGCTGGGGATGAGCGCCCACGGGAACTTCCGGAGTTGAGCCATTGGATTTCCCAGTTGACGAAGCATTAGTCGCATTATGCGACCCCGCCGAGCCGGGCGCGATCCGCTGCTCAAGCTCCTCGATCTTCAGTTTCAGGTTCTTCACGTCCATGTGTTTTCCCTCCTTGTTCAGCGTTTTTTACTACACTAAACTCAGCGTAGCGCCCCCGCGCATGCTCTCGCGGCCTCAAGCGCACGTCAATTGGGTTTACACCGAGATTGTGGGTAAAAATCTCCGAATAAATCTTTGGTTAACAACGCACAGATTTTCGTCTCATGCAACCTGGGGGAGATGGCCTGCCCGCACAGGACTAATCTCACCTGCGCGCCGAAGGTTTTTCTTCGAGCGCGAATGTCAACGGCCTGATCAACACAACCGTTAATGATCGTCCCGCTCATCGCGCTCTTCGTGTGCTGCACGAATTACGCCAACCGGCAGGCGTCGAACATCGGGTCAATCCCCTCCCAAAAAATTGGGGGGAACAATCCAGGGCGCGCTGGCCGAAAATACCGATCACTCTATGAGGGTATTGAAGTGGCTTCTAGTCGGAAACGCTTACTTGAAGAGCGATTCTCGTACTGTGGAAGGCTTGAAAAGCTTTTGGTCGCAATGTTGTAAGTGTACTGGGGGGATGCCTGCGGCAAGGATAGAAAAGGCTCGACGGCACGCCCCGCGCAAAAATGAGCGAAGTGCAAGTTCGTGCCGGCATGTAAGGATTTCCGGTGTCTGGAAATTTTTGCTGTGAGCAAATTAGTTATACATATAACTCCGCAGGGCTCACCCCCACTCAAATGCGCCTATCTTCCGCCGCCTAGTGGGCGAAATTGCAGCCCTTGCTCCCCAAGCGGGCCAAGCGACCGCGCAGAGGGCGGGCGAGGTTGAGGCAGGCGCCGCGGGAGTGCACCCTGCTAAGGAATGGCCAGCCGGATACTCATACTTCCAGTGAGAGGCGGCGCGTGACGCGGACGTTCGCGGGCGAAAACTCTTCAAATTGTTCTTGACCCTAGAGATCACTCTAGGGTTTATCCTTGGTGTGACTGGGGAAGAGTCTATGTCTAGAGAAAGGGCATTTATCGGCGAGATCTCGCGGCAAACGGGCCTGAGTGTCCATACCATCCGCTATTATGAAGCTGAAGGGCTGTTGCAGGAGGCGGCGCGCACGGATTCGGGCTACCGGACTTATGCGCCAAAAACTGTTGAGCAACTCAGGTTCATCCGGAAGGCCCAAGAACTTGGCTTCTCTCTCGATGAGGTCCGAGAATTACTTGTCTTGAGGGACCGTAGCGCAGGGGCCTGCTCGCATGTCAAGTCGCTCGTTCGAGAAAAGCTGGCGAGCGTGAACGGGAAGCTACGGGAACTGGGGTCCATGCAGAAAGACCTGAAGCGCGTTCTCACTGAGTGCAATCGGCAATTGAAGCGCCACCAGCCAGACGGCGGGGGTCGCTGTCCTGTGCTCGTGAAGTTAGAGGCGACGCATAATACAAGCGACTTCGTTCATCGGCGAACGGCAACCCGAATTGATCGTCCAGCCTGAGCAGGCGCCACCGACTGAGAACCATACTCCGTCGGCCGTCGGTTCTTGGTGAGTGGGGGAAACATCAGGGTCACCGGGTTAAGGGTCGAAAGGAGAGATCGTCGAGAGGAGTCGCATGACAAGGAAAGTGGTCATATTTACCCAGCCGGGCTGAATGTTCTGTAACCGGACGAAAGAGTTTCTTTCGCGGCACGGAATCGTTTTTGAGGAGCGCGATGTGAGCAGCGACGAAGCGGCCCTGGATGACCTTCAGAGGCGCGGTCTGATGACCACGCCGGTTACACTCATAGATGACCAGGCGGTCGTGGGGTTTGACCAAGCCAAGCTCGCGAAGCTGCTGGGCATCGTTTAGCGGAATCGGGCTTCGTCGCCTCACCTCTTATCAAATGACGGTTATACGCCGATGGTGTTTTAATGATGTGCGATAATCCCAAGGAAGAGATAAGAATGAAAAACGGCCGGCCGAACGCGCAAGAAGAGAAGCGGAAGGCTTTCGTCGCGCCGGTCGCAGCGATTCTAAGCGCCCTCGGCTCGCTTGCCTGCTGCCTCCCGCTGGCGTTTCTTGCTGCTCTCGGCATGGCGAGCGCGAGCGCCGTATTCGAGGCGCTTAGGCCGTGGCTGCTCGTTCTCTCCGCTGTCCTGCTCGTAGTGGGCTTTGTCCAGCTTTATCGCGAAGAGAGATCTTGTCGGCGGCCGAGCATCGCGAGCGTCGCCGTATTCTGGATAGCGGTGGCCATTTTCCTTGCCATGCTTTTTTTCCCTCAACAAATCGCGACATTGCTGGCGGGCCGCTCACCTTCTTGACGGGTTTAAAAACCAATGAAGAAAGCACTCTTCGCGCTGATTGCCATGGTGGCCGTTGTCGCCGCTGTGGCGACGTGGCACGCACACCGACCACGCCGAACACCCTTGGGACAACCTCCACTCGAGTCGCTCAACCCCGAAAACCTTTCGGATTTCAAGGAGGCGTTCAACAGTTCCCCCTCCTGTGTGCGCCTGGTCCTCCTGCTTTCACCCACCTGACCGGTATGCCTGCAGGGGGCCTCTGCAACCGAATCATTCCTGGAAAGAAACGACGACCTCAACCTGCGCGTGCTGGTGGTTTGGGAGCCGATTCTGCCAACCGACTGGGAACGGCCGACGACGGCAGTGTTGTCTCGTGTTCGCGAAGCCGGCGCGGTGCAGTTCTGGGACCTCGACCACTTGGTGGCCCATCAAATCTCCCGCGAGCTCGACTCGGACCCTGCCGGGCCCAAACCCCACTGTTGCACGCGGCGTGGAAATCTTTGGGACTTTGCCGCGCTTTACCCCAAGGGCGCCTTGTGGCAGGCGGCCGCGCCGCAAGCTCTCTTCGCCGACGGCCCCGTCGCATACGTCCAGCCGAGCCTCGCGAGCAAGCTCGCTGTGCTTCTGAGCCGGAAGAATTAAACAGAGTTTCGAGCCCTTCAATTGCGTTGATCGTCAGGGAACCTTTGGGGCCGGCAAGGACCAAAGCGCAAAGGAGCGACGCCTTGCAACTATAAGAGCGGGGCTGGCGGCCGCCAAGCTGTCGAAAGGCATAAATGGTTTCGCGATGCGCTCCGAGCCATGCTGGGAGCCCTCAGCGCCCTATTACCTCGATTTGATTGGAGGCCGCGTGGCGAATGCGCAGGACGCGCGAGGCGGGCTCGAACGTCCAGCCGGGCGCACTCAGGTCGCCGCGCCGAGCCAAGCTTTTTCCCCCGGCAAGAATTCGGTGTGGCTTAAAATTCAGCCGCAGCACTTCCGTGGAGTCGTCGTCGAATGTCCGAAATGAGATTTTTTGTGAGCCGTAGCTGATTTCCCGGACGATGGAGCTCGAGCGCAGCAGGTGGTTTTCATCCGGCGGAGCCCACTCGGGCACCGCGCCCAATCCCGCCATGAAATGCCGGATATAGTCGCCGTAGCCGTCGGAAAACCAGATGGTCTGGTCTACGGGGCCGACGAGCACGCGGCCGTCTTCGCGGCACATGTAGGTGGCCCAATTGAACGACCGGAAGGCTTTTTCTTTCGCGGCCCGATCGCCCGTTTTCTCATACCAAAGAGCATTGATCGAGGCGTAGCGCGACGTGTGGCTGCCCATCTTGTTCATATCAATAAGCTGCTCAGAAAGAGCGTTCGCGCCCCATTGGACGGCCGCCTCGCGCGGAACGTCCACGACGAACGTCTTCTCCACCCAGGAGATGAGTTCGGGGACGTCTCTTTGCCACTTCGAGTCGTCTTGGGGATGGAGCATCAAATAGCGCGCGGTTTCCATAGCGGTGTACTGATTAAAGTTGGTCGGCTTTTCGAAGATTCGCACGTCTTCGAAATACCCCGCCCAGCGATGGTTCCGCATCGGATAGGCCATCAACCATTGCCAGGCCATGTCGCGAGCCCGCCCGAAGGCGTACACATCCCCGAGCTTCAGGCGAATCAATTCATCGAACAGGCGGATGGGCCCGATGACGTTGCTCGAGTATTCTTCGAGGATCTTATTGTCCTCGGCATAAGCGCGGAATGGCCAAGGCGAGTGGTCCGAGTCGCCGGCGCGGACGTGGCGGGCGAGCCCATTCGCTGAGGCCAAGGCTGCTTCGAGGTATCGCCCTTCGCCGGTGAGCTCGTAGAATTTGAGATAGCCGATGCCGAGTTCGCCGAGCTTGTCGGGCTCGATCACGCCCCGGCCGTCTCCCGTGCCGCAAGGAATTTTTGAAAGCCGCGCGAGCTTGCAATAATGATTCTCGTCGGCGCCGCGATAATCGTCTGCCCCGGCGTCCGAGCTTGCGTATGGGACGTTCGGCCAATCCCAGCCCGCGGGCGTCATCCCGTGCGCCAACTGGTAATCGAGCATGCTTTGTACGAGCTTCACCACTTCGCGGTCACCCGAATATGCGTAGTAAGCCGCCGCTGAGTCGGCGAACATGCCGTAAAGTCCGGCCGGGTTGTGAGGCCAGTCCTTCGCTTCGAGCGTCTCCGGGTTCAAGCAGCAGTAAGTGAGATAGGCCTTCAGCCCGTTCGATTCAACGGGAGCCCGGCGCAAAAGGAAGTCCCAGGCCAAACGCATCACGCGGTCGTAAGCCCGGGACTGCGGCTGGACCCAGGAGCCGAGCTTCCCGCTCGCGTCGAGCACCACTCGGTGCCGGTTCAATGCATCCTGGGAGATCGCGCTCGCCGCCCCAATTAATACCGCCAGCGCAGTAAAAACGCGCGGGAGGAGTTTTCCGCTCATCCCAACCTCTTGCGAAATGAAATCCCAACCGCCTTGGAGCCGCGGGCCTACCCGAATTATAGCGCCCCCGGACCCAACCCTGCCCTCGTTCAAGTCTGATAGAATCCCGGCGGCCTTCCGAGCAAACAAGATGGCTCGCGACCCAACGGAGCTTTCAATCGTTCAAATCGAAAAGCGGCTGCTGGCCGCGATGTGCCAGGCGGAGGGCGGCGGGAGCGTCTGGGCTTTGGCCGAGGGGTCGCTCCGAAACTACCGTTGGCGCGAGCCCTCGCATGGCGCCGTCTTCGCGGCTCTCGGGGAACTTCCCGTTCGAAACCCCGCGCTCCTACGTGAATTGTTTCCGGCCGCCCTCACTCGCAAAGGGTTTCCGGATTTGGTCTGGCAGGATTTCTTCGAGCCCTGCATCTTGTCGGATCAGGAAGCGCGAGAGTCGGTTCAGAAACTCCTCGATTCAGAGCAGCGCGCCTAAAGTCGTACCCAACTCTGTGATCGCCAAAGGCTGCTACTTCACGATTTCCATGAGCGGCGGATGGTCTCCGAAGGCCGGGTCGTCAACGCCCATAACCTTAAGAATGGTTGGCCCAATGGCGGTCATGCGTATTCGGCGAAGGTTGACGCCGCCGCGGATATCCGGCCCCCAGGCGATAAAAGACGATTCCAGGCCTTTGCGAAAAGGCAGAAAACCATGAGCGCCGCCCGGGCTCTTTCTCCCCACGACGAGGTCCCCAACCGCTGCGTCGTCAAAGGCAGCACCCGTAGGCGCGTCGAGCGCCATCTCGGCTGCGGGCTCGGCTCCCAGGTCGAGGAGGGCTTGGTTGTCGAAGACCGCCCACGCCAAGCCTTGGTCGAACAACGGGCGGAGTGCTCGACCGATTTGCGCCCGCAGGTTTTCGCCCTCCGGCCAATAGATGAAGAACGACCCACCGTTTGAAACCGTCTGAATCTTTCCGCTCACGATATGCCCCTTTGGGTCGAGCGTGAAAAAGCCCGCCCGGGCCAGGAGAACGTTCGGCTGGATTTCGCGCTCCACGGGAAGGAATCCATGGTCGGAGACGATAAAGACGTCGGTCGCATCGGCGAGTCCCGCGTCGCGGTCCGCCGCGAGGATATCTCCGATCCGCGCGTCAATGCGCGCCATCATGGCGAGCGCTTCCGTGCTCCCGGGCCCGTGCTGATGCTCGACCTCATCGAGCAGTTCGAAGTGGACCAGAAGCAGGTTGGGCTTGTATTTTCTCAGCAAGTGTCCGGCGAGTTGAGCGATGGTCGTGTCGCGGTCCTGCCCGGCCGGCGGCGCTCCCAGAGCCATGGAGGCTTCTAGGAGCAGCCCGGGCGTCGCGAAACGGGCGACGTAAAGCGGATCGGCGATCGCGCCTTTTTGGGGGTCCCAAATTTCCGGAATGTCCCAATCAATGTCCGCGCCTGCCGTGACCGGCCAGAAGACGCTCGCCGTGGTGAGCTTGGCTTTGCGCGCCTCGTCCCAAAGTGTCGGGGCTTGGATGGCCTTCGCAAACCAAAACCAGTCGCGAGGATTTTTTCCCGCCACTCGCGAAGAGAGATTCGAATAAACGCCGTGCCCTGCCGGCATGCGTCCGGTGACGATGGTCGTGTGCGAAGGGTACGTGACCGTGGGATAGACCCCTTCGACGGCTTCGGCAAAGCTGCCTTCCGTCTTGAGCCGCGTCAGGTTCGGCGTCGCGAGCCCCGGCGGCGGAGCGACGTACCACGAAGCGCCCATGCCGTCCACTGAAATCACCAGGACGTGCCTGGCGGACGGCGCCCGCGCTGCGACTTTTTCCCTGGCGGCCGCGCAGTGCGCCACTAAGGCCGCACTGAGCAGAAGAAGCGCAACACCCGCCGACCTTCCCGGCCATTCATGGCGTACAATGGAATTGAGCCATCGCATGGGCACAGCCACCTCCGAGACCGAGGTCTTGTCGCGCGGAAAGCCGGGCGCCGCGCGCTGGGCCACCTCGATTGAAGTCCTGGCAGTCTTCGCGGGCATTTTAGCCTACATCTGGCGCTGGCAGCATTCGCATCCTTGGGCCTGGGTGGGCCTCGCGGCGGTGGTTGCCGCAAGCCACGTCATCCATCGCGACTCGTGGAAACAACTGGGGCTTTCGGCGGCAGAGTTCCGCGCGTCGGCTTCGATGGCGCTGCCGCTGTTCGTCATTCTGGCTGTGCCGCTGGTCACCTACGCCTTACTGAAGCACGTCCTCGTCCCGGAATGGCCTGGCCCGCGGGCCGCGCTTTATTTCGGCGGGTACGGCGCATGGTGCGCCGTCCAGCAGTACCTCGCGCAATCGTACTTCTTCAACCGGCTGGAAAGCATCCTCGACAACCGGCACTTGAGCGCGGCGCTTGTGGCCTTGATGTTCGGAGGGGCGCACATCCCCAATCCCGTTCTCATGGTGGTCACAACGGGCGCCGCGTTTCTGTTCTCCGAAATCTTCGCGATGCACCGGAACATCTGGCCGCTGGCGCTGGTGCAGACCGTGGGTGGCGCGCTGGTGGGGGCACTCGCGCCGGCCTCGCTCATTCACAACATGCGCGTGGGGCCGGGCTATTTTTTCTACGGCATCCGATAGTGTCGTTCCTGCTTTTTGGCATGATTGGCCACCGTCCAAGCGGACGCTCTTGACGGCGATTTGCACTTTATGTTTGGCCTGGATCAACCTCGGAAGACGCTGGCCGGCTCCAGCGCCGGCGTCAGACCCATTAGGTGGGGGACTGAAACTCGCGCGAAAAGGCTTCGAAGAACTTGGCGACGATTTGCTTGGCGGCGGCGACAAGCAGCCGCTGCCCAACACTCGCCATGACGCCGCCGACTTGGGCATCACCGGAGTATTGGAGCAGCGTCCCGGCGCCCTCGGCGACCAAGTTCAGAGTGCCCTCCCCGCGCAGGAAGCCGCCCGTCCCCTGCCCTTCAACTTTCATGCGGAAATGCTCGGGAGGGACTGCGTCGAGGACCTCAACGCGCCCTCTATAGGCGCCTTTGACGGCCGCGATCCCGACGCGCATCTCGGCCGCAAAACTGCCATCCGGATTTGGCTCGAGCTTTTCGCACCCGGGCAAGGCGCGGGCGAGGACCTGGGGATTGAGTAGGCTCTCCCACACCTTTTCGCGTGGCCCACGAATCATATAACTTCCTTCAAGTTTCATGTATTTGCTTCGAGACCTCGCGTGCGATCGAGCTCTTATTTTGCAACTACCAGCACCTCCAAGGACGCGGCGGCCTTCTTCAGGCCCTGGTCTCTTGTCGCCAGGGGCAAGCCTTCCCGCACCGCAAGCTCGAGATACGCCGCGTCATAGGCAGAGAGATTCTGTACTCGAGCCAGGGCAAGGACCGAGCTCAAGGCGCGCCACGTTGAGGCTTCGTCAATGGTTATGGGCAGATGGGCAAGAAAGGCGACAAAGTTCGAGGCGTCCGGCTTGCTGATTCTCTTGCGTCTTTCCCCCACCAGCAAGGTGTTGGCAACTTCGAAAGTCCACAGCGAAGGCACCGCCGCTTCCCACGGCCCAAGCCTTTCAAGGATCGCTTCGGAGTAAGCGTCGCGTTCGTCCTCGAAACACCAGCCCATAGTCACGGAGCAATCCATGACGAAGCGGCTCAATATTTCCTTCCCTCCTCGATCATCTCCCGGATGGTCAGCTTGCCCAACTTATGGCCCCGGCGAAATTTCTTCAATTCTTCAATCACGCTGCGGATGTCAGCTTTTGGCCTGTCTTCAACTGGAACCAGCATCGCAATCGGGACGCCGTGCTTGGTGATGGTAATCCGCTCGCCTCGGGCCGCGCGCTCCAGCAAGCGCGGGAGATGAGTCTTCGCCTGGTAGGAACCAACCGTGTTCTTCATAACGTCTCCTTAGACCAGTCTAAGACTAGCATAATTCCGGGAAGCAAGGCAAGGAACTCCTGTTCAGGCAAAAAATTATCGGCTTCGAGGGATCAACGCCCGTCGGTTCGCTCCTGGGCGCGCTCGAGGGCTTTCTCAATCGCTCGGCGGGTGTAAACGCGCGCTAGATGCGAGCGATATTCGGCCGAGGCATACAGGTCGGAATTCGCATCCACACCGTCGGCGGCGTGCGCGGAGGCTTCTTCCAGTCTTTTCGTGGTGGGCGATTTTCCCGCCAGCGCGCTCTCGACCGCCGCGGCGCGGTAGGCTTTCGGCCCGATGCCGGTGATGCCAAGCGCCGCGCGCTCAATTGAGCCATTCTCGCCAAGCACCAAGCGCGCTGCCGCACCCACCACGGCGAATCCCGAAGCAGGATGGTGGAGCTTCAAGTAAGCATCGCCGGCGCGCGATGGGAGCGCGGGGAGACGAATGGCGGTCAGAATTTCGTCCCCCTTAAGCGCGGTCGCGAGCAGGTCCACAAAGAATTCTCGCGCGGGTATCCAACGCTCGCCTCGGGCGCTTACGGCCTGGATTTCGGCGTCGAGCGCGAGGATGGCCGCCGGCCAGTCGCCTGCCGGGTCGGAATGGGCGAGACTGCCGCCCATGGTCCCTTTGTTTCGCACTTGGGCGTCGCCAATTTCTCCCGCCGTTTCGGGCAGGAGCGGGCACTTGGTTTTGAGCAGGTCCGACGACTCGATGCGGAAGTGCGTGGTGGTCGCGCCAATCTGAATCTCGTCGCCGTCCTCGCGGATATACGAGAGATCCGAGATGCCGCCGATGTCAACCAGGTGTTTGGGCGAAGCCAGGCGCAGCTTCATCAATGGAATCAGGCTGTGCCCTCCCGCCAGTACCTTCCCATCGGCGCCAAACTGCGCCACCAAGCGCACGGCTTCGGAAAGGGACTTGGGCGCGTGATATCCGAAAGGTTCAGTAATCATCGGTCAACCTCGGTGTTATGACGGACTCTGAAGCTTGTGCGAAGGCTGCGAAAGGACGCGCCTTTAGGGGTGCTGAGGGCGCCTGCCTCCGCGGTCAGGCGCCGCTGAAATATCCGGCTTTAACCGCTGAAGGACCAAGCCCCAGGGCCTAAAGGCCCTGCCGCATGCGGCCCTTTCTCGGCACGGATAAATCCGCGCCCTTTCACAGAATACTTCGTCGCGAAAACAAAACAGTCACGCAGAATGCAAGGGCCGGAGTATTGCCCGCCTGGAGGCGGAGCTCGAGACTCCATCAAGCCGCTCGGGCTCGGCCCTTCTCGATCGCGCGCCAGATTTTTTCCGGCTTGAGCGGCATATCCAGATGGCGGACGCCGAAGGGCGCAAGCGCATCCATCACGGCGTTCACAATGGCGGGCGTCGAGGCAATCGTTCCGGCCTCGCCCACGCCTTTCACGCCCAGCGGATTCACCGGCGTGCGCGTTTCCGTCGAAGCAGTCTCGAACCAGGAGAAATGAGGCGCCTTGGGCACCGCGTAATCCATGAAGGTGCCGGTGATGAGCTGCCCGTTCTCGTCATAAACGTGCTCTTCCCAAAGCGCCTGCCCGATGCCCTGCGCGAGGCCGCCGTGGATCTGGCCGTCCACGAGCATCGGGTTGAGGACGCGACCGCAGTCGTCCACCGCGTAATAGTTCCGCAGCCGCACTTCGCCGGTCTCCGCGTCCACTTCCACCACCGCCAGGTGCGCGCCGAATGGAAACGTGTAGTTGGGCGGCTCGAAGACGCTCTGCTCCGCGAGTCCCGGCTCGATGCCGGGCGGGAGACTGGTGGCGTTGTAGGCTTCGTTCACCACCTCCGCAAACGCCATGGACTTCGACCCATCCGGGGTTCTAATCGTTTCGTCCTCGAAGACCAACTCGCCGGGTTTCACACCCAGCTTGTGCGCGGCGATGCGCGCCATCTTCTTTTTCAGCCGCTCCGTGGCGAGATGAATCGCCGTTCCGCCCACGGCCGTCGTGCGGCTGCCGAAGGTCCCGATGCCGAGCGGCACCACGGCGGTGTCGCCGTGATAGACCGTCACGTCGTCGTAAGGGATGCCCAGGCCTTCGGCCACGATTTGCGCGAAGCTGGTCTGCTCGCCTTGGCCATGCGGAGAAGTCCCGCTGAGCACCGTCGCCTTGCCGGTCCGCTCGACCCGCACGGTGCCGTATTCCCAGCCGCCCGCCGGCATGCGGCTCGACGGCCCCATAGCGCAGATTTCAACGTAAGTCGAAAGCCCCAATCCAATGTACTTTCCCTTTTTCCGCAACCGTTCCTGCTCGCGGCGCAGCTTCCCGTAGCCTCCGAGCTTCAAGACTTTCTTAAGGGTCTTCTGATAATTCGCCGTGTCGTAGGTGACGCCGGTGGCGAGCGCCAGCGGGAACTCTTTCGACTCCGGAAAGTTTTTCATCCGCACGTCCACCGGGTCCATCTTGAGTTCGCGCGCCACCAAATCCATGGCGCGCTCGATGATGTAGGTGGCTTCGGGCCGCCCGGCGCCGCGGTAAGCGTCCGTCGCCATCTTGTTCGTGAAGACGCCTTTGGTCTCGACAAAGACGTTCGGGATCTTGTACGAGCCGACGATCATCAGCGCCGTGAGCGTGGGGATGGCGGGCGTCAATAACTGGTGGTAGGCGCCAAGGTCGGCAATCACGCGGCATCTCAAGCCCACGATCAGGCCGTCCGGCCGGGCGTAAACCTCGAGTTCGTTAATCTGATCGCGGCCGTGAATGGTCGCCTGCAAGTTTTCGCGCCGCCCTTCGATCCATTTCACGGGCCGGCCGAGTTTCTTGGAGGCGAAGCAAGCCACGCCCTCCTCGCCGTAAACGTTCAGCTTGCTCCCAAAAGCTCCGCCCACTTCGGGCGCGATGACGCGGCATCGGGCCTCATCGGTACCGGTCATCACCGCGAGGTTGGTCTTCAGCAAATGCGGGATCTGCGTCGAGGACCAGACCGTGAGGGTGTCTTCACCAGGCGAGTAGCTGGCGACGACGCCGCGCGTCTCCATCGAAGCCGGCGCCAGGCGCTGGTTCACAAACCGCGCTTTGATCGCTTTGAGGCCCGCGTCGGCCTCGATAGCTTTCCAGTCTCCAGCTTCGAGCTTGGCGAGAAAGGCGAGGTTGTCCGGGAACTTCTCGTGGACGCGCGGCGCGCCCTTATCCAGAGCCTTTTCCGGGTCCACGACTGCGGCGAGCGGCTCGTAGTCCACCTCCAGCTTGTCCGCGGCGTCGCGCGCGGCGTACGGCTCCGCGGCGATGACGGCGGCGACGGGCTCGCCGACGTAGCGCACCTCCCCGAGGGCCAAGCAAGGGTGCTCGGGAATCTTCAGCCCTTCCATCGCCACCGCGCATGGGACCAGTCCCAGCTTACCCTGGAGGTCGGCCCCGGTGAGAACTTCCACGACGCCGGGCATGGCCCGCGCCGCGTCCGTCTTTACGGACTTGATTCGGGCGTGGGCGTGGGCGCTGCGCACGAAGACCATGTGCACCATGCCGTCCAGCCTGAAATCGTCCACGTAGTGCCCGCGGCCCTGGATGAGCCGAGGGTCCTCTTTCCGCTTGATCCGCTCTCCTAATAACTTCGTGGCCATTCGTCACCTCGGGAACAAATCGTCCCGCTCATTTCGGCCCTGAGTACGTGGTCCAGAGTCCTTTGTCAGTCGTCCGTAGTCGGTTGTCCCTCGTCCATTGTCTGTCGTCCTTTGTCCCTAGCCCTAGTCCCTAGCCCCAAATCTCACGTCTTTTGTCTTCTGGACTTCGGCTTTCATCCTTGAGCCTTTATCCTTTACCCTTTAGCTCCTAGCCTTCACCCTTTGTCATTCATCCTCGCACTCTTGCCACTTGCCACTCCTCACTTTTGACGTTCCGCCGCCCACTCCACCGCCTTAAGGATGTGCTGATAGCCCGTGCAGCGGCAGAGGTTCCCTTCCAAGCCCTTGCGAATTTCCTCACGGCTCGGGTGAGGATTGCGCGCAAGGAGTTGGTGCGCGGCGAGTATCATGC
>QHZN01000123.1 GCA_003225365.1 Acidobacteriota bacterium
AAAAATGTGGATAAAGAAAGCGTGGCGGTTCACACCGCCATCTGCGGCGCGGAGGTGCGCGCCGGACGCCGCCAATCGATCCCTTCCAGCAGCATCGAGAGCTGCGCCGGCGTCAGCGAGACGGTGCCCCTGGTCGCTGGCGGCCAAATGAAGCGACCGCGCTCGAGTCTCTTGGCCAAAAGACACAGCCCGTCGCCGGCGCGCCAACGCTTTTTGCGGGCGAGCCGATTCCCGTGAAGAAGCCAGCGTTGCCGTGAGCGAGCGCTGTCCTAGCGCCGACGCAGGCACGGGACCGGCGACTTTCGCCGCTCTTAGAGCGGCCCTTCGACAAATGAACGTCTCCATAATTTCCGCACTTATATTCCTGGATGACCTGCTTGGTAATCGCAGTAGTTGGTCTTTTCACGGTGAGCGTGGCGCTTGATGTTCTGCCACGGTAGATAAGTCTCGGCGGTTGTTCCGTCCTCGCGTTGCTCCTTGAACGTAACGCCGTCTACTTTCAGATATGTCACGGCCTTATACGCGCGAGACCTGTGACCAGATCGCATGAACGAACGGAAGATCTCTGCACGTACAGCCTCGTGTTGCTTCTTTGCACGGAACACGATGATCCCAGGGTGTGTGCAGATTTTAAACTTCTTTTCATTGATGCGACCTTCAACTGTGACGAGAATCCTGTTTTCAGAGCTGGCGACTCTCATCAAAGCGTCGTCACCGGCCCCGGCCAGTCCTTCCGACTCGTCGTTGACCCACTTTGCGCGAATTGATCTGTGTGCTCTGATTGCGTTGACTAGCTCTAGTTGGACACACTGGTCGAGCAAAAGTAGCAGATCAGTCTTCAAGCGGGCACTCCACAACCAATTTGGCGAACATGATGGCGTCCTTTACCTGCTCGGTGGTTAGGCGTGGATACGACTGCAAAACCCCATCAATGGTCCCAAGATGTTCGAGCGCGTCTAATACGCCGTAAACCGGAATTCGCGTACCAGCAATGCAGGGTGCGCCAGCCATCACATGCGGGTCAGTGCCGATCAAGGGGCACTGTTTAGCAGCCGTCCTGAATACTTCAGCAAGGACCACCGCATAACTTCGAACATCGGTATCTTGAACGATCATTGAGTCAGAAATAGCGGCTTGGCGCCTTGCGGCCCACGCAAAGTTATAGTAATTCTGGAAATCGGGGTCCGAGGCTATGGGCAGTAACATCACTTTCGCAGCGCTCCTCTGTATCCGATTGGCGAACCAATCGTAAGGCCAATCGAAAGTAGCCTCGTGCTCGCACCAAGCCTCTGTAATGGTAAAGCCAAGAAACTTCGCTAGCCTGGGGCTGGATTCGTAATAAGCGGATGGACTACTAGACATATTTGTTTTCCCCTCATTTTTTGTCGAAGTATTCGACCTCGCCCTTACTGATCATCTGCTTAAGCTCCGCTGTTTTTACTTCGGCTCTGTCTAGCACTTTTCTCAGGTTCTCTAAATCAGCGTTGTCTAAGGCGAAATAGCTTTCCTTGAACTCGCCGTTCTCGAAATATCTGATCTTTAGATTGTGGACAACCATCGCTCCGATAAGTTTAACCGCAGATATTCCGAAAACAGGTCGAATATCGCTTACGATTCTGGCTGACGCAAACAACTTCTCATACTCGTGCTGGATGTCCACGGCCCTCGCAGAGACAACGAGTGACTCAACGCCTAACAGAGACACCAGTCTGCGCTCAAAAGTGGACTGATCATAGTCCTTGGGCTTGTCTTTGCTGCGAGTCAAGAATTGCGCGATGTCCCTAGCAAATTCTTCCAGCGATACGTCAGCGTTGAGCCGAGTACTGTTCATGCTGATCAGCGTCGCAACGATATCTTCTAGGTCCTTAACTTCCTCTTTCAGTCTGCCCCTTGCCTGAGTGACAATCATCGCGGACTTTAGACTTGGCTTGGTGTTTGCCAATGCGTCCCGAACCTGCGTCACATCGCTTTCTGACATTGCCGCGATTCTTTCCACGGTCGCCCTGAAAAACTCCGGTATGCTCATTCTGGGCACTGTCACACCTCAACGCTGCTTGGGTTTCGGTCCCGGCTTATGCGGTTTCTGCGCCTTGTATTGAGCCATGCATGTGTGCAACTCTGACATTGAGACCGATAGGATTTCCCTGATTGCTCTCTCGGATGCCCTAACCCTGATGCTAATTTCGCATCCCGCGTCACGGGGTTTCCCCACGTGCCCCCTGCGAGCGGCTCACCGATCAATTCATGGCAGGTGCACCTTTTCCCCACCACAATACCACATACCATATGGAAATGAACTGCGTCAGTCAATTACCCCCTGGCGAGGCAGGAAGCTAAAACATCGGCATGGTGATGTCGCCCCATAAGCTGCGGCGGGGCGGCACGACGACTCTTTCGAGTCGCGGGTCCCCCCCCGAGGCGCCCGCCTTGATATCCGCGATGACGATGGGCGTCATTTTGGCCGAGAGGTCCGTGACCTGCGCAAGCGTCATGGGCTTCGCGCCCGGCTCGTCCACACGCGAAAAGACCACCCGGAAGTTCTCCTCGGGAGTCCCCATAATCTGATTCTTCAGCCCGCGGTTGAAAAAGGGGAAAACGAAGGAAAGGAGGTATTTGAAACGGCCGGGGGAAACGCGTGTGAACATCCGGTGCTCCGTCCCCACGTCTGCGAACATGCTGACCATGCCGTAGTCCTCGGGAAGGAGGTGGGCGGTAAAGACCGCGTCGGATTCGCGGGCGAGCCGCTCGCGGACTTGATCATTTTGGAGGGCAATGTAGACAACCTGCTGAATCTTCCGCTCGGGCATCGGCCAGATGGCGATGGCCATGACGCGGTCTTCGGGCAGGAGGTCCGTGGCTGAGTGGCCGATGGTCACCCGCCGAAGCAGCAGCCCACCGCCGACTAGCGAGACCGTCACCATAGCGAACGATGCGGCAAGCGCCAGCCGGCGGTTCGGAATCCAGCCGAAGACCATCCGGAAAAGCTTCCCGCCTGGATCGCCCGGAAGAAACATCGCCGTGCGCGCGCGGTAGTCGGCATACTCGGGAAACTTCGCAAGCATCTGGTTCTCTTCGAAGCGCGCCAGGAAGTAGTAAATGAACATCATGCCGAGGAAGAGAATCAGGATAATGATGCGCGGCCACATCGTGAGCAGGCCGAAGGCCGCGACGGCGAGGCTCAAGTAAAAAGGGTGCCGGATGCGCGAATAGACCCACGACTGGGCCACCCTCTTGCGGATGTACTTGGTGAAATAAACTTGAAGCCCGAGCAGGATGAACGCCAAGACCCCGATGCTGAAGGCGTACGTGCCCACCTGCCAGCGCAGGAATTCAAGAACCGGGCTGGTGGTAATCACGGAATGGGGCAGGAAAAAAGCTTCCATCCAGGCTGTCGCGGGCGAGCCGTGCAGCCGCTGAAGCGTGGGCGCGTAGAGCGAATACCAGTAAAACGCAAAGGGGCTGATCATGATCAGAACTTCAATCATCACCAGCCCGTACAGCGCCGACGCCAACCACTTAAGAATCTTTTTCATACCGTAAAGTCAGAGGCCGCCCCGGTATACCGATTTCCGCTTTTCGAGCTCAGCAGAATGTAGGTGCAATACACAGGCGAATCAAGTTGGAGCGGCACTTGAGGCTAGCAAGTTGGCCGTAGCATGTCAAACGCGGGCTATGCTGGGGGTGCGCACCATCGCGAGGCCGGTTTGATTTTTGAAAACCCGGAGCTATAATGCCGGCACTCTACTCGAGGGTGGGTTGAGGCATGGCGGGAGGGTTGTCCATGGTCGGTCTCGGTCAGCGGCTCGGGGACATAATTGACGACTATTGTCCCCGCTGCAGGCTCCTGCTGAACCACGCCATCGCCAGCATGGTGGAAGGCAGAGTTGCCAAGGTTATTTGCCAGACCTGTTTGACGGAGCACCCATACCACCACGGAAAAGACGCGAAGAAGTTGACGAACCCTCGAGCCACGCTGTTCGACCAGGTGCTCGCCGGAGTCTCCTCGACGAAAACGCGGTCGCGGGCCGGATCGCCGAAAAAGAATTCCGCCGCCCCGCGTTACATCACCCGCAACAAAGGCAAGGCGCCGAAGCCCGGCCGCCCGTCACGCTGAAACCGTTCGCCCGAGAATTTCGACCCGGTGTGGATAAAGCCGGTAGGTTGTGCCTGCTCAAGCGACCTCACGCGTGAATCCCGCCCGAAGGAAATTCCAAAACATCAGCCACGGAACCAGCGGTTGAAGTTGCCAGTAGCGCGCCCCGCGCTCGCCAAGCGCGCTCGATTCTTCGGGGAAAATCTCCCGGGCAACGACGGCGCGCAAGCCGGCTTTCGCCATGCCGAGCGCGACAATGGCGAGAAGAAATGCCCCCAGAGCCGCCCGCCACCCGTTCGGCAAGCTTTCGAGCGCGATGAGGCCAAGCCCGAAAACCCACGTTCCAACGTAAAGGGAATGTGCCGCCAGTCCCAGCCGCCATAGGCGCGGCGCATAGACTCGGGTCAGAACTATCTGGCGGTTGGCCCAGCCGAGGAATTCGCCGAAGGTGCTTTCTTCCTCGGAGGCGACCAGGCAGCGCGGCTCGAAATGGATTCGACCCTTGGCTTCGCGGACAGCGCGCGTTACGGCGTAGTCATCGCTGACCGTACGCGACCAGAAACGCCCCGCGATGTCGAGGCGGCGGAAGTCGGCGACGCGCATCGCCATGGACCCGCCCCAGGCGAAATTCTCTTTCCAATCGCCCAGCAGCGTGGCGATGGAAGTGTCCCAAGCCGCGCGCAGTTGGGAAGCAAAGCTGCGACCGGGCAGATACCAGCGAAAGCCGGTGCTGACGGTGACAGCGGGGTTGGCGAGCGGCGCGACAAGCGATTGTAGCCAATCGCGGCGCGGGCAGGCATCAGCGTCGGCCGTGACCAGAACTTGGGCGGCGGGATCAACTCGCTTCAACCCTGCCAAGAGATTGTTCACTTTCTCGCCGCGCTCACTGGAAAATCCGGCAACCACTAAGTCCACACTGCTTACGCCAAGTGGTTTTGCGGCCCCGTCACGTGGAGAGAGGCCCGTCGGCGCCTTTTGCCTGGCCTCAAGAAACCTTGCCAGGGCCGCTCGCGCCGGGTCGTTCTCGGAAGCCACGGCGAAAACGACCTGATATCCCGGGTAGTCCTGCCTGAGGTAGTTTTCAATGTTGCGCGCAAACTCGGGGAAGACTCCTTTGCAGGGAATAATGACCGCGGCGATGGGATGAAAGTCACTCCGAGGCTTCGCCCGGCTGGCGCGCACATGGCTGAGAAAGCGGAAGCCGTCGCCGAGCGCCCACAGGCTCTGGGCCGTCAATAAGGCCGCGAAACCGAGAAAGGCCTTGAGCTCGAGAGGCAAGGGTTCGAGTCAAACCTCCTACTTAGAATTGCAAATTATAGTGACGTTCATTTGCGGTGTCGCCGCTCGGCGCCTGCCCTGCGCGGCGGGTATCGGCGATAGAGGTCGGTCGCAGACCGCCACGGACTCTTGGAAAACGCGCAGTCTAGCATATCCGGCTCAGGGCGCGGATGCGGCTTACCGAGGCACGCTATATGTGACCGCTGGCGAGCCGGTAGCTGGTCATAGGAAAGACCGCAGACCTGAAAACCGAAGGTCTGCTACTTGTTTGACTCAACTATGGCCAAAGCGGCGCTACAGCAAATGAACGTCACCATGTATTCGGAAACTCCCGTGAGGTTCAAAATTCAAGCGTCGTAATTAGGAGGTAGGACGAGCGGAGTGGGATCCCGAGAGGTCGGGACCCCGCTCCGCTCGCTTATCTGAGGGAGTTGGGTTGTTGGAGTCGTGGCCTAGTGGAGCTTTTTCCAGAACAGGTGGCCTACGTAAGCCCCCCATCCTCCGGCGATCGCGCCGATAGCAAGCCCATGCGCGCCGGCAGCGAGGGCGCCAATCCCCATCGAAGTTCCGGCGATGGCGCCCATAAAAATCCATTCGTTCTTGGAAATCCGGTGATGGCGCCGCCCGGTCTCACGCTCGTAGGAGCGCCGCTGAGTGCTGGTGCGCTGAGGCCGCGCCTCGGTGGGCGTAGTTTCTTGACCGTTCGACGCCGGCTCGGCCTGGGCGGTTGTCCCAGACTGGGCCTGGACTGCCGCTGCCATCGGGGCTCGACTCGTGCTCATGGCCGATGGCAAGGGCGCCTTATCCACAGCCCAAGCCTCCGCAATCAATAGTCCCGTCGCCAGAAAAAATGGCAAGATTCTCTTCATGATAGCCATCCACCTCCTATAAAATTTTTCCCTGCGGAACTCACCTCCGGGGGAGCAAGCCCCGCAGGGAACCGTGCCCGGCCTGCTTACGGTTGCTGGGCCGGCCGGCTGATTAAACCGGCGCCGGGTTGGGGAGCGCCGGTTGCCGGAGTCGCGGAATTGTTGGGAGTGCCGATCGCCGACAGCTCCGAACGTTTGAACTTGGGCACGCTGATATAGCCGCCTGCGCGGTTCTTATCAAGGTGGTTGAGGATCACTTCGACCGGCTGGACGTAATTCGCCGGATAGAGCATGACCGGCTCGAGCAGGTTCACGTGCTTCTTGGTAATGCGGTTGTCGTCCACCAAGATCTCGAGGTCCGCGTAATCATGCTTGGTGTTGACCTTGCGCACGGCGATGCTGAGCGGGCCCACACGGTGAAAGTCCTTCGACTTTGTCAAGTCGAATTCGGAAAAGTCCCGCTCCCCGCGCTTTTCAAGCGCCACGAGCTCGTCGTGGTTCCGGGCGATTGTCCCATTGAGCTCATCGTGGGAGGCGGTGATGGTCCCCTCCAGGTCGCTTCGGGTCTTATCGAGGTCCTCGCGGGCGCCCTCGATTTGCTTCTGATGTTCGGCCAATTGGTCTTGGACCTGCTTCCACCTCGGGTCGTTGGCCTGGGCGCGCTTCGCGCGGCGATGAGCGGTTGCGGGTTTGGGTGTTGCGGGCGCTGCGCCGGTCTCAGCCTGGGCGGGTTGCGTCGCCGAAGTTGCGGTGGTTGCGGTGAGCGAGGCCAGCTTCAATGAAAGTTCGTCGCGCTGGCTGCGAGTCTCCGCCAACGACGCGTTCGTCTGGTCGATTTTCGCCACGAGCTCATCCGACTGAGCCCGGAGGCGCCAGGCATAGTAAAGGCCCGCGACAGCCAGACAAAGAAAGGCAAAGGCGACCAGAGAAGTGGTGACAAGGGCGGTCTGCGAAACCGGCCTCTCTTTGTTCTCGCTTTCTTGAAATTTCATTTCTTCCATATCAATCCTCCCACCTCGGGGCTCCGCTCACCCCGAGGCCATTCAATCCGTTTCTTGCATCTCTTCCGGCGGAAATTTCCTCCGCAAGAGGGATGCCAGGCCCGAGCCGAAATTGTCCTTTTGTTTTCAGACGGTTAGTAGAGCGCAGGAGCATGGAGGCGGCTGGTGAAGGCAGAAAAAACTCGGTGGAGTAGGAAAAAATTCCAGGGTCAAGGGAACGAGAATTTCGACGGCCACGACTGCTCGAGCGGGCTTAAACAGTTAGGGGAGGAGGATAACTCACTGCGACAGGCCGGCCTTCGCGCACCGAGCGGTAAACGGCCTGCATGACCGAGACATCTTTCATGCCTTCGACGCCGTTCGGCTCGGGCTCTCTCCTTCGGCGGACGCAGCCGGCGAAGGCGTCGAGCTCGAGCGCGAATTCATCGATGACCCGGAATCTCTTCTCGAACCAGCGCCCTTGAATTTTGCCGAACAGCCGCCGCTCTTCGTCGTATGCGTAAGCGGGGTTGAGCCCCGCCCAGCCTTTCTCGCCGCAAACTTGGAGAAACGAGGCCTGCGCCGCCCCGTATCCCGCGGTGGCCTGAAGCACCAAGCCGCCGGAAAAATTCAGCCGGAAGGCGATGTTCTCTTCGACTTCGTTGAAGCGCGCCGGGGCGGTCGTCCAGGCGAAGGCGGAGGCCTCCGCCGGGTCAAGGCCCGCGAGCCAGCGGGCCGAGTTCACCGAATAGACTCCCACGTCCACGAGCGACCCTCCGCCCGAGAGCTTTCGGTCCAGGTGCCAATCCGCGCCCTTCTTCCGCGGCGCGAGACAGAACGTAAAGGCGGAGTGCATGAACTTCAGCCTGCCGAGCTTGCCGCTCTCCACCAGTTTCTTGAGCGCCAAGCTCGCCGGCTCAAAGTATTTCCGGTAGGCGACCATCAATCGGACGCTGTTCATCCGGCAAGCTTGGATCATGCCCAGACACCCCTCGACCGACGTCGCCATGGGCTTCTCGCAAAGGACGTGTTTGCCCGCGGCCGCAGCACGCTCGGTCAACTCGGCATGCAGCTGATTGGCGGTGGCGATATAAACCGCTTCGACCTTGGGGTGGCTAAGGCAAAAGGCGAAATCGTCGTAGCTGAAAAAATCTTCGGCGCCGAATTGGCGTGCCAGCCGCTTGGCCTTGTGGTCGTCGCCGCTCACCAAGGCCACCAGGCGCGCCCTCTTCGAGTTGCGGAAGGCGGGAAGAATCGCCCGCTCGGCGATGCGCCCCAACCCTACCACCGCGTATCCGACACGCCCGGAAGCACGCATTCAGGAGGCCTTTGTAACCGCGCCGACTACCTGTCTGAGTTTCACTATAGGCTATTTGTCAAGCGCAGAGAGGCATCCTTGACCCGCGGGCTCCAGGCTGCCCTCAAGCCCCGGCCTTCAGCGGGAATTGTTCGGACACCATGGTCAGGGCCTCTTCGCGCGAGCGGAGCTTGCCCTCGAGTTGCGCGTCCTCGACGGCGTGGAGGATTTCTTTGAATATTGGGCCGGGCTTGAAGCCCGCAGCGATCAAATCGTCGCCGGTGACGAGTGGCGCGGGCTTGATCTGCTGCGCCGGAGTTTCTTCGAGCATCGTCTGCGCCAGCTCGTAATTCGTCAAGTCGCCGTGGCTCGAAAGGCAGTCGAGGCGGTGGAGTTCCAAGTGCTCGTCGAAGCCCGGCATCCTGATAAAGCGCAGGGCGGTCGAGCGGCGCATCTTCGGGAAATCCTTGAAACGCATGTGGTGGCGCACCAGATTCGTCACGCGCTCAATGTCTTTCGTCGGCAGGCGCAGCCGATGGAGGATTTCCTCCGCCATGCGCGCCCCGACCTCGACGTGATTGTCGAAGCGAATCCGCTCGCGGATGGTGAACGTTGAGGGCTTCCCGACGTCGTGCAGGAGTACACCCAAGGCCAACGTCGGCGTGGGCGCGCGAAGGCCTTCAAGCATGATCAGCGTGTGCGTCCAGACGTCGCCCTCGGGGTGGAACTCCGGTGGCTGGGCCACTCCTTGCAACGCCTTGATTTCAGGCAGCACTTCTTTGAGGAGGCCGGACAGGTCGAGGAGCTCGAAGCCGCGCCGCGCCCGGCTCTCGGTCAGGACTTTGATGATTTCGTCACGCACCCGCTCGGCGCTGACGCCGTGGATGGCCGGGGCGAGCTTTTGAATTGCCTCAAGCGCCGCCGGGTCGAGTGTGAAATCGAGGCGGGCGGCAAAACGCACGGCGCGAAGCATCCGCAGCCGGTCTTCGCTGAACCGCTCCATCGGGTCTCCAATGGTGCGAATGCGCCGCGCACGGATATCCGCCTGCCCGCCGACGTAATCCAGGATTTGGCTCTTCTTGGGATCGAGCAACAGCCCGTTGATGGTGAAGTCGCGCCGGCGGACGTCTTCGCCCGCGGTCTTTGCAAAGCGGACTTCCGCAGGGTGGCGGCCGTCCGTGTAGCGGCCGTCGCTGCGGAAAGTCGCGACCTCGACGTCCCCTTCCTGGCGCGGCACGACCACCACGCCAAATTGCGCTCCTACCGTCAGGCTCCCGGGGAAGAGCTCGGTCACGGTCTGGGGCGTCGCGTTCGTGGCGATATCATAGTCGGCGGGCTCGCGCCCCATTACCAGATCACGCACACACCCCCCGACGAAATACGCCTGGAAGCCCTTCTCCCGAAGGCGGCGAGCGATTTTTGCGGCGGCCTGGCGCTTGGAGTCCATGCGCTTTTTATTAGACCCGACATTTCAGGCGGAATACAAGCGCGAACCCGCAGGCGCGGCACGCGCTTCGCCCCTGCAAACTTCCGCTTGTCCTGCTTCCCGCGCGGTGTTGTGCGTGAACCGAATCGCCTCGGCTTGCAATTTTGGCCCGCCAGGAATACTTTTCCCGGATTCTAATGGATGCTTTCGGCGGCGAGCCCTGCCGGCGGGGCCGAGGGCGCCGACGCAGCTGGAGGGCAGCATGGAACGCCGTACTTTCTTGCGGAAAGCAGGGTTGGGAGGCGCAGCGACCGCGATTCGACCCTTCGGGTTGGCTCACAACTCGACTTCGCTCGCTGTCCCTGAGCGAAGTCGAAGGGAGGGCGTTCCGCCTGGCGGGCCGGCCGCGGGCGCTCGAATGTTGGAGAAGCCCGCCGAGCCGGACAGGCCCTTGGGAATGAAGATCACGCGTATTCGCTTTTACCGCAACCCCAAATCCCCGGCGCACTTCAATCAGAGCTTCCACATCGTCATGGTCGAAACCGACGCGGGCATCACGGGCATCGGCGAAGGCGGCTCGCCCGACACGGCGAAACAATGCGCGGCGATGATTATCGGCGAGGACGCATCGCGCATTGACCGCCTCTGGCAGATGATGTTCCGCGCCTACTTCTACCCCGCCGGGCGTGAGAAGCTCGACGCCCTGGGCGCAATTGACCTGGCACTTTGGGATATCAAGGGGAAAGCGCTGGGCGTGCCGGTCTATGATCTTCTCGGCGGGCTCTCGCGCGACCACGTCGAATGTTACTCGACCGCGTTTCCGGCTCAGGCCAGCCTCAAAGAAACCGCGCGCGCTTGCATCGAGGCCGGCTTCCGCGCCTTCCGCTGGGCCACGGCCGATCCGGCAAAGGGCGAGCCGTTCAACTCCCACGAAGCGGTGCGAAAGACTTTCGAGCAGTGCCAGCAGATTCGAGAAGGCGTCGGGCCCGAGGGCGATTGGGCGCTCGATTACCACACGCGGTTTGATTTCTCAGATGCCGTACGCCTCTCGACGCGCATCGAGCCGCTCGAGCCTTACTTCGCCGAGGACTTGATTCGCTCGGAAGACCCGGGCGCTTATCGCGAGCTGCGTGAGCACGTCAAAGTTCCGATCGCCGTCGGCGAGCAGTTCGGGTCGAAGTGGGATATCCGCGAGCTTGTCGAAAACCAGCTCATTGATTACGCCCGCGTGACGCTGCCAAACGTTGGAGGCATCACCGAATACGTCAAAATCTGCGCGCTGTGCGAGACCCACTATGTGGGCTTGATTCCGCATTTTACTGGTCCGGTGGCCGAGGCTGCGCTGGTGCATTGCTGCGGTGTTTTTTCGGGGCCCGTGATGATGGAAATGCTCGGCGCGGGCGGCGCCAAGGAGCCGCACCTGCCCGCGTCATACGACTTCAAGAACGGCAAGATGTGGCCAAACCGCCGGCCCGGCCTCGGTGTCGAGCTCGACACGAAACCTCTGGAGTTGGTCGCAGAGGTCACCGAGCAGTTCCGGCCAATTCCAATCTATCACCGGCCCGACGGGTCGCTCACGAATTGGTAAGTGATTTAGCTCGTCAGGGCACGGATTCATCCGTGCCGGAAGCGCCAGCCCCTTCACCCCAACCCTTTCCCCTTGGGCGGAGGATGTCAGTCGCCCGACGAACGCGTGAGGGGCGGAGTTCCGGGACGCCTCAAAGCGTGCCCCTTCTAATAGCATCTTAAAGCATCTTCGCCAGGCGTCTGGCAGCGATGTCGGAACCTGTTGCCCACGGAAGGACTGAGACCAAGACGCTGGCGAGTATGCATGCTGAAGCTGCGATCAGTTTAGCGACGACGTGGGCGGCACAGTATAAACCCTGGCTGCCGCTGCAACGCTGACGGCGCAAAGGCCACAATGAAAAAAAAGTACAACCGCCAGCGGAAGAATCAATGACAGAATGCCAACTTCCCCCCATGAAAGAAAAAAGCAGGCTGCAACAACTACGCCGAGAAATCCGGAAAACGCTCCAACGATTAGGGACATGACAAATATGACCAAATGCGAAGTTCTGCGGCCGTGCGACCTGACGAGACTGAGAAGCTCTCCGGCGTGGGGCACTGCTACCGCGACCACTGCGAAAGCGCCCTGACTGAACGTAAGGTCACGGAGGGCAGGCCCAACGAAGGGAAAATCTGCTTTCCCCGTAATCCAAACCGCAATTGCGCCGCACAGCGATAGTCCGGACGCAGCAACGAAGAAGCGCTCTAGCTTGAGCCAGCGTGGCGTTAGGCAATATGGATTTTTCTGCTTGCGTCCTTTCTGCTTCCATCTTTGACCTTCAGCTTGCCGCTCCGGGCACCGTTTCATCATGCCGTGATTCACATTACCAATCGCCTTGCCAAAGCGCGACGAGCCTTGTGACCGTTTCGGACGCGTGACGAGCGAACGGAATCTGAGTAGGCGCACGGTGCTAGGCTTATTTCAGCTCTTTCTGGAATTGTTCGGGCGTGAGGTCAATCTCCCGAAGGATCTCTCGGGTAAGGGGGCGAGCCAAGTCTCTTCCCGGTTGATTGGGTAAGGTGGTTGTTCTGCCGTCGGGATGACGGTAAAAGACGTGACTGCCTTTCTGTCGAACCACCTGGAACCCCAGGCGAAGGAGCACTTTCTCCATCTGCCTGAAGTTCACGACAGGCGCCGGCTCAAACTGCAACCTCGATCTGGTGAATCCCTACGAAGCGCGGCAGGTCGTCGAGCGAGCCCTTGTACTCCTCAAGGCAAAGCTCCAGAACTTCTTTGAGGTTTTTGTTCAGCTCGTCGAGTGTCGCACCCTGAGTGTGCGCGCCGGGAACGCCCGGAACGATTCCGACGTAAAGGCGGCTTTCGGAATCCCACTCTACATACGCCGCGAAAGTTTTCATGTTTCAATCCCCGATTACAATTTATAGCAGCGAATCCGGTCAAATGCTTGTGATTTTTGCCGCTGGGGCCAGCGCGACCTTTTTGTTCGCTGGCCGGGCTGGTCGTTCACGAATTGGTAGGCGATTTAGCTCGTCAGGGCACGGATTCATCGTGGACAAAATGAGGGGTCTCAATCGCGCTTAGTGAACTTCGACGCGGGTGAATACTTCCAGCATTTCCCGCTCGGATGGCGGTTCGAGGACATTGCGCGCCGCGAATTCCTGAGCTTGTGGATACTTTGTACCTCGAATGCGCTCGGCAGCTCGGGCGAGATCGTAGCCGGTGCGCCGAAGCTCGACGTTCGGGCCGAGCAAGGCCCAATAAGCGCCCGGTTCACCAAACGGCATGCCCACGCTTCCGGCGTTCACCACGCGAGTCGCTCCAATCGTTCGGTCAAACTGCATGTGCGTGTGGCCGCAGACGACCACCGTTAGGTCCAGCCCCGCAAAGACTGGCAAAACGCGCTCTTCTGACGTCAAACGAGTAAAGCACTCTTTCTCGTCTCGCGGTGTGGCGTGGCAAAAAAACACGTCGCCCAAACCGAGAATCATCAGGCGGAGCGTCTTCGGCCAGCTTGCGAGCCACCGCTGGTGCTCGAAACCAAGCTGCCCGGCCGTCCATCGGATGATGGGCTGGAACTGTTCCGGGACGGCGCGCGGCTCCCTGCCCGCCATTTGCTCGAGCACCGCAACCTCGCCGTTGCCCTGGATGAACTCGGCTGAAATGTCGAGATTCCGCAGTTGAGCGATGGTTTCACGCGGCATCGGGCCGGGAACCACATCGCCACCGACCACGACGCGGTCCACACCGGCTTGACGAACGTCATGAAGCACCGCCTCGAGCGCTGGAAGGTTCCCGTGGATGTCGTAGATCGCCGCAACCCGGAGAAATGTTTTCACGTGAGCCTCCGATTCATTCCGGCAGGCCAAGCGATTTCCAGGCTGGATAGCGGAGCAATTTCCCTTCGCAGACGTTTGCGACGTAGCGCCGGTTGACGCTGAACTGCATGATACGTTTTCCTTCGCGCGCGAGCTGGGCCCAGCGGGAACTCGTCTGCGGGTTCTGCTCGATGCCGTCGAAGCCGTGCGAACCTGCCTGCCCAGGCGGGCCCGCGCGGAAGCTGACGATGCGCAGGCCGCCGCGTGTCCTCCTCACGCGGAAGCGCTCGCCCTCGAGCTCGACCGTGTCTTTACCCGCTTCGAGCCCCTGCCGCCAGACCTCGACCAGCGCCTCGCCAAGCGTCATGCGCAAATCTTACGCGGCAACGTGAAGGGGGTCAATTCGTGGGGTAGGGTATTGGGGCGAATCGCCATTCGCCCCTGCCTCGGCTGGTGCCGCCGTCCCGCAGATACGGCCAAGCAGTCAAAGATGATGGAATGGACATACGACGCGCCGCACCGGGGGGCGTCGCACGGCCACACGTTCGGTTACTTCGACGCCGCGGTGGGCGGATGGCAGGTGGAAGGCGAGCCCTACTTGAGCGCGCCCGGGCAGGAGTTCAGATGGTTCCGTTCGCGGATGCTCGGCGGGCGGACAAACCACTGGGGCCGCATCTCGCTGCGCATGGGCCCTTACGACTTCAAGCCTTACAGCCGCGACGGCAAGGGCTTCGACTGGCCCATCACCTACGACGACCTGGCGCCTTATTACGACAAGACCGAAGAGCTTATCGGCGTCTTTGGCTCCCACGAAGGGCTCGAAAACACGCCCGACGGCAAGTTCCAGCCCGCGCCGAAACCGCGCTGCTACGAGCTGGTTATCCAGAAGGCGTGCCAGAAACTCGGTATCCCGTGCATCCCGTCGCGGCTTTCGATTATCACACAGCCCTTGAACGGCCGCCCGGCGTGCCACTACTGCGGGCAGTGCGGGCGAAGTTGCGCCACGTCCTCGAACTTCTCTTCCCCCACGGTCTTATTGCCGCCCGCGCTGAAAACCGGGAATCTCGAAATCCGGTGCAACGCGATGGCGCGCGAAGTCCTGGTGGACGGCGAGGGCCGCGCCACGGGCGTCTCCTACATTGACAAGAAGACGCGCAAGGAAGTCCAGGTGCGAAGCAAAGTGGTGGTGCTCGCGGCCAGCGCTTGCGAGTCGGCGCGGCTGCTGCTCAACTCAAAAAGCCCGCGGCACCCGAACGGCCTCGCGAACTCCTCGGGGCTGGTCGGCAAATATTTGATGGACACAGTGGGCGCCGACGGAAGCGATGGCTTCTTGCCTATCCTGATGGACCTCCCGCCACACAACTGCGACGGCGTGGGCGGGATGCACCTCTACATGCCCTGGTGGAATTATCAGAGGCAGTTGCGGCGCGAGCTCCCGTTCGCGCGCGGCTACCACATTGAGTTTGGCGGCGGGCGCGGCATGCCGGGACCTTATTCAGGCTACGGCACGGAAAAGTTCCTCGGCGGCGGCTACGGCGTGGAGCTCAAGCGAGGGGTGCGCAAGCTCCACGGCGCTTTCGTGGGCTTCTCCTGCCGCGGCGAAATGATCCCGAACGAGGACAGCTACTGCGAAATTGATCCGACCGTCGTGGATCAGTGGGGCGTTCCCGTTCTGAAATTCCATTTCAAATGGACGCAGGACGAAATCCTCATGGCCAAGCACTCGCGAGAAATCTTCGAGGAGATCATCCTGACGGCGGGCGGCGAGGTGCTCTCCCGCTTCAGCGCCGACGACAACTGGGGAATCTCAAAGGGAGGCGAGATCATCCACGAGGTTGGCACCACGCGCATGGGCGACGACCGGCGGACTTCCGTGCTCAATCCCTATTGCCAGGCTTGGGACTCGAAGACTTTGTTCGTCACCGACGGCGCGCCCTTCTGCTCCAACGCTGACAAGAATCCCACGCTCTCCATCATGGCGCTCGCCTGGCGGACCTCGGAATACATTGCGGAGCAGGTGCGGAAGGGAAGTGTGTAGTAGGGGCGTCCCGCGTGCGCGGAATGCGTCCTCGGGCAGGCACGCAGGCCTGCCCCTACGATTTTCATCTCGGTGGAGGTTCGTATGGCCAACGAAGTGGCAAAGAAGCCGGAAGGCGCGCTCAACCGACGTGATGTCCTTAGGGCGCTGACTACTGTGCCCGCGGCGCTGGTGCCGATCGGGCCGGCGGTGGCCCGGGTGGCGAAGCGCCAGGCGCGGCCACCCGTCCCGCAGAGCGGGACCGGGGAATACCAGCGTCAAACGTTTGACGAGCACGAATGGAAGACGGTCCGTCTTCTTTCCGATTACATCATTCCCCGCGACGAGCGCAGCGGCAGCGCCACAGAGGCCGCCGTGCCCGAGTTCATTGACGACTGGCTGGCGTTGCGGGGCGGCGAGGCGCTTGCCGCCGTCCGCGGCGGCCTGATCTGGCTCGACCTCGAGAGCCAGCGCGCTTATGGCCGCGACTTTGTGGACTCCCCACCCGACCAGCAGAAGCAAATGCTCGATCGCATCGCCTTTCCGAAGACAGCCGCGCCCGAAGACGCTGCCGGCGTCACGTTCTTCAATCACCTTCGCAACCTGGTGGTGTCCGGATTTTTTTCGAGCAAGATGGGCGTCCAGGACCTGCCCTACCTCGGCAACCAGATGCTCTCGGAATGGCCCGGCTGCCCGAGTGAAGTCATGGAGAAGATTCGCAAGAACGAGGCGAAGAGGCGGACCGCGTAAATTCAAGCGCCGTCATCCCCTCGGGCAACTTGTCATCCTGAGCGCCAGCGAAGGATCTCGCCCTGCCTTTTCGTGCACCGAGCGAGGTGCTTCGCGAAGTTTACCGTGAGCGAGCAGAGCGAGATTCTTCGCTTCGCCCCGTAGCAGACCGTACGGGGCTTCGCTCAGAATGACAGCGCGAAGGGTCACCATGACATTGGTCGTTTATGGCGGCTGTGCCGCAGGGCGTTGCTGCCCGCGAATCAAACCATTGCCCCCGGATCGTCTCCCGACGGGCCGTAGATGGAAGGAACCTTGCCGCCCATCGGCCGGATGTGCGTGCTGAGCTGGCCGCGGTGGTGGATGGAGTCGAACAGCCAGAGCCAGCAGAGGCCGCCTGCGGTCTCGCCGATGGCGTCTTTGCCGTCCACGTAGAATGGCGCTTTCTTTTCCCATGCGGCGTCGCTCAGCTTGCGGAGTTTTTCTGAGACCGTTTTGGAAGCGCGCTCGAACTCGCTCACCATTTCGCCGAGCTTCTTGATTTTTGGCGGCCCGCCCCAGGTGATGCTTCCTTTGTCGCACAATTCGATGAGGCTCCCAGCCTCTTCCGCGAGCAGCGCCGCAAGGTCGCCCGCCGACATTGACCGTGGATGCGGCCGGTAATCGAGCTTGTCCATCGGCAGCGCCTTGAGCACTCGAAGCGTGGCCGGAAACTCGGCGTCCCACCTCTCGATGAAAAATTCCCGATTGCTCATCTCGCCTCCTTTAGAAGCCTCCGAGGATTCATGTTTTCGGAAAACCGGGCCGATTATAGCAGCACGGCCTGTCCAGCGGAGCGCAATTCTCGGACGTAGTGGTCGGCTTCGCGGGTGGGCTTAGGGATGCGGTAGCCGTCGAGGCATCGGCGGACGATGCGCACGGCGCTTGCGAGTGAGACGCAATGGCCTTGGGTAACGTAGATCGGTCTCACTCCAAAGCGCGTGCGCAGCACCATGCCGACCCGCTGGCGCTTGTCCACGAGCGCCGCGGTCGAGCCTTCCGTCAGGCTCGGCTCGGCGTGCTCGCCCACCAAGAGCGACTTCGCGCAGCCAATCGTCGGCTTATCGAAAATGACGCCGACGTGGCAGGCGATGCCGAACCGCCGCGGGTGCGCGAGGCCGTGGCCGTCAATCAAAATCAAGTCCGGCTCGGTGCGGAGTTTGCGAAACGCCGCCATGAGCACGGGAGTCTCGCGGAACGAGAGGAGGCCCGGTACGTAAGGAAATCGGAGCTTTCGCCAAGCGTGTTGCCGTTCGACTTCCTGCAACATGGGAAAGCTGTAAACGATGACACCGGCGACTGCCTGGCCCGTCTCAGGGTCGAATGCCAAGTCGGCCCCCGCCACGTACCGAATCTTGCCAAACCGGTCTTCCTGAATGACGAGCTGGCGCAGGCGCTCTTGCAGCCGCATGGCCTCGCGCGGCGTGAGGTTCCAGCGCGTCTTAAGGCGTGGATGCATCGCGGTAGATTTTAATTGCAACTGAATCTAGATGGACGGAACTCGAACCTCGGTGCCTGAGGGCCCCAGCCCATCGGGCAGGCTCCCCTTTCCTCGCCAATCAGGTTTTCACTGTTATTCCATAAATTGACATCGCCTTCTCGGCTCTGGAATAATCACCGCTCCGCTTTGACCGACGAGTCGTTGTCCGTTGTCGCTCGCGGAAACCCGGGGCTTCCGGAAGCCCGCGCCGATGGCGAGTCCGAGATGATGGTCGGCATCCGCACGCGCGATCTTCGCAAGGTATACACCTCTCCGCCCCCGCTCGCTGCCGGGGTGGGCGGTTTCACCTTCTTTCGGGCACCAAGCAAGAGCAAACAACCAAAACCGGAAATCGTTGCCTTGGATGGAATTTCGCTGGAAATTCCGCCCGGGGAAATTTTCGGCCTGCTCGGACCTAACGGCGCGGGTAAATCCACGACCGTGGGCATCCTCACAACGCGCGTGCGGCCCGCCAGCGGCCAAGCCTGGATCGGCGAGCACGATGTTTGGAAAGAACAAACGACGGTCAAGCGCCTGATTGGAGTCGTGGCGCAGCGCCCCAACCTGGATTTTTCACTCACCGCCCGAGAGATTCTGGTTTTCCACGGCGCCTATTTCGGCCTCAGCTCCGTGGAACGGACGAAGCGCGCGTACGCACTGCTCGACCGCTTTAAGCTCCTCGACCGTGCCGACCAGCTAGTTCGCGGATTCTCCGGGGGCATGATGCAACGCCTTTCCATCGCGCGAGCCATGATGCACGACCCGAGAGTGCTTTTCCTCGACGAGCCCAGCGCGGGTCTGGACCCACAGACTCGATTGCTTCTGTGGGAGATCATCCGCGAGTATAACCACAGCGGAAAAACTATCCTGCTGACCACCCATAACATGGAAGAAGCCGACGCCCTGTGTCAACGCCTTGCGATCATTGACCACGGACGCGTGATCGCCCTGGGCACCCCGAGGGAATTAAAAGCCTCCGTGCCGGGTGGATACCTGCTGCGCTTGCGCTTCGGGCAGCACTCCCCGGAATTGCTCGAGCGTCTTCGGGCTCTTGGCGGCGTCCGCGAGGTGCACGCCACCGACGCGAACGGCGCGGATTTGTACGCGGACCGCGGCGGGTCGCTAGTTCCCGAGATCGCCAGCTTGGCTCTCGCCGGCCGCGTCGACCTGTACGACGTGCACCTCTCCGAGCCTAGCCTCGAGAACCTCTTTCTTCACCATACGGGAAGGAGCCTGCGCGAATGAACCGTAAGGCCTTTCTGGCAATGCTCGGGCGCGATGCCCACGTCGCTCGGCGGAATTTCGTGCCCATTTTGCTGCAAACCTTCCTTCAGCCGCTGATGTTCGTGTTTATCTTCGGCCGGGTGATGGTCGGCAGCGGCTACATGCCTCCCGCTTATAAGAGCCTGTTGCTTCCAGGCATCATGGCCATCAGCATGGTCGGCACCGGCATATGGGCGGTGGCGATGCCGCTGATCGCGGAGTTTCAGTGGACTCGCGAGATCGAAGACCGATTGCTCGCCCCTATGGATATCTCCTGGGTGGCCGTCGAGAAAGTGGTCGCCGGCACGCTGCAGGCGCTGGCGGCGGGCCTGATGGTCATCCCGGCGGCCTGGTTATTGCTTCGTCCGGGCGTGGAACTGAGCCTCCACGCTCCGCTGGTCTTTGCCGGGGTGGCCGCACTCGTGGCGCTGTTCTCCGCCGCCGGGGGTCTGGCGTTAG
This sequence comes from Acidobacteriota bacterium, assembly GCA_003225365.1. Classification (GTDB taxonomy): domain Bacteria; phylum Acidobacteriota; class Terriglobia; order UBA7540; family UBA7540; genus Gp13-AA74. Next base: position 19,774 of record QHZN01000123.1, read on the forward strand.
GATGCAGCGTTGACCAGACCCACGTCGGCCTGATGTTTACATTGGTGGTGGCTCCGATGATCTTCTTCGGTTGCACCTATTATCCCTGGAGCGCGCTCGAAAATTTCCCATTCCTGCAAAAGGCTGTGCTCCTCAACCCTCTCGTCTATGCAAGCGAAGGCCTGCGCGGCACGCTTGTCCCCCAGTTCCCTCACCTGTCGCTCCTGGCCGTGTGGGCGGGATTGGTCCTATTTAATGCCTTGCTGCTATCCGTGGGGCTGCGGCAGTTTCACAAGAAGGCTGTCAGTTGAGCGCGCGCCGGGGTTGGCGATGTCGCCGGCATTCCGTTGAGCGGTAGCAGGATGATGAAAAACTCTGGCGGGGTTGTCACCCTGAGCCCCATTCGCTTCGCTCAGGGCAGGCTCTTCGCTTGTCATTCCGACCCTGAGCCGAGCGAAGCGGAAGAATCCCTTCATTCCCGCTCAGGGTAAACTCAGCGAAGACCCTGCCCTGAGCTCCGCGAAGGGATCTGCTCATCGATAAATTGACAACCAAGCAGATTCTTCGTCGTCCCGATGGAATGAATCGGGACTCCTCAGAATCACATCGTGGAGGGGTTTATCATCGGCCTGTTAGTCGGTGCAACTCCCTCCGCGCCGGCTTGAGGGCATTCGTGAAAATCCTCAACTACGAATTCAAAGCTCGCATGGAAGACACGAAGCACATACGGGCCGCGCTTAAAGGGCTTCGCGCGCGGTTTATCGGCGAAGACTACCAACGGGACACCTACTTCCGCGTGCCCTCGGGCCGGCTTAAGCTGCGGGAAGGAAAGATCGAAAATGCGCTGATTTTCTACCGACGCCGGAACCTCGGCCGCGCGCGGCGCTCCGAGGTCGAGCTCGTAACGCTGCCCGAGGGGAACTCGCTCGGCGAAGTCCTGGCCGCGGCGCTCGGCGTGCGCGTGGTGGTTGCCAAGCGCCGCGAAATCTATTTCGTCGGCAACGTCAAGATTCATCTCGACCGCGTGCGCGGCCTCGGGCGGTTCGTCGAGGTCGAAGCGATAGGGAAGTCCCGAGTTCGGCGTCGAAAGTCGAGCATCAAGAGAAACTACGAACAGGCCCGGCACTTTCAGAAACTTTTTCGTGTGCGCCGCCGGGATATCGTTCCGCAGTCGTATTCGGATTTAATCCTCAGAAAATTGAACCGCCGGTCCAATAGCTAAGAAACGTTTTCCGCACTCCGTCGTCCTATCGAACCAGCTCGGGTGGGACCAAGAGCAGAGGGCCGGTGGCAATGCACCACCGACCGGAGACGGCGGACGTTTTTCCGCTTGCAAGCTTACCATTCCGCGCTAGACTCAGGAATCCCGAGGGGGATGCTCTCACAATGCCACAGGTCTATGACGCGGTAGTGGTCGGGTCCGGGGCGGCGGGCGGGATGGCCGCAACCGAGCTCTGCTTGAAGGGTCTCAAGGTGCTGATGCTCGAAGCGGGGCCGCACCTCGACATCGCCAGCGATTTCCAGCACCATAAAAAGCCTTACGAACTCCCTTTCCGCGGCCGCATTCGGCCGCTCGAGCGCGCCAAATACAACTACACTGCGAACGAATGGAACAAACCGCACTTCATCAATGAACTCGAGCATCCCTACACCGGAAAAAAGTTTGTTTGGGTGCGGGCGCGTTGCGTAGGCGGGAAGACGCTGCACTGGGGTCTGGTCTCGCTGCGCTTCAGCCCCCGGGACTTCCAGGCGGCGCGCTACGACGGGTTCGGCGAGAACTGGCCGATCACTTACGACGAGGTCGAACCCTATTACACGCGCACCGAAAAGATGGTCGCGGTCTGTGGGCACGCCGAGCATCTTGAAAATAACCCGGACAGCTTTTTCCTGAAGCCTGTGCCGCTGACGTGTCCGGAATGGGTGTTGAAGGGCGGGGTGGAGAAGAGTTTTCCCGGCCGCCATGTCATCCACGGCCGCTCGGCGACCGCCACGGAGCCGGTGAACGGCCGCGCGCCCTGCCACTATTGCGGCCATTGCGGACGCGTCTGCAATGTGGCGGCGGCGTTCAGCTCCGTCGGCGTGCTCATCCCCATCGCCCAGAAGACCGGCAACCTGACGCTTCGTCCGAACGCCGTGGCTTGGAAAGTCCTCCTGGGCGACGACGGCCGGGCTCGAAGCGTTTTGTTCCTCGACCGCGTGTCGCGCGCGCCCGAGGAGGCCTACGGCAAAGTCATCGTGCTCGGAGCGGGGTGCTTGGAGTCCACGCGCATTCTCCTGAACTCGAAAGACCAGCGCTACCCGCAGGGCCTGGCAAATTCAAGCGGCGTGCTGGGGAAATATTTCTGCGAACAAATTATGGCCGGCGACATCATGGGTGTTGTTCCGAAGCTGCGCGGAGACACCAACCGCGGCGGCGATGCCAAGCCCGACGGCGCGGGGATTTACATCCCGCGCTTCCGGAACCTCACCGAAAAGCAGCCGAACTTCATCCGCGGCTACGGCTTCGAGGGCGGGGGCGGAAGCTCCGAATTCCCGGGCTTCGCGCGGAAGCTGCCGGGCTTCGGCGCAAGGTTCAAGGAGGAAGTGAAAAAGAATTACGCGGCGGTGGTCAGCATCGGCTCGTTCGGGCGGCCGGCATCGAGGTCATGGGCGAGCGCACCGAGCCCCTGCCGCCCGGCTGGAGCATCCACGAAGCCGGTACGGCCCGCATGGGCGACGACCCCAAAAAGTCCGTCCTCAATAAATTCAACCAATCACACGACGTCAAGAACCTGTTCGTGGTGGACGCGGCCGCGTTTGTTTCGTCCACTGAAAAAAATCCCACGCTCACCATCATGACGCTTGCCATGCGGGCCGCCGACTATATTGCCGAGGAAATGAAGCGCGGCAGCTTTGGATAACAGAGCGCCCGAAAAGGGTGCGCTTGTCATTCCGGCCGAACGCCGCCCCGTCACTCCCATACGATGACTTTGGAAAGCGATTCCGCTCGCGTCTTGCGCGAGGTCTTGAGGCGCGGCGAAGTGTCACGCCGCGCGCTCGAGAGGGCACTGGGCAACGGCCCCGAGTCACTGAACCAATGCCTCGCGCAACTCGTCAAGGCGGGCGTGCTCCGCGCACGCGATAGAGGCATCTCCTTCAATCCGGCCTTCGGGCAGGTCGTGGGCGTGGACATGGGGGCGTCGAACCTGCGCTTCGCGCTGGCGGACTTCAGCGGAGCTCCCCTTTCGGGTGTGGGGGGCAAGGTCCGCCCGGAAGACGGCCCTCAGAAGACCATCGCCCATATCGCGAAAGGCATCCGGCGCCTCGTTCGCGTCCGGAGAGGGGCGGCTTTGCGCGCCATCGGCATTTCGGTCCCGAGCCCGGTGGACCCGAAGAGCCGCATCGCTACGTTCGCCAACAATCTGCCGGGCTGGAAAAATATTGACCTGCGCTCGGAGCTCGAGCGTTTGTTCCGCGTGCCGGTCGAAATCGAGAACGACGCGAATTTGGCGGCGGTTGGCGAGTACTGGCGGGGCGTGGCGCGCGGCAAAGACAACTTTGTCTTCGTCGCGCTCGGCACCGGCATCGGCTCGGGGATTTTTGCCGACGGCCGACTCTACCGCGGGCGGACGGGCTCGGCAGGAGAGCTTTTCCGGCTCAACGTGGACTGGCGGCGCTGGGCGGAGGTATTTCCCGATACGGGCTATTTTGAACACTACGTCTCCGGCATGGGTATCGCGGCGGCGGGGCGGCGGGTTCTGGGGACGCCCGGGCGACGTAAGTTTTCCGGCCTGGCCGGAGCGCGTGACGCGCGTTTCGTCTTCGACGCCATGCGGCGCGGCAATCCCAAGGCGCGCGCCCTACTCGATGAAATCTTCACCATGCTCGGCGTGGGCGTGGCCAACCTTGTCGCTGTTCTGGATCCGGACTTGATAGTGTTGGGCGGCGGGTTGATTAAAGGCGCGCCCGAGCGGATGCTCTCTATCGTCCGCAAAGTCGTGGGAACGATCCATCCCGGCGCTCCTCCCGTCAAATTAAGCGCCCTCGGCGACCGCGCCCAAACCTTCGGGGCCATCTATTCGGCCCTCGATGCCGCCTTTGGCGCCGAATTCCCTTTTCCCCTCAAGACCCACTGATGCATTTTTTCCCTTCGAGTAATTCATTCCAATTATTGACGTTCTCCTTGGGGCCTTTCTAAACTGCTGGAGTCGAATCGGGCACTGGGCTTTTCTCGGATTCCAAGAAAGCCATCGCGTCGGCTGGGTCAAGGGACTCGGGCCGGGATTCCGGCTCGGGTGTACCACGAAGGTCGAATGAAGAAATCTGTCATGTGGATTGCCGTGGCCGTCTTGATTCCGGCCATTTCGGCCCCGCACCTCCTCGCGCAAGTTAACGGAGCGCACATTGACGGCCTGGCGACGGACGCCAAAGGGCTGCCGATTCCCGGCGCCCGAGTAGTTCTGACGGAGACGGAAACGGGCCTCTCCCGCGTTGTCGAAACCTCGACGGAGGGGAGCTACCAATTCGCCAGCCTCAATCCCGGGCAATACGAGCTTTCCGCCAGCGCGAAGGGGTTCGCCAAGCAGGCGCGCAAACTGACGCTTGAGGTCAACCAGTCCCTCCGGCTCGATTTCACTCTGCAGGTGGGCACGCTGACGCAAGCCGTCAAGGTGGTGAGCAGTGTCGAGATGCTTCGCACCGCCGACGCCGCTCTGGGCGAAGTCATCGAGCCCAAGATGACTGAAGAACTTCCGCTCAACGGCCGGCACCTCCTGGATTTGGCGCTGCTCGCGCCGAGCGTCCACGCGGGCTCCGGCGCCCAAACGGGCACCACCAACCCGCTGTACTGGAGGCCCCAACAGGATTCCGCCCTGAGCGTCGGCGGCGGGCGGCCCAACGCCAACTACTTTCTTCTCGACGGCGCCACGGATACGGACCCAACGTTCAATACCCTGGCGCTCAGCCCGTCGCCGGACGCTGTGCAGGAATTCAAAGTCCAGACCGGCAGCTATTCGGCGGAGTTCGGCGGAGCGGGCGGCGCCCAGGTCAATATCGTCACGCAGTCCGGCAGCAACAAGGTGCACGGCGATGTTTATGAATTTATCCGCAACAGCGTCCTGGACGCGCGCACGTTCAACGAACCCGATAACACCCCTCACCTTTCTCAGAACCAGTTTGGGGCTTCCTTGGGCGGCCCGATTCAGAAGAACAAGATTTTCTTCTTTGCCAACTACGAAGGGTTCCGCCTGAGCAACATCGCCACCGAGATCGAGACCGTCCCGAGCCTCCCCGAGCGCATGGGCGACTTCACCCAGAGCGGCACAGTCATCTACGATCCAACCACCACCCATCCCAATCCCAACTACAACTCCTCGAAGCCGGTCAGCCCGACGAACCCACAGTTTCTGCGGGACGCCTTCCCCGGGAACATCATCACGAGCGGCATAAGTTCCGTCGCACTCACGGTACTCAGCCTCTTGCCAGCCCCGAACCTTGGTCCTGGCAGCGCCATGGGGATGGGGGCAGGGGGCGGTTTCGACTCAAACAACTACCTGGATCAACGGACGAACCGCAACACGTCCGACCAGGGGACATTTCGCGTGGACCGGAATTTGAGGGGCGGTGACGCGCTTTTTGCCCGCTACTCGATTCTTTCCGAGCGTGATTTTACGCCACAAAACCTCCCGGGTTTCGGAGCCTTTGACAACAACCTCGCCCAGAATCTGACGGTGTCCGAGACGCACATCTTATCTTCCAACACCGTAAATACAGCATGGTTCGGGATCTCGCGCCTTTCCATGCATCGGTATTCCGAGGACAACTTCACGCATGATTACGTCACGGAACTGGGGATTCAGGGCGTGGGGTTTGGAGGCCGAGGGGCGTGGGGGATGCCGTGGTTCTCCCTGCAGGGCTACGACGGCATCGGGGACACCTTCGCCGCGACGCCCGTCCAGGACTGGGACACGGTGCTCCAGGGGCAGGACATTTGGAGCCGCCAGATGGGCCGCCACTCCTTGAAAGTCGGGGGCGATTACAGGCGATTTTTCTGGCCCATGTGGGGGTTCTTCCAGAACCGCGGCTTCTACCAATTCACCAAAGGTTTTACGACCCAGACGGCTACGAACGACGGCACTGGCTCCGCGCTGGCAAGTTTCCTTTTGGGCCTGCCCGTCGTCAAGCAGCGTCAGGCGGGCATCCCGGACATGGATCTCCGTCAGTGGTATGGCGACACCTTCGTTCAGGATGACTGGCGCGTTTCCGGGACGACCACCGTCAACCTCGGCCTGCGCTATGAATACATGAGCGCGCTCTACGACGTTCGGGCAAACAAACGGGGCAGCAACCTGGAGTTCGTGAATGGAGTTCCAACCGCTTTCGTTGGTGGACAAGCCGGCATGCCCGAAGGACTGATGTTTCCCAGCACCTTGAACTTTGCGCCGCGACTCGGCTTGACCCACGCGGTCCAGGGACGATACGGGTTCGTGGTGCGCGCCGGATTCGGCCTTTTCTTCACGCCGGTGGACATGAACACTTGGTGTAATCAGCGCCACAACGTACCGTTTGTTTTTCCCGAAACCCAGCAAAGCGACAATTTCAATCCCAGCCTCCAAGGGTTTGACTTTGGTTCCCCCATCCTAGGGAAGACCAGGGTCAGTTTTGCCTCGTTCGACCCGCACAATTCGCCCCAGTACATCGAACAGTGGAGTTTCTCCCTTCAAAAGGCCGTTCCGGGTAACGCCGTAGTCGAAGTCGGCTACCAGGGCTCGCGCGGCTACCATTTACAGCGCTCGCACCTGATTAACAACGCATTGCCCGGCCCCGGGCCGATCAACCCTCGACGGCCCTTCAAGACCATCCGCTTCCTGCCGGGAACAACTTTCCCGCCCGGCGTGACTATGGTGAGCGACACGTTCCCGGTATCGGCGATCAACTTGCTCGAAGACACGGCGCGGAGCTGGTACGACGCGGGCTGGGTGGACGTGCGGCGCCGCTTCCAGCACGGGCTGACCCTTCTCAGCAACTTCACTTGGGCCAAGAGCCTGACCAACGCTCCCGACTTCCGCTCGCCCATGGACGAGTCCGCAATTCCGCAGAACAACTCAAACCTAGACGCCGAAAAAGGGCTCGCCTGCGACGTCCGGCGTCGGTTCATCGCCAGCCTGGTTTATAACCTGCCGGCATGGCGCAGGGCGGGGTTCAACCGCCTGACGCAAGGATGGGAACTCGCCTCCGTCTTTCAAGCGGAAAGCGGGTTCCCTTTTACGGTTTCGGTTTTCGGTGATACGGCGAATGCCGGGACGTTGCTCGGCGAAAACCCCGTCCGCGCCAACGCTACGGGCCAGCCCATCTTTACGGAGGGCACTCGCAACACCACGAAGTGGTTCAATCCTGCCGCATTTGCCGCGCCTCCGGCATTTCAATTCGGCAATGCCGGCCGAAATACGGTGGAAGGGCCGGGCATGCAACTGATGGACCTCGCGATGACGCGCGAGTTCCGCCTGACGGAAACGCTACACTTCGAGATGCGCGGCGAGCTCTTTAACGCCCTGAACCACAGCAACTATGGGACACCCAATCGCTTTGTCAACACGCCGCAATTCGGGACGATTACCATGGCCATGCACCCCGGCCGGCAGGTTCAGTTGAGCGGGCGCTTGACGTTCTGATCCTCAGCCTCAACGGCGCCGCTGGGAGGGCCCGCCCCCGCCCCGGTGGCGCGATGACCCTAATAGAATAAAACCTCGCGAGTAGTATGAATATACGAGCCCCACCGGGGGCTCGCTCTGGTATTTTATTCCGTTGTTCCAGTGGGGCGAATCTTCTACCTGGCGTCGGGCGCGGGAACTGAATTGTAGAGATGGCCGATTCCTCTCCGAGTAGATTGCGCGCGGGCCGAGTTGTCCTCATCCTCGGCCTGTTGCTGGTGGCGAACAGCGCCTATATCGCCGCCTTTGGCGACCCCAATCTGTTTTACGTCGCGAACGCCCTGCTCCATCCGCTCCTCGGTTTGGCCGCTGTGGTCGCCCTGGTCGCTTATCTCTTCCAGCGGAACTCGAAGCTCCGCCTCACAGAGCCAGGCATGTATTTCGTTTATCTCTCCACTGGGTTCGGGGTATTTCTTGCCATCGTCGGCATGACCAGGCCGCACACCTTGGCCCTTTACGCGCACGTTGGATTGGCTGTCGGAGGTCTCTTCTTCCTGCTAGGGCATCTCGGCAGGCTCGGCCGGTTCGCCGAGACTCGCGCGCGGTTCGGCCGCGCATACCGCACAGCCGCGGCTGTGGCGCTCGCGTCCGCCGCCTTTTACGTTTCAGCGGCGGCTTATTATCGTCTCCGGCCGGATCCCGAGTTTCAGATTCAAAACCCGCCCCTGGCGCCGCTCAATATGGAGGGCGAGGGCGGCGGCCCATCCAGCCTGCTGTTCCCCAGTTCCGCCACCACCGTAGATGGCAAGCCCATTAAGTCCAAGTTCTTCATGGATTCGGAGTCCTGCCAGAAATGCCACCCGGACATTTACCATCAGTGGTCGAGCTCCATGCACCACTTCGCCTCCTTCAACAACCAGTGGTACCGGAAGTCCATCGAGTACATGCAGGACACCATCGGCATCCGCTCATCAATGTGGTGCGCGGGCTGCCACGATCACGCGCTGGCTTTCGCCGACCTGATGCAGAAACATCCCATTCGGGAGATCGAGCACACGCGCGAGGCGCAAAACGGCCTGGGCTGCATGTCGTGTCATTCGATTGTGCATGTCAATGACACCATGGGGCAGGGCGGCTTCGTCATGGAGTATCCTCCGCTCGACGAGCTGGCTTCGAGCAAGAATCCTCTGCTCCACTGGGCCCACGACTACGCCGTGCTGCTCGATCCAAAGCCGCACCGCAGCGCCTTCCTGAAGGATTTCCATCGCAACCCGCGGCTCGTGCCGGAATTCTGTTCGGCTTGCCACAAGGTCCACCTGGACGTCCCCGTCAACCACTATCGCTGGATTCGCGGCTTCGACGATTACGACAACTGGCAGGCGAGCGGGGTGTCGGGCTTCGGAGCGCGGTCGTTTTACTATCCGCCAAAATCTCAGACCTGCGTGGACTGCCACATGCCCCTGGTGCCGTCCAAGGATTTCGCGAACCTCGACGGCTTCGTCCACTCGCACCGGTTTGCGGCGGCCAACACCGCCGTCCCCACCGCCTATGGCGACCAGGAGCAGGTCGAGGCGGTCGAACAATTCCTGAAGGGCGCTCTGAGCGTGGACATCTTTGCCCTAGCCGCGGAGCCGGAAGGCTCCGCGGCGGCGGGCGGCGCCTACGGACAGGAGACGCCGCAGCTTGAGAGCACGTTCGCGGTGGGCGAGGAATCTTCCACGGGCCTCGCAGGCGCGCCAGCCTCGGTTGGGCCGCCCTCCAAGCTCATCGCGCCGCTGGGCCGCGTCGATACGAGCCTCCATCGCGGCGAGACTGTCCGCGTCGAAGTAGTCGTGCGCACGCGCAAGGTCGGCCACTTCTTCCCCGGGGGGACCGTGGACGCGTTCGACTGTTGGCTGGAGTTCCAGGCGCGGGATGAGAAGGGGCGCGCCATTTTCTGGAGCGGCGGAGTCGCTGACCACGGCCGCGGTCCCGTGGACCCGGGCGCGCACTTCTACCGGTCCCTTCAGCTCGACGCCCACGGCAATCCCATCAACAAACGGAATGCCTGGTCCACTCGCGCCCTTATGTACACGCGCCTTATCCCGCCCGGAGCCGCAGATACCGCGCATTTTCGATTGATAGTGCCCGCGCATGTCGGAAACCGTATCACTTTCACGGCGAAGCTCAATTACCGCAAATTCAGTTGGTGGCACACCCAATGGGCCTTTGCGGGCGTGCGCGACCCCCGCCAACCGCATCCCGACGTGACCCCGAACTACGACGACGGTCGCTGGGTTTTTGCTGGTGATCTCTCCGAGGTTTCGGCCAAAGACCAGCGAATCCCCGACGTCCCCATCGTCGTTATCGCCGAAAATTCGGTGGAGCTTCCCGTCGTGAACGCAGGGGCGGATCATGGACCCGCCCCTACTTCGTTCGCCGAAAGCCTCAAGCTCGATCCCAAGGACCGCGAGCGCTGGAACGATTATGGCATCGGCTTGTTGCTTCAAGGCGACCTGAAAGGCGCTGAACGGGCTTTCGAGACGGTCGCCCAGATTGACCCGAAATACGCCGACGGCTGGGTCAACGTGGCACGGGCGCGAGTCCAGGAAGGGAACACCGACCGAGCGAAGCCGGCGCTCGCGAAGGCGCTCGAGCTCAATCCACGCCTCGCCAGCGCGCATTACTTCACAGGCCTCGTGCTTAAGGCTGACGGGAATTACCCTGCCGCTTACGATGAGTTCGCGAAGGCGGAGGCCGAGTATCCCTTGGACCGAGTGGTTCGCAACCAGATAGGCAGAATGCTTTTCCTCCAGCGCCGTTACCGCGAAGCCCTCGAGCAATACAAGCACACGCTCCAGGTGGACCCCGAGGACCTGGAGGCGCACTACAATCTGATGCTTTGCTATCGTGGCTTGAGGGACGACGCCCGGGCCGCGCGGGAGGAGAAACTTTACTTGCGCTTCAAAGCCGACGAAGCCTCGCAGGCCATCACCGGCCCTTACAAGCTCGCGCATCCCGAAGACAATAACGAGGCGCAGCCCATCCACGAGCACGTCTCAGTGGCAATGGAAGGACTGCAAGGCCGGCCCGCGTATGGAGAAGTCAGGAGTCAGGAGTCAGAAGTCAGAAGCAAGCGCGCAGGCGCCCGCTCGGCCTTGGCTGGGAGCCGCGAGGTGCGACGGGGAGCTTCATCGCGGTGACATCGCGGGCCTCAATTGTCGGAATCTGCGCGCTGCTGGTCGTGACTCTACTAGAGTGTGTATTCGGCGGCGCTTACGCCGCTTCCGGCGGCCCGCCTGCCCTTCGACCAGGCTCCCTTCGTCAAGCGGGCGCGGGATCAGGGTCTCCGACAGGGCCTGCAACATCTCGAAACGTGCATTTTGAGAATGTGACCGCGGCAGCGAAAATCCAATTCGTCCACAACAGCGGCGCATTCGGCAAAAGGTATTTGCCCGAAACCATGGGCTCAGGCTGCGCGTTCCTCGACTACGACAACGACGGAAACCCGGACGTCTTACTAGTCAACGGGGCGGACTTCCCCGGACATCGGACCCGCCGGACCACCCTGAAGCTCTACCACAACAACGGGGACGGAACGTTTACCGACGTGACGGCCCGCTCCGGGCTCGACGTCGAGATGTACGGAATGGGCGTGGCGGTGGGCGATTTCGACAACGACGGCTGGGACGACCTCTACATTACCGGCCTCGGCGAGGCGCGGTTGTTCCATAACGAGCACAACGGCACGTTCAAGGACGTGACGAAGTCCGCGGGCGTCAACAACACCGGCTTCGGCGCAAGCGCCGTGTGGCTGGACTACGACCGCGACGGCAAGTTGGATTTGTTCGTCACCAATTACGTCAAGTGGTCCGAAAAGGGGGATATCGTCTGTAAGCTCGACGGCGTGCACAAGTCCTATTGCACGCCCGAAGCCTACAAAGGTGACACCTGCCGGCTGTTCCACAACCTGGGCAACGGCCGCTTCGAAGACGTCACTGAAAAGGCGGGAATCTACGACCCCACGTCGAAATCGCTGGGCGTGGCAGTGATTGATTACGACCGCGACGGCTGGCCCGACATCGCCGTCTCGAACGACACCCAGCCGAACAAGCTCTACCACAACAACGGCAACGGCACCTTCACCGAGCAGGCGGTGGCCGAAGGCATCGCCTTCAACGAAGACGGAAAGGTGCGCGGGGCGATGGGCATTGACGAACTCGACTACGACCGCTCGGGACTCCCGAGCCTCGCCATCGGGAATTTCTCGAATGAGATGCTCGGCCTCTACCACAACGAAGGCAATCTGTTTCTCGATATGGCGCCCTCTTCGACCGTAGGTCGGGCGTCGTTGCTCTCGCTCTCCTTCGGCCTTTTCTTTTTCGATTACGACCTCGACGGGCAGGCGGACCTGTTCGTCGCGAACGGCCACATC
>QHZN01000028.1 GCA_003225365.1 Acidobacteriota bacterium
GCTCCCCCAGCTGTCACCGGGGGAGCCCGAGTTGCATTTGGTGTTGACTACCGTCACCGGCTTCGCCACATTGGCTCGCGCACCCGTCGTGGTTTCAGCCTTCCGCACTCGACCAGTCGAGGCTTACCGCCACCTGACAGTTGGCCACTTTCCCCAAGGCGCCGCAGTCTCGTCGGGCCATGCCCACCGAGTATGCCCCTGCCTTGTGAAACGAAGTCTCATCCAGAATCCAGACTCCCGGGTCACTCAGCAGGTCCACCTCCTTGTGCGCCAGTTTCCGCTGCACCGCTTTCGCCGCCCGGGGACTCTGCCCTGCGAACCGCCGCAGCGCTTGCACACTCGCTCCGACAATCCGGCCGGCCATCGGCTCGATTGACTCGCGTTCTCCGTCCAGCAGCATTCCCACATTGTAAACCCGAGCCCAATGGCGCCGATCGCTGCGTCCCAAAGGGGCCAACAGATCTTCCAAAAATGTCCTCAACCTTTGATCGAAAGTTTTCAACGCGCGGGGTGTCATGCCCGAAAGTTAGCATCACGCCGAAATGGAGTTGAGAAGAACTGAATCTAGTATAATCAGCCATGTAAGAGGGACTGATCCCGGCCGACCGAAGGTTGCTGGTAAGGGCGCCACCTGGCCCAACCTGTAGCCTGATAAAGGCCGACCAACTGGACGATCATGCGTTGGATGATTTCAAGCCGTTGGGCCAGGAACTGCCTGACGGCCGTTGAGACAGTTGTTCTTGTGGGCCTAATGGGTCAAAGCCTGCTCATGTACTTAGCGGGTCGGATTTCCTCCCGCCAGGTTTCCGTTGATCACCTGACTTTAGCCTCCAAGCTTGATCCCTTGGACGCCGACTACCCCCTCGCCCTCGCCCACATACACGAGTACGTTCCAGACGAAATGAATCACGGCAAGGCAAGGGCTTACCTTGAGCGTGCGGCGCGCCTGAGCCCTTCGGACCCGCGTCCGTGGCTTGAGATGGCATCCATGAACCTTCTCAATACTGCCGTGGCGGAAGCATCCTTACGACGAGCGGATTACCTGGCCCCAACCAAGCCCGAGGTCCACTGGACGATCGGAAACTTTATGTTGTTGCGGGGCAATACTCATGAAGCGTTTCGACATTTCCGCATCGTCGTGGCCGGAACGTCCCATTACAACAACACCATTTTCGACATCGCCTGGAAGGCATCCGAAGACCCTCTCGCCATCCTCAAGGAATTGATTCCAAGTCAACTTCAAAGCGAACTCAGCTATCTATATTACCTGGCGGACCGTCATCGTGATCTAGAAGCGGTGCAGGTTTGGAGCCAAATCGCCGCAGGTTCCGAGAGTGTCTCACTCCAGCAAGCAGCTAACTTTATCGACGACCTTATCGTGAGCCATCATCCTAACGACGCATACCGCGTCTGGTCTGACCTCGTCAGGAGGGGCTGGCTGACCGAAACGGTCGCCCGAGCGGGTCGAAACCTGCTGATCAACGGCGATTTCGAGGAGGACGTTTTCAACGTCGGATTCTCCTGGAGGATCATTCCCGCACAAGAAGCGTTTGTTGGGTTAGACACGAATACCTACCGTTCTCCCAATCACTCACTGGTCGTTCGTTTTTCAGGGAAAACAAACCTCGCTTTTCAGCATGTTTTCCAGTATGTCAAGGTGAGACCCGGGCAGGGGTATCGCCTGCAGGGTTTCGCGAGGAGCGAGGGCATAACGGCGGACAGTGGTCCCCGAATTGAGATTGCTGATGTTTATAATCCTTCCGTGTTTGACCAACTAACCGATGACCTTCGAACCGAGGGTCCTGTCTGGACCCCTTTTTCCATGGATTTCAAGACGGGCTCGAGTACCGAACTCATTATCGTGCGAGTCGTCCGCCGTCCGAGTGGGACGCTCGATAATCTCATCGCGGGGCGATTCTGGCTCGACGATCTAAGCCTTCAAGCTGATGCCGATCCGATCAGGCCGCGAAACTGAACTCTCCATCGTGGCACCGAGATCCTTGCGCGGTCTCAATGAGACGATTCGCCGGACCTTTCAATGCATGCCGCCTTGTAGCCAATACCTAGAATCATGGCAAACGCGAGGGCGTTGGCCGGGATCTCTAAGTTGAAGTCCGTGACGCTGTAAGTGAGGAGCCCCAGGACGGCGCCGATACACCCTAATGTGACGGCCCTCCGATAGCGATGGGAGTCGTCGAGGAACGAATACACCATTCGGAAGAGCAAATAGACAATTGGACCGAAAACCAAGAGGGCCCCAATCCAACCGGTTTCGGTCGCAAGCTCAAGAAAGTCGTTATGCGCGTGGTCGACAAAAGACGCCGTCATCGTCGTCTGGTACCTGAGAAAGGCAACACCGAATGTCCCGAGTCCCGTGCCCGTCCAACGATAATCGCCGAGGAGGTGCAAAGCATCCTTCCAAATTGAGAGACGCGCGTCGGCGCGCTGAAAAAAGCCCGCCTCCTCCAGTTGACGGAACCTGGCAAGAACAGGGGCGAGTCCTGTCCATATTCCAAAACCCACTGCAATCATCCCGAAAATAAGCACTCCCAAGACGGACGCCTTGCGTTGACCCTGTAACCGTACTAGGAAAGCAAGCCCGATTACCACGAAAAGAATTGAAAGCATACCCGCTTTCGAATGGGAGAGGATGATGGCCAAGCCCATGACTCCCGCCAAAAAGAGGTAATAAAGCCACTGAAAACGGTGCGGGCTATCGGACCCAGAATTCAGAGGGTTGCGCCACGCCCCACTTCTTCCGCTAAGTTGCGAGTGCGAATAATTGGCAAGGGCAAGGAGAAACGGCAAAACCAGCTCCAACATTCCCGCGAAATGGTTGTGGTTGATGTAAGTCCCCGTCGCATCGTCCCTGTCGAATTGCTTAGCGTAGGAAAAAATATTCTGCCAACCCGTTAGGACTTGGATAATTCCGTAGACAGCCTCGAAACACCCCAAAGCTACCAAGGCTCGTAGCAACCCGCTCTTCCCTTTCCTGGAATCGAAGACTAGGGCTGCGATGACGAATGCCGTCACATAGAGCAGAAACTTTAACAGAGCTGCAATCGTGTCGTGGGGATATAGACTCAACGTTAGGAAAGGAGAGGCGGGCAGGGGAGAAGGCCCCAGTGTCGGAGAGAAATCACGGGCGGGATCCAAGGCCTTAACGAGTCCGGCTGGGAAGGGAATGATTTCAAGGGCAACCCATCCCGTAAACAGGAAAGGCCAGATCGGCAACGGAAGGGATATGACCCCGGCACGGGTTTGACTGACCAGAAAAAGCAGCATGGTCAGGAATAGCACGATCTCACCCAAGTTGTATCCCGCGGGCTGAACACCTCCGAAGTCAAGCGCCATCCCTATAAGCACAATACTGAGGACAAGCGTCGCAAAGGGTTTCATATCCCGCGGTGTCAAGCTCCCGGCGAAGATTGAGAAACGATATTACTCCGACACGTCCGCTTCCCTCACCTCCGACCGCGAGGCCGGCAGGGGGCCGCCCTCCACAAGGGCGCAGTATCCAATATTCAACTCTCGGAGCAGTCGAAGGCCAGTATCCGCCTTTTCCAGTCGTGCAGCTTCTTCCAGCAGCGCGAGCTGGGATTCAAAAATTGGCAGGTCGGCCGGCTGGCCCTGCACCAGGCTGATCTTTTCCAGTCGCGTCGGCAACAATTGTTCGGTATCGCGGTCAACAAGTTCCTCCGTCATTTTCTCCCCGGGTCTCACTCCGACGGTTTCGATTTTAACGTCGAGGCCCGGCCGAAGGCTGCTGAGCTCGATCAAGTCTCTCGCCAAATCGAGAATGAGCATAGGATTGCCCATATCCAAAATAAAGGTTTCTCCCGACGACGCCAACGTCCCCGCCAGAATCACCAGGGTCACTGCTTGTGGGACAGCCATCGGAAAACGCTGAACCTCCCCGTGCGTCAGCGTGATGGGCCCTTTCCGGCCAATCTGATGCTGGACCAAGGGGGTGACGCTCCCGCGGCTTCCCAAGACATTCCCGAATCGAACATACGCGAACTTGGTCAAGGCGCTATGACCGCTCGCGTACCATTTACCAGGCCTTCTTTCATATCGCCTGCTTCATTATCGCTTTACGGAGGGCTTTGAAATAGCTAATAGACCCCTCTTGAAGACTTTATGCGCTATGTGGAACGGAGATTATGATCGGGCCTCTGAAGAGTCCAACATTCTTTCCACGGCCTCGATGATTCTCTCAGAGCCCGGGTAGTAAGCCCTTTCCAGCGGGGCGCTCATGGGCGCTGGAACATCCGGCAAACATACGCGCGCCAC
>QHZN01000029.1 GCA_003225365.1 Acidobacteriota bacterium
ATTGTAGCCAATCTCGACGACGACGTACCCGCCCGGCTTGAGCGCTTGATGAGCCTGCGGTAGGAGGCGGCGATAAACCACGTCGCCCTGTTCAAGGCCGCCCCAGGCGAGCCGCGGCTCAAACTCGCGCACCTCGCGCTGGACGCTGTCGAGCTCGTCGCGGCCGACGTAAGGAGGGTTCGACACCACGAAGTCAAAAGTGTTGAGGAGACTTTCGCCACCCTTAGGCCGGGCAGCTTGATCGTCGAGAAAACAGTCGAGCAGATCGCATTCCAGGAAAGTGACGCGGTCAGCCATGCCGAGCCGCTGGGCGTTCGCCCGCGCCACGGCGAGTGCCGGCTCGGAGATGTCGGTGGCATAAATCTCGGCCTTTCGGAACTCATGAGCGAGCGCCAGCGCAATGCACCCGGAGCCGGTGCCCACGTCCACTACCCGAAGAGGGCTGTCTTTCCCCAGGGCCTCGCGCGCGGCGAGCTCGAGGACGCGCTCGACAACGTGCTCGGTTTCGGGCCTGGGAATCAGAACGTCCTGCGTGACCTCGAAATCCAGGCCCCAAAATTCCTGATGCCCGGTGATGTATTGAGTGGGCTTGCCGGTGGAGCGCTCTTCGATCATGCGGAAGTATCGCTCGAGAGATTCCGGGGGAATTTCCGCTTCCGGGTGCGCGTGGAGGTAGCCGCGGTCGCAGCCGAGCGCGTGCATCAGAAGCAGTTCTGCGGCGAGCTCGGCCGACGGCACATGGTGCGCGAGGAGAGTCTTCAGGCCTTGTTGAAGTGCGCTCCGAAGCTGCATGGGTCCGTAATGAGGGGATTCAGGATCTAGGATTCAGGAGCCAGGATTCAGGATCTAGGATTCAGGGTTCAGGAGCCGTGATTCAGGATTCAGGGGCGTCGCGCCGAGGTTGTAAACTCCTCCGCAATCCAGCCAACATCCGCCCTACTTCGCTGGCCATTTCGATGAGCACTTTGACTTCGGTTGACGAATATCCCAATCGAGCAGCGATCTCGAGTTGGGTTTCCAGTTCTGCTAGCGACCCATTGGCAATCGCGAGATGCCTGAGGTATGCCTGCGTCTGCTTAAGGCCGTGACCCTCGGCGATGTTAGAGGGAACGGATACCGCCGCCCTTTGCATTTGGCTTGCGAGCCCGTACGTCTCGTTCTTAGGAAACGAGGTCGTGAGTTTGTAAACGGCGGTTACCAAACCCATTGCCTTTTGCCAGACTTTAAGGTCTTGGTGCCCTTGCATCGCTCCCGGTTTCCTGACTCCTGAATCCTAAATCCTGAATCCTGACGTCACGACGCGGCGAGGGCGGGCGGTTCCTCTCGCGGCCGGTCGCGCGGCGGCTGTTTCAGGCTTTCAGTCTGATAATAGCCGATCAAAGCTCGGATGATTTCGTCGAGCTTGCCGTCCATCACGCGGTCGAGCTGGTGAAGCGTCAAGCCGATGCGGTGGTCGGTGACGCGGTTTTGCGGGAAGTTATAGGTGCGGACCTTTTCGCTGCGGTCGCCCGTGCCGATCTGCGAGCGCCGCTCCTCGCCGATCTGTTTCTGCTGCTCCTCGCGCTTCTTCTCGAGCAGCCGCGAGCGCAACACGCGCATTGCCTTGGCGCGGTTCTTGATTTGCGACTTCTCGTCCTGGCAGGAAACCACCATCCCCGTCGGAAGGTGCGTGATGCGCACCGCGGAATAGGTGGTATTGACGGACTGCCCGCCCGGCCCCGAAGAACAAAACGTGTCAATGCGGATTTCCTTCGGGTCAATCTCGATTTCCACCTCGTCGGCTTCAGGCAGGACGGCCACCGTGACGGCGGAAGTATGGATGCGGCCTTGCTGCTCGGTGGCCGGGACGCGCTGCACGCGATGAACGCCGCTTTCGAAGCGCAGCCGGCTATAGACCTTCTTCCCTTCAATAAGCGCGATGACTTCTTTGAGCCCGCCCACGCCCGAGAGGCTGGTGGATAGCACCTCGACGCGCCAGCCCTGCGATTCCGCGTAGCGCGAATACATGCGGAAAACCTCCTGGGCGAAGAGGGAGGCTTCGTCGCCGCCCGAGCCGGCGCGGATTTCGAGCACCACGTTTTTCTCGTCGTTCGGATCTTTGGGGAGCAGCAGAACCTTGAGCTCGCCTTCCACCTGCTCGCGGCGTTCTTCGAGTGTCTTGAGCTCCTCCTCGGCCAGAGCTTTCATCGCGGCGTCCGAGGCCGACTCTTCAACCAGCGCCTGGGTTGCTTGGAGAGACTTCCGAATGCCCTTCCAGGAGCGAAATTTTTCCACTACCTCGGCGAGCTGCGCGTGGGCCTTGGCGGTCTTCTGGAAACGCGCGGGGTCGGCGTGCACTTCGGGGCGGGCGAGATCCGCCTCGAGCGCCTCGTAATTCCGTTCCACCGCTTCGAGTTTGTCCAGGAATTGCATCGCTCGACCTCAACAGGTTGCTGAAAAAGCCGATACTGTCATGCTGAGCCCCATTCGCTTCGCTCACAGTTCGACTTCGCTCACTGTCCCTGAGCGGAGTCGAAGGGAGGGCATGCTCTTCGCTTGTCATTCTGACCCCGATGCAGTGAATCGGGGGAAGAATCCCTTTCATTCCGCGCTCAGGGTAAACTCCGCGAAGCATCTGCTTTTCAGATTGAAAGGAAAGAGCTTAGATTCTTCGCTTCGCTCAGAATGACATAACCCCAAACCCTTTTTCAGCAACCCCTCAGGCGATGACCAGTTCGCCGCCGCGGGCTTTTTCCATCTCCATGGCCGCCTCGAGAGCTTTGAGGGCCGTCTCGAGCTGCCCGTCGTTCGGCTCGCGCGTGGTTACGCGCTGAAGCCACAGGCCCGGTTGCGAAGCCCACCGCCACAGCCAGCCCTTCGATTTCGCCGCGAAGCGGATGAATTCATAAGAGACTCCCGCGATGACAGGCAGTAGAACGATCCGCGCCACGAATTTCCATGCGAAGGACCGAAACGGGAGGAAGAGATACACCACCATCGCGATCCCCATAACGACGAGCAAGAAGCTGGTGCCGCAGCGGGGATGGAAGCGCGGGGAGCCGCGCGCCGTCTCCAGGTCCATTCGCCCGGATTTTTCAAAACTCCACACCACCTTGTGCTCCGCGCCGTGGTATTCGAAAAGCCGCTTCATGTCCTCGAGCTGCGCGATGGCTCCGAGGAAGAGAAGGAAAAGCGCGATGCGAATGACGCCGTCCACGAGATTAAAAACCAGCAGGCTTTCTCCCACACTGTAGTGACGCTTGAACAACGTGGCCAGATAAAGCGGCACGAGCTTGTAGAAAAGTATGAAAAAACCGAGCGAAAAGGCCAAGTTTGCCGCGAGCATCCAACCGCCGAGCTTCCCCTTTTTCTTCTCCTTCACGTTTGCGGCGGACGTGTCTTCCAACGCTTGCTCGGCCGAGTAACGAAGGGCCCGGATGCCGATGACCATCGCCTGCGCCAAAGTCGCGAGACCCCGCAAGACCGGGAGTTTCAACCAGCGATGTCTCTCCGAGGGCCGCTCGAGATATTCCTGAGTGACGGCGATCGTGCCCGTCGGGCGACGCACCGCAACGGCAAAACTGTGCGGCGAGCGCATCATCACGCCTTCGATGACGGCTTGGCCCCCGACCAGGAACTCTTCCGGCCCCTGGACGAGCGGCAACGCCCCCAGACGCGCGGCGCGGCGGAGCTTGTCGCCGAACTGTTCTCGATTTACTCGCATGGCTTCTCGAACACGGGCGGAGAGGAGTTCGTCCCGGTCATCCGGGACAGCAGGCGCTACAACCACGGTATGCGCGCGATCCTCATACTACTCAGAATACCCCCGTGGCAATGGAGGTGTCAATCGGTCGTGGCTGGCGACGCCGGTTCCTTGACTTCGCTTTCGCGCGCGCACTAACATCGGCCGGAATGGGGAAAATCATTGTTCTGGGCGTCACGGGCGCGAGCGGGGCGGTGTTTGCCCGCCGAGCGATTCAGATGCTCGAAGCCGACCGGCGCGTCGGGAAAATTCACCTGGTGGTTTCTGGGAGCGGCCTGAAAGTCCTGCGTGAGGAGCTGGAAGTCGAGGTCTCGAAAAGCGTCGCGGTGGCGGCGACGCTGGCGGGCGGCCCGGCGCCGAAGACCGAATACCTGCTCGATTCCGACATTGGCGCCTCGATTGCCAGCGGGTCGTATCCGGTTGACGGCATGTTGGTGATGCCGTGCAGCACGGGGTGTCTCGCTCAGATTGCCAACGGAATTTCCTCGACGCTCATCGAGCGCGCCGCGGACGTCTGCCTGAAAGAAGGCCGCAAACTGATACTCGCTGTGCGCGACACGCCCTTAAGCCGCGTGCACTTGAATGAGAGAAGCCGCGCATAAGTTCCGGAGACCGGCTCGTTGAGTCATCGGGCCAGAGAGTGATTAATCAGACGTCCCTTGTCTTTGGTCCTTAGTCCTATGCGACGGACTGCGGACGAAGGACAAAGCTCTCAGAGGGTACTGCGCATGGCTCTCGCAAGGGGAGACCGTTGTTGATGCTCTCCATTGCCATCGTCGTACTCTCGCTCGTGGGGCTTTGGAATGCCTTCTATTTCACCTTTGCATATTATGGGCGGGTGAAAAAGGCGCGCTGGATTCCCGAGGTTCTCTGCGCGCGGGAAGGGTCAAGCTGCGTCACGGTCGTGCAAACGCCCTACGCGCGAGTCTTCGGCCTGCCCAATTCGCTGTTTGGGATCATCTATTACGCAGTGCTGATTCTTTGGACCGCAGTGTCGGCTCTCGCGCCGGCTTGGTTCATCTGGCTCCTCATTGCGGCGAGCGCCGTCACGGTGGTATTAGGTTTTTATCTAGTTTATGCGCTGAACGTTAAGCTCCATACGCATTGCCCGCTCTGTTACATGGGCCACGCCATCAACGCCATGCTTTTTGTGTTGTTGATCTTCGCTGGTTTTCGTTAAGCGGAGTGACGGAGCGCGACTCTGCGTTAAAATAACCGTCACAGATGAGTGGGCCTCTCGAAAACCCGGCCGCCACGCCACGCCCGGCCAATGGCGTTTTGCGCAAGCTTCTCGCCACGCTTGAAATGATCAAGTTCGAGCACTCGGTCTTTGCGATGCCATTCGCGCTGACGGGTGCGATGCTTGCGGTGCATGGCTGGCCCCCGTGGCGTCAGGTGTTCTGGCTTATTGTCGCCATGGTTGGTGCCCGCAGCGCCGCCATGACTTTCAACCGCATCGCCGACCGGAAATACGACGCCGCGAATCCACGCACCCGCCTCCGCGCGCTTCCCACGGGCCAGTTAAGCTTGCGGTTTGCCGTTGGCTTTACGGCTGTTTCCGCCGCGCTGCTGGTACTGGCGGCCTACGAACTCAACCGGCTTGCCTTCGAGCTTTCGCCTGCGGCGCTGGCAATTCTCATGCTCTACTCATACACGAAACGGTTCACGCTTTGGTCGCACGTGGTGCTGGGCGCTTGCCTCGGAATGTCGCCCATCGCCGCCTGGATTGCGCTGCGCGGCGATGTCAGCGTCGGAGCGCTATTGCTCGGAGCCGCTGTGACGCTCTGGGTGGGCGGCTTCGACATCCTTTACGCCTGCCAAGACCTCGAATTCGACCGCGCCTCCGGCCTCCATTCCATTCCGCGGCGCTTCGGAATCAAAGGCGCG
Source organism: Acidobacteriota bacterium (assembly GCA_003225365.1). Lineage (GTDB taxonomy): Bacteria > Acidobacteriota > Terriglobia > UBA7540 > UBA7540 > Gp13-AA74. The sequence continues at coordinate 5,630 of QHZN01000029.1, forward strand.
CTCGCCGTTTCCGCGGCGCTCCACGTTCTGACGTTTGCGCTGCTCGTGGCTGTCGCCCGGATCGAGCACCTGGGGTGGATTGCCGCGGCCGGCCTTGCCGCCGTCGGCGGGCTGCTCGCTTGGGAGCACGCGCTCGTCAAGCCCTCGGACCTTTCCCGCTTGAACGCCGCCTTCTTTACCGTAAACGGCTACGTCAGCCTGCTTTTCTTCGCCACCTGGGCCGCAGACATATTGCTCCATTGATCCATCGGTTGATTGACTTGTTTTGAAAACGTCCTTTATCGCTGGCGGTTCGTCCTGTAGTAAAAACGGACGAAGGTCGAAAGGCAGCCTTTCAATGAATCAATGGTTCAATCGCTCGATGACTCAATTATTGGATTCTTGGCGGGGGGTTCATATCGCGGAAAACAAGTGAATCGAAAATCGCCAGGACGTGCTTACGATAGTTCAAGACCTGGCCGAGTGTGTTCTGGTACCACGGGTCGCCGCGCGCTTGGCGCTGCCAGCGGGCCAGAACCTCCGGGGGGACGTCGATATCTTCCCGGAGTTTTTGTACGGGATGGCCGCGCATGAAGAGGCCGTAGAAGAACGCCGCTTCCTGTTGAGGCTCTCCGAAATAGATCTCGAAGTCCGTCGCCATACCCGCGTTCATAACCTACCCATACTATCGGCCGGGCACGCCGCGCAAGGGAAATCTTTTAGGACGGGCCCAAACCGAAACCATAGCCTAGACCCACTTGTCAAGCCCTTCAGCGGAGTGATTCCTCCGCCCTCCGACTTGTCGCAGTCGCGGGGCTGGTCCGAACGGCCGTTGCAATCGGAGTGGTCGGCAGCGTAAAATCTAAATTGAGCCTGAAGGGATTCGACCATGGAAGAACGGCGCATACCCGAATTCGAAGACGCGCGGCTTCGGCCCATCGCCCAAAAAGTGCTCGCCGAAGAGCGGCTGGACTTCGACGACGGCGCGACGCTTTACGGCTCGAACGATTTGCTGGCGCTCGGCTGGCTTGCGCATCGCGTCCGGCAGAAACTTCAGGGCGCGCGAACTTATTTTAACGTCAACCGGCACATCAACCCGACCAACGTCTGCGTCGCGAGTTGCAAACTGTGCGCGTTCGGCCGCAAGCCCGACGCCCCGGGCGCCTACACGATGGCGCTCGAGGATGCCTTCCGCAAGGCGGGCGAAGGCTGGTCCGAAGCGGTGACGGAATTCCACATTGTCGGCGGCCTCCACCCCGATTTGCCCTTCGACTATTACGTGGACCTGCTCGGGGGGCTCAGGGAGCGCTTCCCATCGGTTCACCTGAAGGCTTTTACCGCCGTGGAGATTGCCTATTATTCGCAGTTCACGGGGCTACCCATCCGCACCATCCTCGAACGCCTCAAGGAGGCCGGCCTCGGGTCGCTGCCGGGCGGCGGCGCGGAGATTTTTGCCCCCGCGGTGCGGCGCGTCATCTGCGACCACAAGATCGGCGCCCACACCTGGCTCAAAGTCCATCGCACGGCTCACGAGCTGGGATTGCACTCGAACGCCACCATGCTTTACGGCCATATCGAATCCGATGTTGACCGCGTGGACCACCTCCTCCAGCTCCGCAAGCTTCAGGATGAAACGCATGGCTTCCAGACGTTTATTCCGCTCGCCTTCCATCCCGCCAACACCGAGCTCGGCAAACTCGTCGATCGGCGCGAGACCACCGGCTTCATGGACTTG
>QHZN01000030.1 GCA_003225365.1 Acidobacteriota bacterium
CGCTCGAGCCTTTGCTCGGCCCGCTGCCCGGCTTGAACCTCGAAGGCATTGATTGGGTGATTGTGGGCGGAGAATCCGGTCCCGGCGCGCGTCCCATGGACGCAGCATGGGTTTTCGAAATTCGCGACCAATGCCAGCGGGCGAATGTGCCGTTTTTCTTCAAGCAGTGGGGCGGGACGCGAAAGAAGAAAACCGGGCGAGAACTCGAAGGCCGGACGTGGGACGAGATGCCCGCGTTGGCCTCGGGAGTCGCTTCCTGGTGATCACGTGCCTTGCGGAAGCTGAATCCCCGACTCGTCCCATTTTCCATTTAAGCAGGTAGCGCGGTCCCGCATGCGCGGGACTGCGGTTTTTCCCCGTTCCAAACCTCAGAGCCGCAGACTTGGAAAACAAGTCTGCGCTACCACCTCAGGCAAAAGACGTCGGACGGGGCGGCCTATTCGACAGCGGTCGCAGACCACCGCTACAGCAAATGCCCGCTGGCCTGGGCGATCATGCCCGTCTGTCAATCGGCGGGTTCGAGAAGTGGTCGAAGCCGCCGGGTTCGAGAGGGACTTCGAAGCCATCCGCGCGGACCAGGGTCAGTCCCGCGGTCGCGGGACGGATTTCTCCGATGCGGTGCAGAGGCACTCCGCGGTAGGCCGAGGGAATGCGGCCGGCCAGGCGCGCCGGCACGGTGAAAAGCAATTCGTAGTCTTCGCCGCCGTCGAGAGCCAGATCGAGTGAACCCGCCGGGTGGCGCAGATTTTCTAAAGTTTGCGCCAACCCCCGATGGCTGACTGCACTTTCAGGCTGGCGGCCGCCGACCCTTTCCTTCCGCCGATTGCCGGCTGCCGTCTGCGGTGAGGGCAGCAGGCTTGCCCAGATTCGTGCCCCCACACTGCTCGCCTCTGCCAGGTGGCCGAGGTCGGTCGAAAGGCCGTCGCTCACGTCTATGGCTGCTGACGCCAGTCGCCGCTCGGAGAGGAACCGGCCAAGCGCGATGCGTGGCTCAGGATACAGGTGCGCCCGGCAAGCCCGCGCGAGTTCCGCGGCGGTCCATCTGCCTGCCTGCCCTTCGACTTCGCTCACAGTTCGACTTCGCTTACTGTCCCTGAGCGGAGTCGAAGGGAGGGCCCCGAGCAGTGAGCCGAGGGGCGGAGGCAGGGTTCGTTCCTGCCCAGCGCGACGGGGTCGGCCGGCGCGCCGCCATCGGAGGGCTTCCAGTCCTAGGCGCGACATGCCCAATCGGCCGCTGACGAATATCACATCTCCCGGCCGAGCGCCGGAACGGAGGAGCGCGGCACCACTCCGGATTTCTCCTAACAGGACGACATCCGCGAATCCGCCGGCTGACGGACTCGACGATATCGCCGTGTCGCCGCCGATGATCCCCACCCGATACCGCCGGGCGAGGTGGGCGAGGCCGCGAAAAAAATCCTCAAGCCAGCGGCCCGTCAGCAGTCGGGAGCGCGCGAGGGCCAACGAAACCAGCGCAAAGCGGGGCGTGCCGCCCATCGCCGCGATGTCGGAAAGCGGCCGGGCGAGAGCGCGGTGCCCAACCGAGAGGGCCGGATGAATGCTGGCGTCAAAATGCACGCCCTCGAGCGAGATGTCGGCCTTGAGAATGAGCTCGAAGCCGCGACGCGGCCTGACTACCGCGGCATCGTCACCAATCCCGACCCGGACGGCGACGGGCCCGGGCCCCGCTCGGGCGCGAAGCCAATTTACGAACTGAGTTTCGTTGCGGAACAAGCTTGCCTTCGTCCCCGGGTATTCTATCCTAGCGAGAGCTCCAAAGGTGAGCCGCATACCTGGCCGGTGCCCGAAATCCCTCGGATTAGTCATGCCGAATCGGCGAGCAGACGAAGCATCTGCTTGGCGACCGACCAGAAAGAGTAACCCATTACTGCTGTCTTCCATGGCGACATTGGCGCTGTCAGGATGGTCTCGGATGCCATTTCCGGAAGCCAGGATGAACGGCAAGCCAGCCCTGTACGTACAGGCTACTTCGGCCCGCAGGTCGGGTAAGCCAGACCTGGTTATTTGCTGATGTGTCAAAGACTTAACCAACTTCTTCGCCTAAAGAAGCCTGTACGTTTCCCGGATCGGGAAAGTCCTGGTTTATAGTACGGGCGACTTGGCCCAGGCCCTGGCGGGCAAGCCCATGTTCCCTTATTGGCGCCCTAGCCGCGGTGGCGGTTGCGTTCGGAGAACGGTTCATCTCGGCCGTGCGGCTTTTGAGTGGGAGGATTTTTTCGCCTGGGGGCCGTACCTCGAGGCCAGGTACTCAACGATTACCTTCGCGTCCGCGTCGCTGGTGGGCGCTCCAAAGACAGTCACCATTTTCTTGACCTCAGCCTCCCAGCGTTTCGCGTCGCCGCCCGGCTGCCGCACGATGTAGTCCGTGGAATGGCAGATGGCGCACTGGGCGCGCACCGCCTCGACGCCCGGTCCCGGCTTCAGTTCCGCCGCGGCGTCATCGGGGGGGAGCTTGATCTCTTTCACTGTCGTCTTCTCCTCCGCCCTGTTGACAAGCACGAGTGCCAGCCCCAGGGAGAGGCAAGCGGCTGCGAGTTTCATGCAGGCCTTCCTCTCACGCCACGGTCAAGTCCACGCGCTCAATCACATTGCGCAGGTAGCCGCCGGGATTCCAAAGCGGCTCGATGGGCTGCGACTCGCCGGCGCGGTTGGTGGCGCGCACCATCAGGCGATAGTAACCCGGCGTTTTGGGTATCCACAGCGCCGACCATTCGCGGAACGAGTAGCGGCCGAAGTCAGGGCCGAGTTCAACCCGTCGCCAAGTTGCTCCGCGGTCGTCGGAGAATTCGACTTGTGTGATTCCGTAGCCGCCGTCAAACGCGACGCCTTTGAGTGTCACCGGCCGTGCGAGCGCAACTCGCGCTCCGTTTTTCGGCGTGGCTATAATCGCCCGCACGTTCATGCGCTGGATGGACACGCTGCGCGCCGGCGTCGAGCCCGGCTCGACGCAGCCGCAGGGCGTGTCGGGAATGCGGTAAGCCTTGGCCATCCAGAAGCCCTCGAAGGCGTGGTCGAGCACCATGATTTCCGAAAGGTGCTTGACCCAATACGTCGCGTACCAGCCCGGGACGACGAGTCGCGCCGGAAAGCCGTTGAGCATCGGCAACTCCGCGCCGTTCATCTGGTAGGCCACCAGCACATCCGGATCTTCCATGAGGTGCTGGACCGTCAGGCTCTTCACGAAATCAGGAACCGACGGCGCGGCGGGCTCGTCGAGGCCGTTGAACGTAGCTTCGGCAGCGCCGGGCTTGATGCCGGCGGCGCGCAAGATGTCCTGCAGGCGCGCGCCCACCCATTCAGCGTTGCCCATCGCGCCGTTGCTCCACTGGCCCCCGAACACGTGCGGCTCAAAATATCCGCGGCCGTTGCCCGAGCATTGATTCACCGCTACCAGGCGCGTTGGAGGAAACTTGGTTTTCAGGTCGTCCAACGAAAGCTCGAGCGGCCGCTCGACGAGCCCGCCGACGCGCAAGCGCCACGTGGCGAGGTCGACGCGCGTGGGAATCGGGAAGATATGGTAGCGCACGTAGAACGCCTCGTTCGGCGTGATGGCGCGGTCAAAATAATGGAGCGGCGTTTCTAGTTGCGGCGGGCGCGAGGTGAGCAAAATGAGGTTGGCTTTTTCCGGGTAACGGACCAGTGGCCCGCCGGCGAGGATGGCGTCTCGTTCGGCCGAGTCCTGCAAGGGATGCAGAAAGGGCATGCCGGCTAACGCCGCGGCCGCTCCTAGAGAAGAGAGAAAGCTGCGGCGACTATGTGCTGCGGCGGGAAATTTCGAGTCCAAATGTCTGGCACCCCGTTGCGTTGTTGCCCTTTGCCAGCCTGCGAGTTCCGCCTGGCGATGCGAATTCAATCAGAATTTCCATTATTGACTTCCCGTCCGGCCGATAACATACGCTTGACCACCACTATCTGCAAGCCCGCACGCATTGTGAATTCAGTCTGTCAGCCGCCCCGTCAGTTGACGACCTACAAACGAAAGTTGACCGATGACCTCAGTGGCACGTCTGAGCCTTACCCGAAGGTCAGTAGCAACGGAATTTCTCGGATGGGCTGCGCCTGCCGTAGGGTTGTAAGAACGCCGCGTAAGTTGTATGTTCCCTCGAATCCGCGTGCGGCCGACAAGTTGCGAAAGGGGAATTCGATGCACAAGGCCGAAGGGGCTCCGCGATCGTACGGTCTCGACCGACAAATTGAGATCTACATGGGCGGGCTGATGGGGCAGAAGACCGCGGTGCCAGTCCCGATCGCGGCGCTCGAGTGCGCGGCAATGACAGTTCGATTCCGGATTCGCCCCACGGGAGACGAATTTTCATAGCCTGGGCTCGCAGGGCTCAGAAGGTTTGCATCAGCCCCCGTAAGGTCCAAGGCGCTAAAGTCCTTTCTTCCCTTTGATACTCTCCGCTTCCAGAAGTTTCTCCCGGGCAAGCGCGTGTAGCTTCTCGGCCTCCTCCCCGCTCTTTGTCGCCGCCTGGTCGGAAAGAGTATTGCCCCAATTGTTCAGGGCCTCGGACTTGTCAGGGCTGATCTTCAGGGCGGCGGCGTATTTCTCTCGCGCCTGGGCAAACAGCCGGTCGGCCTCTTCCCCGGCCTTGGTCTTTGCCTGCGTGGAGAGCGCGCAGCCCCAGTTGTTGAGGGCCTCGTGCAAGTCAGGCTTGATCATCAGGGCGGCGGCGTATTTCTCTCGCGCCTCGGCAAACAGTCGGTCGGCTTCTTCCCCGATCTTAGTCTCCGCCTGGGCGGAAAGCGCGTTGCCCCAGTTGTAGAGGGCCTCGTGCTTGTCAGGCTTGATCTTCAGGGCGGCGGCGTATTTCTCTGCCGCCTGGGCAAACAGC
>QHZN01000031.1 GCA_003225365.1 Acidobacteriota bacterium
ATCCCTACAGCTTGCTCATCGTCTGGTTGCTCACCTGCTTGGCCCTGACCTTAGAGCGGCTCTACCGGCTGCGCTACTTACATCGCGGCACGCATCCGGCGTGCACCGCCATCGACCTGCTCCTGCTCTTGCAACTCAGCCTGTCGGCACCGACCCTCGCGGACTCGAGCTGATAATCCGACGTCTCCAGTCCTTGGCCTTACCCCTTGCATTTTTTTCCTCTCGCGCCAGCTCGCCGCGCCCGTGTCTGCGAACCTCGAAAAAATCGCCCCCGAAGATAGGCCCCGGCCTCCGGCACCGTCGCCACAAGCCCCCGAAGGCCTCCCAAGCCGCGGTCGAACGCTTTCCCCATCGTGCATTCCGAAGCTGCTGCCTGCAGGGCCGCGCGCTGTGCGACTCTCAAGTTTGCATGTTAGACTCATCGGGCGCAGCGAGTAAGCGACGCGAAAATAGCATGATTCTTTCTTCCCTGCAATTTGGGCCAGTCCTAGGCGGGGGATTTTGAATATCAGTCAGGCCGGACACCACTCGGACCGCGCCCGGCGCACCGTGCGGGATCCGGAAAGTCATTGATGAAAACTGACCTTATCGGAAGGGCTCTCTGTCTGGAGTTGATGGCCGCGCTCATCGTTGCCTCACCTGCGGCCGGGCAAAGTGAATCCGAGGAAGTGCTTCGGCAGCACTTCGAAGCCGCCAAACTGGCTGAGACCTCGGGCGATTTTGAAAAAGCGGCCGCCGAATACTTATTGGTGCTTCGGTCCAGGCCCCGAATGGCCGAGGCACGAACCAATCTGGGGCTTGTCTACTACAGGCAGGGGAAAAACTCGGAAGCGATTGAGGCGTTTCAGCAAGCGCTCGAAGGGAATCCTAATTTGTTTGTCGCGACCTTATTCCTGGGCATGACTTATGTCCGCACCAACCTATACGAGAAAGCCGTCGGACCCTTGAAGAAAACAATCGCTCTGAATCCTCATGAACTCAAAGCCTATCAAAACCTGGCCGTTTGTTACAACGAGCTCGGAAAACCCGAGCAGGCGCTTGCCACACTTCAAAAAGCGGCTGAGCTCTTTCCTCAGGATATCGAAGTGCACTATGCGCTGGGGCGAGTGTATTCGGACTTGATGACGAGGACCTATGCGAAGATTGACCAGCTCGACCCCGATTCGTACCGTGTCCATCAGCTTTTGGGCGAATATTACGAAGCTCGGCGGGACTACCCGGCCGCCATTTCCGAGTACCAGGCGGCGATCGCCAAGAAAAACGACGCTCCGGACCTCCACTACGCTCTGGGTAATCTCTACTGGAAGCAGCACGAGTTTGAGGATGCGGTGACGGAACTCAACAAAGAGTTGGCCCTCGCGCCGGAAAACTATCTCGCCACGTGGAAGCTGGGAAATATTTATCTTGCCCAAAGACAGTATGATCGCGCCTTTGATTACCTTCAGAAGGCTCTGAAGCAGAAACCGGATCTTCCGCAGGCTCACCGCGACCTGGGCCGGGCTTACTTTCAGACCGGCGAGACCGAGAGAGCAATCGACCAGCTGAAGATCGTGACCGAACTCACTCCGGATGATTCCACGACGCATTACCTCCTGGCTCAGGCTTATCGGAAGCTCGGAAAAACTAAGGAGCAGTATGCAGAGCTGGAGCTGTTCGGGGTTCTGCGCCAAGCCGAGCAGAAACGGAGCAAACGGCCGAATCCGGTTGAGGGTGAGGATGAAGATAAAGACGAGCTCCTCAATCCCGGCGCTCCTAATCCCGATTGAGCTGCCGCAAGCCACGCAATTTCAACTTTCTCACGAGAAGTGCAGCAGGGTACATTTCGCGCGGCGGCTCGCTTTTATTACCTTAAGACGCAGGACGATTGGTGACGATGGGTCTGATTGAAAAGTCGGCTTGGACTCGCTTGTCATTGGTGCTGACCGCGGCCTCGGTTGGGGCCTGGGTCGCCCTCAACCCAGGCAGCCCAGCGGAGTCATCACCATCCAAGGACGCCGCGGCACTGCCGGTCTTCAAAGAAATCAGCCAACAAGCCGGCCTCACGATGAAGATTGTTGACGGCGACGAGTTGACCGAATACCTGACCGATGTGAACGGGGAAGGCGCATGTTTTCTCGATTACGACAACGATGGCTTCCAGGACCTCTTTGTGGTCAACGGCTCATCGCGCCGCTCCGAGGTCTCCGGGCAACGCCCCCACGATTATCTCCTGCGAAATAACGGCAACGGGACCTTCACGGACGTCACGTCGAAGGCTCACTTGGGCGCCTCCGGCTTACACAGCGGTTGCGCCATCGGCGATTACAACAACGACGGATTTCCGGATATCTATGTGACGAGCTTCGGGCCGAACCTGTTGTATCGGAATAACGGCGATGGGACGTTCACCGAATTAGCGAAGTTGGCGGGAGTGGCTGACCCGCATTGGCAGTTTCCCAAATGGAGCATGGGCGCGGCCTTCGGCGACTATGACAATGACGGCCTGCTGGATCTCTATGTTGCAAATTTTGTCAAATTTGATCCGGCCCATCTTCCCCCGCGGCCTGAAGATCCCAATTCGTGCAAGTTGAAGGAAGTGCCGATTGCTTGCCCGCCCGACACCTTTGAAGGCGAACAGGGAATCCTCTATCACAACAACGGAAACGGAAAGTTCACCGATGTGACCAAGGCGGCGGGCCTGGTCCGTCCACCGAAGAGTCTTGGACGCGGTTTTGGAGTCGTTTTCGGTGACTTCAACAACGACGGCTTGCAGGACATTTATCAAGTCAATGACTCGGGCCCGAATTGGTTCTATATCAACAACGGCGACGGGACATTCACCGATTCAAGTTTCGAATCGGGTCTAGCCGTGGATGGGATTGGAAATTCTCAAGGCACCATGGGAGTCACCGTCGGCGATTTCAATAACGACGGCCTCATGGACGTTTACATCGCGAATTGGATTAATCAGGAAAAAACCTTATACGAGAATCAGGGATCCCATTTGTTCGAGGACGTAACGCTCGCCAAGGGCTTGGCGCAGACCGGGTACGAGTATTGCGGCTGGGGAACCAAATTTTTTGATTTCGACAATGACAGATGGCTCGATTTGTGGGTTGCGTTCGGCCACACGGATCCCCAGGTGGAAAAGTCCCACCCTAAAGACACTTTCGCTGAGCCGAATTACGTCCTGCGAAACCTCATGGGGAAACGATTTGTCGATGTCTCCCAAAGCGTGGGTATCCGGAACGTCAAGAATTTTTCCGGTCGCGGGACCGCTTTCGCGGACATTGACAATGACGGCGACATCGACGTCCTGGTCGTCAACAAAAACGCAGCGCCCACTCTTTTTCGCAATGACGGTGGAAACCGGAACAATTGGCTGATGATCAGGACAGAAGGTGTGAAGAGCAACCGCGTTGGCATCGGGGCGCGCATCACCGTTACCGCTGGGGGCGTCCGCCGCGTCTTTGATGTGAGAAGCAGCGAGAGCTACTTATCTGGAAACGACCTCCGTGTCCATATTGGATTGGGCGAGTTCGAGAAAGCTGACGAAATTGAAATTCGATGGCCAAGCGGGCAGGTGGATCGCTATTCCGACATAAGGGCTAATGATTTCTATCTCGCCCGCGAAGGTAATGGCTTCAAGCAGGACCCGCAGATCTCACGCCCACTAAAGACCCGTAGATCAACTCGAAAGTGACCAAATTCAAGGTATCAGCAGAATGCCTCGCCTAACCTAGCGCTTCACAAGAGACCCCACAATCGAAGCAAAAGCCCTGCCTGGTTTCGTGATGTTAATCCAATTAAGAGCTGAGACAGCCGAAGGAGGCGGACCGAAGACCCCTCTCACCGGCTGAAAATTCTAATGAACTTATCAAAAAAACCATTGACAAGGCAGAGGACTGGGATTATAACCCGCATGAGCGGGTGTGTTGTAAATACGTTGTGCAGATTGTCAGACCACTGAGACGCTTGAAGTCCCTATCTCAGAACCTTGGCTGGGTCGCCTTCGTTCAGAGAATGCTCATTTAGCAGTGGGGTGATTCGAGGTCGGGCTCGAATCTGTGCGTTTCTTTGCCATCAGGGAACCGTGTCGCTTAGATCCTGCGGTTCGAGGAGCTTCAAATGTCCAAATCGGTCCGTTGTCTGGCGGTGACGTTCTGCTTGTTGATGGTTGTTTTCCTTGGACTAGGTTCACTCCGGGCCCAATCTGACCGCGGCACCGTCACGGGCGTCATTACTGACTCTTCCGGAGCATCCATGCGAGGCGTTTCTGTGACGGCTACCAACACTGGGACTGGCCTAGGCACCACAGTCGTCAGCAGCTCGAGCGGCAACTACACAATCCCGCTCTTGCCGGCCGGAATGTACACCGTCTCCGCCGAACAGACCGGATTCAAGAAATTTGCCCAGGCCGGTGTGATCGTCG
>QHZN01000124.1 GCA_003225365.1 Acidobacteriota bacterium
AGACGAACGGCTTCTACATACTGGCAACGGAAGCGAGCGTTCGCGGATTGCGCGGTGGCGTCTACGAAGTGACGCACGCCCGCTTGGCACTTTTAGACATGCACTCCATCCGATACGAGATCCTCCCGCCTGCTGAGACCCCTCTCGATGAAGCTGAAGCGCTTCGAAATTCTCCTACCGTTGAACTATAACGATGGCGGGCCCATCGAGCCGGCCAAGTTTCTAGTGACACACCGCGAAATCCTCGAGGCCTTTGGCGCGACCACCATTGACCCTATACAGGCGTTAGGCACGTGGGTGTACCGCGGTACGCTTTACCAAGATCGCCCGCTCCGCATTCGCATCGATTCCCCAAACGCCGAGGACGCCCTCGCCTTCATGCGAACCTACAAGGAAATCCTGAAAAATCGCTCCCGACAGATCGATATTTGGATTGCCGCGCACGATATCGAAATCATCTGATGCAGTCGCTATCGCCCGAAAACTAGAACGACAAACGAATTCGGCACTATGGTTGGCCGAGGCCGGGGATTTTCCGCGGTCGCGGCGGGCGGCGCGCCGAACTCCGCCGTCACCAGATAAACGTTGTGCGTCTTCGTGTCGAGCGCCATCGTCCGCGCGCCGCGCTGCGTCTGGACGTTATCCACCACGGTGAACTTGTCTGGGGAGTCTTCATGGACAACGGTGAGCGTCCCGTCGCCGTTGGAGCTAAAGGCCAGGCCCGTCGCGGGATCGAAGCGGTTGGCGTCCACGCCCTTCCCGATGGCGGGCGTCGCGACGACCTTGCCGGTGTCGGCATCCATCACGGCCATCATTTGATTGTGGCAGCCGATGAACAGGCGCCGATGTTCGCGGTCAATCGCCATGCCCGAGGGCTCCTCGCACGGAGCGAGCGGCCAGCGGTTGAGCACTTTGAGCGATTTCGAATCTATTTGCACGACGAGGCTTTTATCTTCGAGGTTGTTGTAAACGTGCCCCGCGCCGTCGGCGGCGGCGAATTCTGGGCGGCCGCCGAGGGGAATCGTCCCCTCGACGTTGCCGCTCGCCGCGTCAATCGCGGTCGAGCTGTTTCCGCGCCCGTTGAACGCAAAGACGCGCTTCGAGGCCGGGTCGTAAATAATCCCGTCCGGGCCGGTGTCGGTCTTCGCTTCGCCAAGGACCTTGAGCGTTTTCATGTCGAAGATGGTTACCGTGGATGAGCGGCCGTTGCTCGTGAATCCGCGGCCGAGTTCCGGGGCGAGCGCGATGCCGTGAACGCCTTGGGTGTCAGGGATGTCGCCGGCCACTTCGCCCGTGTCGGCGTTCAAGACCATGACGTGCGTTCCGCGCGAGATGTAGAGCCGGCGCGCAACGCTATCTATCTTCAAGTAGTCCCAGGATCCTTCGCCGCCGACCTGATATTTTTTCAGCAGATGGTAGCCCGAGCCTTCGGGCCTGGGGGCGGCCGTCGAAAGCGCCATGCCTGCGAAGCCCAAAATCCCCAAGAGAATTGCGACGCGATGCTTTGACACTGGATGCCTCCTGTGTAGTTGGGCTGCCCCTTCACGTCCCGCCGTTATCGCGCGGCGAGGCTGGTGGGTTTAAGCCGATTGTCTCCCACTCCCGACGTATCTGGGTTAAAATTCGTTACATTCAATCGAAGGGGGAGGAGACGATGCCCGAGTCCATGACCCGCAGAGACTTCATAAAGACCTCCGCAGCGCTCGCCGCCCTGCGGCCCGGAGACTACGGGCGGCGGGCCGCGGGCGCTGGCCTTGCCATTTCCGAAGCCACAAGGCGGACAGAAGGGGAGGCCGAAACCCCTGCGCCGCCCGAGTGGCGAAACCGAAACCCGGAATTGCGATATCGCCGGCTCGGCCGCACCGGATTCATGGTTTCGGAAATCGTCTGCGGCGGCGACCCCATCACACCCACAAACATCCATCACGTCGAAGTGGCCATCGGCATGGGGCTCAACTACCTCGATACCTCGCCGGTTTATAACGACGGCCTATCCGAGGAAGGCTACTCGAAGCTCATCCAGGGCGCCGACCGCGGCCGCGTGTTCGTCAATACGAAAGTGGACCCCTTCTCCGCCAATCGCTACAAAGCCTACCTCGAAGTTTTCAAGAGCCTTCCAGCCACCGAGCAGGCCGAGGTGCTACGCGCGTCCGGCGAGGACATGGCTCGCCGACAAGCGACCGTCCCGGAGTACATGGGCGGCTATTTCACGGGGCAGGAGCGTCAGATCGAAGAAATGGCCATCGCGAATGTGCTTGAAGAGAAATATGGCGCGAAGATTGACCGCCCGAAGGTTTACGCGCAGACCATCGTTCAGTCGCTCGAAGGCAGCCTCCGGCGGCTTCGGACCGACCACGTGGACTTGCTGATGTGCCCGCACGGGGCCGCCTCGCCTGAAGAGGTCCGAATCCCGGAAATCTTCGAGGCGTTCGAAAAGCTCAAGCAGCAAGGCAAAGTCCGTTACCTCGGCGTTTCCTCGCACTCAGACCCGGCGGGCGTCCTCGGCGCGGCGATGGAGACGGGCGTCTATTCGATGGCCATGATAGCCTATAACATCATCAACCGCCGGTACGTCGAGCCGGTCATCGCGGAAGCCAAGCGGCGCGATTTCGGCGTCATCAACATGAAATCCGCGCAGGCGGTGTTTCACCGCGACCGCTCACCCGTGCCGTTTCCGGAGCGCGCCGCGCTGCTCGAGAAACTCGTGCCGGGCGATATGGGCCTCCACCAAAAGGCTTACACATTTTCGCTCGGAAACCCGAATATCAGCGCCGTGATTTCGAATATGGTGGACGAAAAACAAGTGCGGGAAAACTTGCCCGTGGCGTTGCGAACGTAAGGAGCGCTGATGGGCCGGTTCACTCAAAAGGGAAAATCTGCGGGGTTCGGGCTGGCGGCGTGGTTGATTTTGGGCGTAGCGATAGCGGCGGGGCAGGCCCCGTCCGCGGCCAAGGCGCCGCTCAGCAGGTTTGACGTTGCCGGCTTGCTTGCTGCCGGCATCCGGCCAGGACGGATTGCGCAACTTATCGGGCAGAGCGGCACCAGCTTCGTTGTGTCCAACGACGAGGCCACCAGCTTGCGTGCAGGGGGTGCCTCCGATGGACTGCTCACAGTGTTACGCGGGACAGCGGCGCGCGGAAGGCCCGGGGGCGAATCCCTGGAATCGCAAGCCGATCCGAAAACATTCCTCCACCTTACAGAGGCGGCCGCGCTCATCGCGCAGAAGAGGTACACGGACGCTGAGCGGGAGTGCCGGGCTGCTCTGAACGAGGGTTCCGCCAGCGCTTGGGTCCACATCGCCCTAGGTCGGCTCCTCTTCCTCGAAGCAGGGGGAAGGAAGAGGAAGGACCCTGAGAGGTCCCGGGAGCTGGATGAAGGGCTTCAGGAGCTTCAAACCGGCCTCCATTTGGCGTTCGCTTACGCGGACGCTCATCTAGCCTACGGGGAAGCCCTCGAGTCCGTTGGCCAGTTCAGATTAGCTCTTTCAGCATTCAGTAAGGCGGTTGAACTGGAGCCAGATTACCTCGACGCCCTTGCCCATTTTGCGTTTGCCCTAGGCGTGACCGGTCAATGGGCATCCGCGCAGAAAGAGTTTGAGAAAGTAATCCAGCTTGATCCTACGAATGTCTCTGCGCACTTCGGGCTAGGAACAATGCTGGAAGAACAGGGGAAGACACAGGAGGCGAAGGAGCAGTATCGAATAGTCCGCGACCTCGACCCGGATTTTCCGCCCTACAAGAAACTTCCTCGTGAGTTCAAACATTAATCCAACGGACCATCGACCACCACGCGACCGAACGCAATCTGAGATTTGATTCTCTGCAAGCTCAAAGCTCATTTGCTGGCATATTTTTGCGGGTCCTGGTCGAACTTCGCCTTGCAGCCTGGGTTGCAGAAGTAATACGTCTGGCCTTTGTAGTCGCTCTTCGCCGCGGCCTTTTCCGAATCAATTGTCATCTTACAAACCGGGTCGGTAACTTTCATTCGCGCCTCCTCAAGGAGCTATTCTAACATTGGCAAGTTAGACGGACATGGCAAGGGAGAAGGCAGTAGGCAGTAAGCCGCTAGCAGTTCACAGTCAGCTGTCAGTTGTATGTCGTCGGCTAGTCACTCGCCACTTGCCACTCGCCAATGCCGTTCTACGCTGCGGGCGCGGCTCGAAGGCGCTGTCTGAGAAGTTCGCGGAATGAATTGCAGATTTCCGCGCGCAGGTCGGGCGGAAGCGCGGCGAGGGCTTCGAAAGTCGTCGGAAATCGCGCGTCCGAGCGGAACTCACCGCCAAGCAGCGTGGAGATGGCGAGCAGGGCCATAATCTCTTCGTCGCGAGGTTCGTGGGTGGCGAAATAGGGCAAAAAACCTTCGGGATCTCCCGCGCCGCGTTCCATGACCACGTGGACTTGCTGGTCGAAAAAAATCTTGATCCTCTCTTGCTCCATAACTTCCCCAGAGGCGATTCCGGTTTCACCCCTCGGCGTGGAGGCAAGTCGGGCAGACCAAAATGATGGTTGCGACGCGGTCGCCGGCCATGCGCTGCACATCCCAGCCTTCGCGGATGGCGCTGTCCGCCGCGGGGAGCTTCGAATCGCAGTACCAACAGAAGCCCTCGCCGGTCGAACAAATCGCCCTCAAAGCTTCATTTACGTTCATGGTTGCCCCCAAAAACGGGAGAGGGCTGCCCCGACGTATCGGAGCAGCCCCTCCAGGCTGCGCACTCATTATGTGAGACTCCCCATCGCTCGTCAAGGTTGCCTTCACCATTGGCCTTGACCAATCCCGTCCCCTACGAGCACCCGCTGGTCGAGCCGCAGTTCATACAGCGATAGCAGGCGCCGTTCCTGACCATGATAGCTCCGCAGTCGGAGCAGCTTGGGGCATCCTCGGTGGGCGCGACGCCGGCGAGCGACGGTTGCGAGACGGGCTGGGCCGTTGCCGCGCGTGTGAATTGGGTCATCAAGTTGGCGGCTTTTTCGGCTTCCGAGCCGTTCAGCGGCTGCACGCTCGTATCTTCGCGCGGCTGGGCGTCGCGCGGCAAAAACTTCAGCGCCAGCCAGCGGAAGATATAATCCATGATGGACTTGGCGTAGCGGATGTCGGGATTATTCGTCCAGCCGCTGGGCTCGAAGCGCGTGTGGCTGAACTTGTCGCACAGCACCTTCAGCGGCACGCCGTACTGGAGGGCGAGCGAGACGGCGGTGGCGAACGAATCCATCAGACCGGAGACCGTCGAGCCCTCCTTGGCCATGGTGATAAAGATTTCGCCCGGCTGTCCGTCCTCGTAGAGCCCCACGGTCAAGTAGCCCTCGTGGCCCGCAATCGAGAACTTATGTGTGACGGCGCGGCGCTCGTCGGCCAGCTTGTGCCGCCGGGCGGCCGGCCCCCCCGCCGCGGTAGCCACCACAGGCGCACTGTCCGCCTGGGCGCCAGCCGGGTGGTCATTCGCCGTTTCTTCCGGCTCCTGGCTTCTAGCTTCTGACTTCTGCCTTCTGCTTTCTGATTTCTCCTTCGGCTTCGCGTCCGCCGTGCTGAGGGGCTGGACGCGCTTCGACCCGTCGCGATAAATGGCGATGGCTTTGAGCCCCAGGCGCCACGCCTCCGTATAAACGCGCATGAGGTCATCCACAATTGCTTCTTCGGGCATGTTCACGGTCTTTGAGATCGCCCCGGAGATGAACGGCTGCACCGCCGCCATCATGCGCACGTGGCCCATGTAGTGGATAGCGCGCTTGCCGTTCGCGGGCTTCAAGGAGCAGTCGAAGACAGGCAGGTGCTCGGCCTTCAAGTGCGGCGCGCCTTCGATGGTCCCGTTCTGGTCAATGTAGTTGACGATTTCGGCGGTCCGCTGGTCGTTGTAGCCGAGCTTCAAGAGCGCCGCAGGGACGGAGTTGTTGACAATCTTGATGAGCCCGCCGCCCACCAGCTTCTTGTATTTCACCAGCGCCAAGTCCGGCTCCACGCCCGTAGTATCGCAATCCATCATGAATCCGATCGTGCCGGTCGGCGCGAGCACGGTAA
The DNA here is from genome assembly GCA_003225365.1 of Acidobacteriota bacterium. Lineage (GTDB taxonomy): Bacteria > Acidobacteriota > Terriglobia > UBA7540 > UBA7540 > Gp13-AA74. The sequence continues at coordinate 6,013 of QHZN01000124.1, forward strand.
CCTGCGCGTTGCGGTAACCGTACTTCATGCCGCTCGCCAGGGCCTCTTGCCAGACTCGCCGCGCAGCCTCCCACAGCGTATCCGGGACGTTCCGCGCGTTGATGCCCGCCAGCGCCTGCTGGTGCATGGCGATGACGCCGAGGAATGAGTCCCGGTTGACGCCGAATCCAGGCGCAGGGCCCATCTCCGCCGCAATGCGAGAGGACTCCAGATACGCTTCCCCGTGCATGAGCGCCGTGATGGCCGCGGCAAAATCGCGCCCGCCGTCGGAGTCGTAGGGCTGACCGCGCGCCATCAGCAAGGCCCCAAGATTCGCGTAGCCAAGCCCCAAGGGGCGGAAGTCATGCGAGTTCTCAGCGATGCGGTCGGTCGGGTAGCTGGCGTTATCCACCAGGATTTCCTGCGCCAGGATCATGACATCCACGGCCGCCATGAACGCCTCGACGTCGAACCTGCCGTCGGGAGAAACGAACTTCATCAGATTGAGCGAGGCGAGGTTGCAGGCGGAATCGTCCAGGAACATGTATTCGCTGCACGGATTCGAAGCGTTGATGGGCGCCGTGGACTTCGACGTGTGCCACTTGTTGATGGTCGAATGAAACTGCATCCCCGGGTCACCACATTGCCAGGCGGCCTCGGCAATCTTCCGCATCAGGTCGCGCGCGCGATAGACCTTGGCGGGCCGGCCGTCGGTGACGCGCCGCGTCGCCCAATCCTTGTCGTCCACCACCGCCTGCATGAACTCGTCGGTGACGCGCACGCTGTTGTTGGCGTTCTGGAAGAAGATGGAGCTGTAAGCATCACCGTCCAAAGACGGATCGTAGCCCGCGTCCACCAGCGTCCAGGCCTTGCGCTCCTCTTTAGCCTTGCACTCGATAAAATCCACGACGTCGGGATGGTCGATATTCAGGATGACCATCTTCGCCGCCCGGCGAGTCTTTCCGCCGGACTTGATGACGCCCGCGAAGGCGTCGTAACCCTTCATGAAGGAAAGGGGACCGGAGGCCACACCGCCGCCCGACAATGACTCCAGGGAAGACCTGAGAGGTGAGAGGTTCGTGCCCGTGCCCGAACCCCACTTGAAGAGCATCCCTTCCGTCTTGGCAAGGTTGAGGATGCTTTCGAGGTTGTCCTGGACGGAGTTGATAAAGCAGGCAGAGCACTGTGGGTGACGGTAGACCTCCGTCTCCTTCTTGATGGAACCCGTGGCAGGATCGTAGTACCACCCGCCGCCTTCCGAGCTTCGGCGGTATTTGTGCCACAGGCCGCAATTGAACCAGACCGGGGAATTGAACGCCACCTTCTGGCGCACGAGTAGATGGATCAGCTCGTCGTGAAACGCCTTGGCATCCTCCTCGGTCTTGAAATAGCCGCCCTCGGCTCCCCAGTCGGCGATGGTGTCCGCGACGCGGCTGATGAGTTGCTTGACGCTCGATTCACGTTCGGCCGTCGATAGCTTGCCGTGAAAATATTTCGACGCCACGATGTTGGTCGCCGTCTGCGACCAGTCTTTGGGAACTTCGAGGTTCCGCTGCTCGAAAATCGTCTGGCCCTTCTCGTTCTGAATGGAGGCGGTGCGGGTCTCCCATTCGACCTCGTCGAAAGGGCGCGTTCCAGGACGCGTGAAGTGCCGCTTCACGCTGAGGCCGCGCCGGACCGCCGGTTCGCTCGCCGAGGTCGAATTCTTCGCCGCTACAGAAAGGATATCCCTGTCCGCCATTGTTGCCTCCGGAGGTAAGCCCGAAGCTTTTTATTCGAATCGTTGCGGTGTGGTCTCGGATCCGCTCTACCGGGTCCGTTGGGCCTGCCCGGTGAACACCACAGTCGTTCCCCTGCGCGGTCCCGCTCGTTCGGCGCCAACCGATAGCCGCGTCTTTGTGCGCGAGTAAATCTAGCGCCTGAAATCGGGCTTGTCAAGAGAAAAAGCACAAGGCATGGTAGTTTATTTTGGAAGGCACCCAATTTGTTGTGGAGGGCACGTCCATTGCGGGTTATGTCGGGCTACCACCGACCACTATAAGTTCGTGTAACAAATTGATACAGCGCGCGTTCGCTGCGGGCTTTGGATGGCTACAACCCGCAGTCGCGCTTACCAAGCGCTTGGCCTCACGCATCCCGCGCAGCCACTCGTCTTAAATCAAGAATTGGGTCCACAAGTTTTTCAAGCAGGGTCTTAGGTCTCAACAGGGTTTGAGGCAACTCCGCTCTGCTCTCCGAGCAGAGGAGTGGTGTTTCCGTAAAATAATTTGCCGTCTGGCTAGCTGCGGCGACATCGCCACATAAATCCTCTGCGCGCTGCGAGGCGCCGCGGATGCGCGCTCGTGTCGTCCGCAAAATCGAATCCAACCGGCTGTGTCTGATGTTTCTCGAACTTCCGACCGATGCACGCCAGGCCATCCGAAAATACATCCATGCAGAGGCCAGCGCCTGAAGGAGAAGCGCATCCCTCACGAGCGCACGCTCCCGGGCGGATCCGCCAAGGCGGCCACCACATCAACAGGCCTTCAGTGATAAGCGAAGGTCCGACCTGTGGTGGGCAGACAAAAACTAACTGGGCAACGGAACCCTGAGGTTGGACTTGTTGAGAGCTTTGACGAGCAAGGCTTCCGCTTCCATGCGCTCCACCCCGCGCGCCACAGCCGTCTCGTCCGCGAGCAGCGCCCAGGAACGGTCGAGCATTTTCTTCTCGCGGAACGAAAGCGGTTTGGCCTGATTGAGCAACAGGAGGCTCTTGAAAACTTCCGCCACCTGCTGGAGCGAGCCGTTGCGCATCTTCTCGGAGTTTTCTTTGAAGCGGTTCTTCCAGTCCGATGGCAGCTTGCAGCGGCCCTTCTCCAGATACTCGAGGACAGCCTGAACTTCGCGGTTCTTTGCCACGCGCCGCAGGCCGACGTTCTGCACGTTACTGGTGGGCACCATGACGCGCAGGCTGCTCGAATTCAGCCGCAGCAAGTAGAAGACCTCCGGCTGGCCGGTCAAATTTCGCGTGGAAATCTGCTCGACAATCCCCACTCCCTGATTCGGATAAACGACCTTCTCCCCGACTTGGAAGTCCATAAGCCCCCTCCGCTTGTGGATGACTCAAAAAATCAGCGTAACGAAATCCGGAGACGGAGTCAAGGGGGCTCTTGAGACCTCACGCTGCCCTTTTTCGAGTGCTGCCCCTGGTGGGCAGCGCCGCGACAGGGGCACTAGCCCGTGGTACAATGTAACCGTCCAATTCAGTGCCGGCCCATCTAAGGGTTTGTATATTCACGAAGGAGGAATTCCAAGTTCTATGGATATCAAGAACACAGTTGGAGAAACCGCAGGCAAAATCTGGGAGGCCCTTTCGAACGACGGGCCTCAAACCGTGACGCAACTGCAGAAAAAAATCAACGGGTCGAGCGAATCAGTGAATTTGGCCCTCGGATGGCTCGCCCGCGAAGACAAAGTGGACATGGCGCAAGTTGACAAGAAGACTGTTCGTGTCCAATTGAAGACCCAATCCGTTCGGTAAGCGTCGGGGTAGGGCTTGCCTCAGACGTTGCGTGGCGACCAAGACCGTTCAAGGGCCAAGCGTGGCAATGCCGCGATATGCGGGCATGAAACTCCGTAATGGCAGCCGCTGGATGCCGTCCGGGGCGGGGTGTTCACCCCACGGGTTCCTCACCGTGCCCTCGCGCCCGTTGGGGTCGTAGCAGAAGACGGTATAGCTGTGCGCGCTCACGTGCCAGTTCTGTGCGTCGGAAGGCGGGGTTTGCCCTCAGACCATCAGCTCGTCGGATTGGCTCCCCCCTGTGCAAGCGACGAAGTGGCGATGGTCCTGCGTGGCAATGGTCAGCGCCTGCGTGGTCTAGCTCTCATCCTGATTCGGAACGGCGAGTACATTTTCTCCGCCAAACACCTGCATCACGCGCTCCGCAATTCCGCCCTCGTCAACGGCCCGGTAAGCGCGGAAAAGCTCGCCGTTTTCCTTTCAAGAGGGATTCAGTGGATTGAAAACATGCAAGCGGGGGAAACGCGCGAAATCCTTATCGCTCGACGCCAGCATCGCTCCGTGTTCGATGGCCAAGGCCGCGAGTTCCGCGTCCATCACCAAGGGGCCGTGGCACTGCCCTTCAATGAGCAGGTCGCGAAAGATTGGCCAGTGATTCTCACCCGGACTGAGAATGACGACGGGCGCGTGCTCCAGCCATTCCGAGACGATGGCGACCGCTTCGGCGATTGTAAGCGGACGTTCGAACGCCCGTGGATTCGTGCCAATGCGGACGAAGGCCAGAACCGCCGTCCAAGCCAAGCCCACCGGCTCCGTTCGCGAGAACGTCGCCTCCAGCCAGCGGCGGGCGGAGTCATGCTGCGGAGACGAAGAGTCGTAAGCGTGCAGGAGCAGGTTCGCGTCAACCAGAATCAACGATGGAGGGCCCCTTCCACCTGCTCCAATAACTCCCCGATATTGTAGTTTAGCCCCGGCCGCAGACCGAGCCGTCGCGACTTTACAACGAAGCGCGACGGAGGACGCAGCGGCCGCCGAGAGCTAAAGCCCAGGCGCAGGAAATGGTTCACTACGTATTTCAGCGATTGGCCCGTGCGCCTCACCTCAGCGCGCAGCTTGGCCGCAACGTCGTCATCTACGGTCAAAGTGGTTCGCACATCTTGATGCTAACCGAATGACATCAAGATGTCAAGCGCCGCTTCTTAGCCTGGCAACGGCGGTTCATAACCCGTCGCCCGTAGGCGACGGCGCCCGAAGAGCTCTGAGGCCCGCAGGGGATCCTGGGCTGCAGGCCGAACCGCCCCTCCTGGCCCTAAAAAATCAAGATTGCCTGTGGGACGCCGGGGCTACGAGCGCCTACGCGTGGGCGCCTTTCGATTCGCCCTTCTCGATTGGGGCGTCCACCAGGTTTCCCCACTCGGTCCAACTACCGTCGTAGTTTCGAACTTTTTCGTAGCCCAACAAATACTTCAGGACGAACCAGGTGTGGGAACTGCGCTCGCCGATGCGGCAGTAGGCGATGGTCTCGAGGTCAGGCCGCACGCCCTGGCCCTCGTAGAGGCGCACCAGCTCGTCGTAGGACTTGAACGTGCCGTCCTCGTTCGCGGCCTTCGACCAGGGAATATTGGCCGCGCCCGGGATATGCCCGCCTCGCTGCGCCGTCTCGCTCATGCCCGGCGGGGCAATCACTTTGCCGGTAAACTCGTCCACCGAGCGCACGTCCACCAGATGCCGTTTTTTCTTCGAGAGTGTTTCGAAGATCTGCTCCCGACGCGCGCGGACGCTCTCGTCGGGCGGATGCGCCTGATAAGAAGCCCGCGGGAACCTCGGGACAACGGTTGTGAACGGGTGCTTCTCGAGCTCCCACTTCTTCCGCCCGCCGTTCATCAGCCGCGCGTCCTGATGCCCGAAGTACTTGAACTGCCATAAGGCGTAGGCTGCGAACCAGTTGTTATTGTCTCCGTAGAGGACTACGGTGGTGTCGTTCGAAATGCCCGAATTGCTCGCCAGTTCCTCGAATTGCTTCTGGCCCAGCAAGTCGCGCCGAACGTTGTCCTGGAGCTGGCTCTGCCAGTTCCAGCCCACAGCGCTTTCGATGTGTCCCTTTTCGTAGGCACTCGTATCCACGTCCACTTCCACCAGACGAACTTTCGGGTCCGACGTGTGTTCACTTACCCAATCCGTCGTGACTAATGTTTCCGGATGCTTGTACTCACCCATTTTTGATTAATCCTCCTTTTCGATTGATCTTGCTCGGAAATACCGAAAAAGCTGGGGTCAACAACAGCAACACCAAGAGTGCTGCGCGCTCAAAAAGGCGGAAGGTGCCTCTGTCACGCCCATTCGCTGCATCTTTTTATCATATCATGCTCGCGCGATCGTCGGTTTCAATATTTGCTTCTTCCGGAAGGCTCGCTGACTTACCTCTCAAACCGCCACCTCGCCAAGAGGCCAGAATAATTTAGCGTTCCTGTCCTTGTGTCGCCGAAAAAAGAGCTACCGGTTTTTTTTCAACTGAACGACTCACGGCGACGATTCCTCGGCCGTATGCAATTGACCAACCCATGTCAGATTGCCTGGCGGGGGTTTCTTCATCGATTTTCCAACCTGAAGTGGCTTTAGGTCGCGGTAATCAGTCTTCTGATATTGATAACATCTTTAGAATCTGTGGATTGTGGTCTATTTGGGTCTCTTACCACGAGGAGCTGAGATTTGACATGGCGCCCAATTATTTGATATAAAAGCGATTGCAGGGTCGTGAAGAGTCGCTGGCTTGTTCGGGCGCATTTTTGCAATAGCTTCAAAACAAGCTGGTTAAAAGGTGAAGTATGGAGCGTTCCTCGAGACGAAATCGGAACCGGAGGCCGAGGGCGGTAAGCGGCCGAAAACGGTTGAGACGCTCTGGAACCGGCCGCAGACGCCTCCGCGCCCGCGGGAACGGCCACCCTGCTCGCCGGAACACTGCCCCCGCCCATTCCGCCGCAAGTGTAGCCGCCAAGCTCCGTAGCGACCCTCGCTACTCAGCAGCCGTAAAAAACTTCGAAGCCGCCACTCGCTACTTCCTGAAGGAGCAGTACGCCAAGGCCCGAGAAGTCTTCGAAAAAATCGCGGCGGAGGCGCCGGTAGAAGTCGCCGAGCGCGCTCGGGTCCACTTGCGCCTGTGCGAACAAAAGATGACCGAATCGTCGGCCGCGCCGAGGAACGCCACCGACAATTACAACCTGGGAGTAGCCGCGCTCAACGCGCGGAAGCTTGACCAGGCCATCGAATACCTTCGCCGGGCCGACCGCTCCGCGCCCGACCGGGAGGAGATTCGCTACGCCCTCGCCGCCGCATTCGCCCTGCAGGGGAGTCCTGAGGCGGCACTGGAGCTCTTGAAAGCTGCCATCGAGCTCCGGCCCGGCAACCGATTCCAGGCTCGGATGGACGAAGACTTCCAGTCGCTCGCCGATGACCCCCGCTTCCGGAAGCTCACACAATCGGAACCGACCGCCGCGAACTCGTCGCCCTACTGATCGCAAGTGTAGGTGTAGGTGATCGCCGCTGCCACGGCGCTCTTGCCCGGGAATTCGAAGTGCGGTGGCTCCGGCGACGCCATACGCCCCGCCTGCGATGGAATTCTTCGGAAACCTTCGGATACGCCACCTTCAACAAGGCGATACCCTCGCCTATTCGACAAGGCGACGGCCATTGTGTAGCATTAGCCATGGCATGGCCTCCTAAAATGACGGGCCCCGAGCTGAAAGCCCTGGGCGCCGCGATCTTCGGATTCGGCACAGGGCTCTATTGGTTCTTCAAAGGGTTCAAGGTCTTCCGCGAATATCGAGTGATTAAAGACACGCCGGAAATCCCGATTCGAAGCATTTCGATGGGCTTGGTTCACGTACACGGAAAGGCCGGAGGCGAGGAGACCGTAACCAGTCCGATCTCCGACACGCCCTGCCTCTACTACCAAATCGTCGTCGAGAAGTGGATCACGGGCGCGCGAGGCGGCGGAAGCTGGACTGATTATCGAACCGACTCTAAGGGCGTCAGATTTAATCTCGAAGACGCGTCCGGAAAAACCGCGGTGGACCTGCAGGGCGCCGAAGTGAAATTGGTTCCGACCAGCGTCACGGAGACCCAGCGCACCCAAGCCCCGCCGGTCGGTTTGTGCGGCGAGGGACTTGACCCACGCCTCTCACTGGCAATGTACGAGGTGAGCGACAACCATCTGAACGCTTACGCGGACAGACTCGGCGCGCACGGGCACTCGCTGGCCGGCACCATCAAGGGTCTGGCCATACAAGGTGATCCCGGATATGGTGCGGCATTCAATGCACGCGCAGGGTTGCCCCGCGCCTACCGGTTTACCGAGTATTGCATCCGCGCGGGCGAATCCTACGACATCACCGGGACCTGCGTCGAAAACCCCGACGCGAAGAATGTCCACGACCGCAACCTGATCGTGAAAGGCGAAAGCGAGCCGACCTTCTTGATTACTTCTAAAAGCCAAACGGGAATTGAATCGGCGCTGCGAAGAGGAGCGATGGCGCGCGTTTTCGGCGGCGCCGCGGCGGCTATCTTTTGTCTGGCGTTCATTTTCGTCAAACTCGGCTGGATCTGAATGCCGGATCCGATCCGCCGTGCGGCAAGGATTTGGGGGCCGTAATGGGACGCCTCAAATCACGCCCGCGGGCTCAGTCCAGTCATCCCCCGGCCAGTTCGCTGACTTTGTCGAGGTCAAGCCTCAAGTCGCCGTCGGCGTCCACCTCGAAGGCAGGCGCAAAGCGTGCGCTCCAGGCGATCTCGTCATAACGATACGAGTAGCGCGCGTGGACAGTCTGGCTGAAGGTGTCGTCCACGCCCTTGACCAGGATCAGCACCTCCGCCTGCGAGCGCGCGAGTTCTGCCGAGGTTTTCCCGAAGAGCGGGCTGTCGGCGTCAATGGGGTGGACAATGGTCCAGGTGAGCGGCATGAATAGGACGCGGTCGCGCTCGAGGTCGAGCCCCGCGTACCGCCGCTCGAGGCGCTCTCCGTCCTTTTCCACGGTCATCAGCAGCATCCGGGCCTCTACTTCCATCAAGTTGCTGACGTTTCGGTTGACGATACGGAACTGGAGGCTGCTGCCGCCGCCGTAGGGGGCGACGATCATCGAATCCGAGAATCCAATGCGGGCCGAAGGGCGCGTTACCCGCCCCACCAGAAACCCCGTCGCCACGGCGAACCCCAACAGCCCCACCATCGCCTCAAACGAGGCCAGGAGATTTGCCCCGGCGGTTGCGGGGACGATTGACCCGTACCCGACCGTGGTGATGGTCTGCGAGCTGAAAAAGAAGGCGTTCATAAAGCGCCCCCAGGCCGTCGGGGCCTGGGCGCCGTGCAAGGACTCCACCCCCAACGCGCAATACCCGAGGGCGAACATAAGGTTCGCGGCTACGAAGCCCGCAAACACCACCGTCAGAAATACCGGCCAGGGTTGGTTAATCAAAAACAGGTAGGGATGAATGTCCCGCCAGGTGGTGCCGCGGCGCCGGACGTTGAACTGTCCGTCTTTGCGGATGACACGGCTCAACTTGTCTCCATATTTCTGAGTAAGGCCCGGATCGTAATTTGCTTTTTCCATACGCTCCCCTTTAGATCGGCTTTGCCGGCGGCTCGACCCGCCACCGCTCGGCGGACATTCTACCAAGCTCGAATTGCAGCCGCTTAGCGACGGAAGCCCCGTATTAATAATGGAGCGTTGCGCAGCATGCTCTCGACCATGCTTGATTCGTAATCTGGTTCCATCTACACTCCGAAGAATCGCGAGAGGCACTCCAGCGCGAGCAGCGGGGCTCTAATGATTGGACAGACGATCTCCCATTACCACATTCTTGAGAAGCTCGGCGCGGGTGGGATGGGGGAAGTTTACAAGGCAGAAGACACCCGACTCCACCGATTTGTCGCCCTCAAGTTCTTGCCGGAGGCGATGGCGCGCGATCCCCAGGCGCTTGAACGCTTTCGACGAGAGGCCCAGGCTGCTTCGGCGCTGAATCATCCGAACATCTGTACGATCCACGACATTGACGAGTTCGAAGGCCGGTCATTTATCGCCATGGAGTTGCTCGAAGGGCAAACGCTCAGGGAGCGGTTGGCTGTAGCGGGCGTCTATGACGCCCGACACGCCGGTCATAGACCGGCGCTACAGCTCGACACCCTCCTCGACCTGGCCATTCAAATCGCCGAAGCGCTCGACGCCGCGCACACTAAGGGCATCGTCCATCGCGACATCAAGCCTGCGAACATTTTTATCACCACGCGCGGTCAACTGAAGATTTTGGATTTCGGTTTGGCGAAGTTGACGGCCGTAGGGGCGCAAGCCCTTGCGCCCCTACCCTTGGGCGGGGTAGGGGCGATTTATGAATCGCCCCTACTCGATAGACCCACGGCGACGATCGTGCCGGAGTACCTAACTTCGCCCGGCACGACGATGGGCACCGTCGCCTACATGTCCCCGGAGCAGGCGCGCGGAGAAAAACTTGACGCGCGCACCGACCTGTTCAGTTTCGGCGTGGTGCTCTATGAGATGGCAACAGGCGTCTTGCCGTTCCAGGGCAACTCGTCGGCGGCCATCTTCGGCGCAATTCTCCACGAGTCCCCGGCTTCGCCGCTCTCGCTCAATCCGCGATGCCCGGCGAAGCTCGATGAGATCATCTCGAAGGCGCTCGAAAAAGACCGAGACTTGCGCTGCCAGACCGCCGCCGAACTGCGCGCCGACCTGAAACGCCTGAAGCGCGACACAACCTCGGGCCGCTCTGTAGCGGCAGGAGCCAGTTCGGCGCCGTTGCCCGTCCCGCTTTGCGGGACGGCCGCGACAACCGAGGTCACAAAAGGTAGGGGCGATTCACGAATCGCCCCTACGCCGCGCCGCACCAGCCGCCGCAGTCTCTGGCTGGCCTTGGCGGGCGGCCTTGTTATCGTGAGGGCAATGTTAGGTTACCTTCTGACTCGGCCCTTGCCGCCGCCCAAAGTTTCCGGCTACGTGCAAATCACGCACGACAGCCGGCCGAAGATACTCGTGGGGACCGACGGGGCGCGGCTTTTCCTCAACGAAAACCCATCCAGCGGTGCGATCATACATCAGGTATCCAGCACTGGCGGCGAAGTCGCACATATTCCTGCGCCTTCCCCTAGTATGTCCCTCCTCGCCGTGTCGCCCGATGGGGCTAACCTCCTCGTCGCAGGTGTCCCGGATCCGCAACTAGAAGGACCGCTGTGGAGTCTCCCCGTTCTTGGTGGCCCGCCGCGACGGCTCGCGAGTGTTGCAGGTCGCGACGCGGCTTGGTCGCCCGATGGCCAGACGCTCGTTTACGCCAACGCCCACGATTTATTCCTGGCCAAAGCTGACGGGACGGAATCCCGCAAGCTGCTTTCTGCTCCCAATGTCGTCCTTTCGCCAGCCTGGTCGCCGGACGGGAAGGTAGTTCGCTTCAGCGTGCAAGGTGGGAGTGGGCTGACGAGCACGGGCAGTTCTCTTTGGGAAGTGTCACCCGACGGCACGAACCCTCACCGGTTGCTTCCCGGTTGGCACACTCCCCCCGATGAATGTTGCGGCAAATGGACCTCGGATGGCGATTACTTCGTCTTCCAGTCGAAAGGAAACATCTGGGCGCTGGCCGAGGGAAAACTGCTGCGAAAACCGAGCGCGCAGCCGGTGCAATTAACCTCCGGGCCGATGCGCTTCTCGTCGCCTTTGCCCAGCAAGGACGGGAAAAAACTTTTTGTAGTCGGATACCTGGCCCGAGGAGAGTTGGTGCGCTACGACGAAAAGTCCGGCGAGTTCCTCCCGTTTCTTTCCGGAATTTCAGCGGATCGACCAGCCCGCAGAGGCGTATCTGGTCTCGCCCGACGGCGGAAGTCCGCCAGAACTGCTCCCGGAAGGCAATCTCTCCAAATGGGACCCCAACTGGTCACCGGATGGAAAAAAGATCGTATTCGGCCCTGACAACAGCGACACGCAGTCGGTGGTTCGCATCCTCGACCTGGCGACAAAAAAGATTTCCGACGTGCCAGGCTCCAAAGGCCTCTTTTCTCCGCGCTGGTCGCCCGATGGACGCTACCTCGTCGCCATGCCTGATAACGAAGAGGGCCTTGTGCTTTTTGACTTCGCGACCGAGGAGTGGACCGAATTGGCCAGGAAAAATGCGGGTTGGCCGAATTGGTCGAAAGACGGGCAATACGTTTACTTTCTCGGTTGGCCCGACGATCCCTCCATCATGCGGGTGCGGATTCGCGACCGGAAGCTCGAGCGAGTAGCGGACTTGAAAAACTTTCGGCAAACGGGCTATTGGGGCTCCTGGTTGGGTCTGGCCCCGGACGATTCTACTCTCCTGCTCCGAGACACAGGCACGCAGGAAGTCTACGCCCTCGACTGGGAGGCGCCGTAGCGATCCCTCACGTGGACATGGAGCAGGCGATGCCAACCGTAGCAAACGGGGAATTCAATGGCTGAAGGAAAACTTTCCGTGCTGATTCTCGCCGCGGGCAAGGCGACGCGATTCAAGAGCGAGCACTCGAAGATGCTGCACCGCCTGGCGGGGCGGCCCCTCGGCGAATACGTGCTCAGGACCGCGATGTCGCTCCACCCGACCGAGACCTGGATGGTGATCGGGCACGAAGCGGCGGAAGTCCGCAAGGCCTTCGAGCGCCCCGGGCTGGTCCTTATCGAGCAGAAGGAGCAACGCGGCACGGGACACGCGGTGATCGCGGCCCGGGACGAGCTCGCGCGCTCGGCCAGCCCGACCGTGTTGATTCTGGTGGGGGACGCGCCGCTACTCGCCCCGGAGACGCTCGAAGGCCTGGCCGCCGCCCACGCCCGCGCTCGCGCCGCCGCCACCGTGCTCACGACCGAGGTCGAAGACGCCACCGGCTACGGCCGAATCGTGCGCAAGGGGGGCCGGGTGGTGGGAATCGTGGAAGAGAAAGTGGCGACCGCGGCCGAGCGCCACATCCGCGAAATCAACTCCGGCATTCTTTGCTTTGAGCGCAAAAAACTCCTGGCCCACCTCGACGCCCTCTCCGACGACAACGCGCAGAAGGAATTCCTGCTGACGGATTTGGTAGGAATCCTCACCCGCGAGCATGAGAAAGTGGTGGCCTACCCAGTGGTGCTCGGCCAGACGCGCGTGGGCCGGGCCTGCGTGCTCCGGCCTTACTCGACCATCACCGACTCGATCCTCGGCGACCGCGTCACGGTGCGGCCTTGCTCGGTCATTTCGGGGTCCGAAGTCGCTTCCGATGTCTTCGTCGGCCCGTTCGCGCATTTACGCGACGGCGCGGTGATCGAGCAAAACGCCCGCATCGGCAATTTCGTCGAAGTCAAGAAGTCGCGCGTGGGGCGCGGCTCCAAGGCCTCGCACCTGACTTATCTCGGCGACGCGACCCTCGGCGCAAACGTCAACATCGGCGCGGGCACCGTCACCTGCAACTACGACGGCGAGAAGAAGAATCCGACGACCATCGAAGAGGGCACGTTCATCGGCAGCGGGACGATGCTGGTGGCGCCGGTGCGCGTCGGCCGCGGCGCCTACGTCGGCGCCGGCTCGACTATCACCGACGATGTCCCGCCCGAATCGCTCGCCCTCGGCCGCGCCGTCCAGATCAACAAAGAAGGCTGGGTTGCGCAGCATAAGAAATCGCCTGCCCCCCGACAGGCAGTTCCCGCCCCGGCACACACCTATCTGGCCGAATCATCCGCTAAATCCACGCTCAAGCGGCGCGATGTGGGCGAGGTAACCATCCTCGACCTGGGCGGGCGGCTCACCATAGGCCGGCCCGTGGACGATCTCGGGCGTCTGGTGCGCGAAACTCTTGCGGAGGGGCGCCGGCACATCCTCCTTGACCTCAAGGGCCTCGTTTACATTGACAGTTCCGGTGTGGGCGGCTTTATGGCCGGCGCCAGCGCGGTTCGCGCCGCAGGGGGGGAGCTGCGAATAAGCGCCGTCCCCTCTAAGATCCTTCGCCTGATGGAAGTTTCAAACCTCGACCGCGTCTTCAAAATATTCCAAAGCGAGGAAGCCGCCCTCAAGGGATTCGGAGGTCCCTCTACCTCTTGAGCATACGGTCGCCCCATTTTGCTCCCCTCGAAAGGCCCAGCAGCCTGAGCCCATTGCCTGACCCTCCGGGGCGGAAACCCCTTGAGCAGCTTCGCGAGGCCGTCTCCTTCGAGCGGCAAGCCAAGCCATTCTTACCGTGCCAAAGTAAGAATTCCTCGGAACTCGATCTCTGGTCAGGCCCTCTTAGCGTATAAGCGACATCGTTTCAATAAGTTAAGGCCATAGCCGTCTGGTACCCGGCGTGCGCTATACACGGGCTGAGTCCGACTCTCAGAGGGGACGGCGAACCGAGCCGCCAAACAATGCTCCCTCCGGGGTGACGGACATCGGGAAGGAATCAACCAGGAGGAAAGGCAATGGCCATTGATCAGATATCGGAGAAAGACAGCCAGAGATCGGACTCAGGGGGGACGCGTCGCGACGTGGGCATAATCATCGCTTTCGTCGTGATGGCCCTGCTCGCCATCAGTGAAATCCATACTTTGAACAAGGTGGGTTCGATGCAGGAATCCATGAAAGCAGAGGAAACGCAATTACGCGGTGAACTCACCACTCAAGTCAATGACCGCTTGACCGCGATGGAGACCTCGAACGCCCAAGCCATCGAGGCGATGAAGAAGGACGTGGAGGTCGTGGGCAAGCGGACCGGCACCACTCAGGTCGTCTTGCGGCGCGAAAAGGCCAAGCTCGCCCAGCTTGAAGACCTTGCAAACAAGCAGGCCGACGAGCTGAAACAGGAGATCTCCGCCAAGGCCGATGAGAAGGAAGTGGGCGCGCTCACCCAGGACGTCTCCTCGACGCGCTCGGACCTCGATAGCACCAAGAAGACGCTCGACGCCACGCGCAGCGACCTCGGCATGGCCCGCAGCGAATTCGGCACGCTCATTGCCCGCAACCACGATCAAATCGAAGAGCTGCGGAAACTCGGGGAACGCGACTACTTCGAGTTCTCGCTCACTCGCAACAAGATCCAGAAGGTTGCCGGGATTGGCCTGACGCTCAAAGGCACGAACGTCAAACACCACCAGTACAACCTGATCCTGAACGCCGACGACATGAATATCCTGAAGAAAAACCGCACGGTCAACGAGCCGATTTTCTTTTACACTGCCGGCTCAAAAAGGCCTTTTGAGTTGACCGTCAATAATGTACAATCGGGTCAGGCGAAGGGGTACATCAGCACCCCAAAGGGTGCAACGAGCGAAGTCGCTTCGCGCGGGGAGGGCGTCCGCTAAGCGGCGTTCGCGAAAGTTTCCGGCTTCCAGAGTCGAAGGCTCGCCTTGCGCGAGCCCTCGGCTTTTTATTAACCCAGCTGGACAAAGCGCCAGTGTCCGGCCATGTAGAAACCCACTGGAGGTGTTTCCATCATGGTCAAGCGCGTTTTGTTGTTCACACTTCTCGCGGCGTTGGCGGCGTTCCCCGCCGGGGCCGAGCAGCTTAACTTGCCCGCCGGTTCAGCTCTCCATTGTCGCCTCACCCAGGCGATCAGCACCAAACTCAATTTCCAGGGCGACGCTTACACCGCCACCGTCACCGAACCGGTGGTCGTGAACGGCCACGAAGTCATTCCCTTCGGCTCTACCGTTCAGGGACGGATCGCTTGGATGCTGCGCCCCGGGCGTATCAAGGGCGCGGGCGCGATGCAGTTGGCGGCGGATAAGATTACTTTTCCGGACGGTCGGAGCTTTCCCCTTGCCGCCACATTGATGACGACTTATGGCGCGGAGGGCGCGAAGTTGAACGGGACGGAGGGCGCGATTTACGGCCCCACCTCGCGCCTGAAGGATTTACAGGAAGTCGGCATCGGGATGGGCGGCGGCGGGTTCCTGGGGACGCTGTTCGGCGGGTTCCACGGGGCCGTCATCGGAGGGGCAATCGGCGGCGGGGTGGCCCTGGCGGATACGCTGCGCAAGCGCGGTCCCGATCTGACCCTTCCGACGGGCACCGAGCTCAACTACCAGTTGACGCGCGAGCTGGCAATCCAGTAACGGCGGGCTGGCTCGTGGGACGGATTGCGGCGCTGGGAGTGTCGGCGCCCGCGGCGCTTCATTTCTCCGAAATTACGCGGCCGTACGAGCTCGCCCGGCTGAGCCGAGTGAAGTGTTCGTAAGCCTTCCGCGCCACCGACTCGATCGCGCGCTCGCCCTGGTTTTCGTCCCCCAAATAGGTCGTCATCACGGTGATCACAAAAGGGCGTCCGGGGATCTCGATAATCCCCGCGTCGCATCGGACGCCTTCAAGCGCTCCGGGCTTGTCCTCGATCACGGTGCCGGAGGGCAGAGCCTTGTTGAACAAGCTGTCTTTCGGCAGCGCCAGAAGAGCCAGATACTTTTTCGTATGTGCCGGGTCAAGCGCTTTGCCGGCCCTCAACTTTGCGAGCAGCCCTGAAAGCTCTCGCGGCGTCGAAACGTTTTCATTCCCCTGCCGTGCCGCTTCGAGGTCCATCATCTTGCGGCGCAAGTGCGTCTGGTTGAGGCCGAGCGACCCCGCGCGCGAGTTGACGTTCGCCATGCCCACGCGCTCGATCAGTATGTTGGTCGCGGAATTGTCGCTGAGCACGACCATGAACGTCGCGAGGTCTGCGAGCGTCATCGTCACCGTGCCATCGCCCAGCATGTAGAGAATCGGGTCGCCCGCCGCCGTCTCGTTGCGGCGGACAGTGTGTTTTTCGTCGAGCGAGAGCTTCCCTTCCTGGTCCTGGCGCATGAGCTCCAGGAGCACCGTCAGCTTGATGGTACTCGCCGTGGGGAAAACCAGCTCGGCGTTGTGCTCGAACGTCTCGCCGGTTGCCAGGTCCTGAATAAAATACCCCATGACCCCGTCGAGCCCTTCAGCCTCGCGAAGAAGGCCGGCTTCGAGCTTCGCGTGCAGGTTCGACTGGAGGGAAGACTGGGTGCCCCCCTGTCCGCGGGCGAAGCACACCACAAGTATGGCTAGGGGAATCGCGGCAAGCCGCTTTGAGACCATGAGAGGCCTCCTGTTGGATTCCATCGGAATGCGTGAAAGATTTCGGGTGGCCCCATTCTGGGCTCGACGGCAGAGGAGCCAAGAATCTCAGTTTCTCGATTTTAATTCCGGCGCGTGTTGATTCGTTCCACTCTCGATCACTAGGGCGCCGCTGCCGGCAAACGGCTGAAAAATGGAGACGTCTTAAGACCCGACGTACTTTGCGTAGAGGCCTCGGGCCACGGCCGGGTCGTCCGTGCCCTTGATGATAGCGCGACCATCGGAGAAGACGGTCAGCTCGTAGGGCGCGAGCTCGAACCTCAGCAGGAATTCATTCCCGCGCACCGGACCGAATCGCTCAAGGCGCATTCCAAGCTCCCGCAAATCGAGGGCGCGGGAATCGGCCTGGCGGAGTTGAACGGCGTTCCGGCCGCAAAGCGACCCCGAGAACGAGCTTTCGCCGTCCAGGTATCTGAACTCTCTTGCCCCGCAAACTCGGCAAGCGGGGTCGCGGCGCGGCCGCACGCGTTGAAACTTGTTCCCCCAAATGTCCGCTGAAAGGAATTCGCCGTGGAGCACTTCGACGCGCCCGAGGAGAAGCTTCAAGGTTTCCGTCACCTGCTCCGCGGCCGCCCAGGCGACGGCCGGGGCAATCACACCCACGGTGTCGCAAGTGTCCCCCAAGCCAACGGGGGGCACGGGGAAGACACAGGCCAGGCACGCCGTCTCGCCGGGCCGAACCGTCATTGTGGCCGCGTAGCTTCCGACCGCCGCTCCGTAAACCCAGGGAATGCCGAGCTTCACCGCCGCGTCGTTCAAAAGGTAGCGGGCTTCGAAATTGTCCGTGCCGTCGAGAATGACGTCGAATCCACGAACGAGCTCTTCGGCGTTTCGTGGCTCGAAGTCGGCCACGACACCTTCGCTGCGAATATCGGAGTTAATGGCGCGAAGCTTGCGCTCCGCGGCGACGGCCTTGGGAAGATTCTGGGCGGCGTCGGACTCGTCGAAAAGCATCTGGCGCTGGAGGTTCGATTCCTCCACGAAATCGCGGTCCACGATGCGAAGCGCCCCGACGCCCGCGCGCGCGAGCTGACTGGCCTGGAACGTCCCGAGCGCCCCCGCGCCGATAATGACGACGCGCGATCGGGCAAGCCTCTTCTGTCCCGCCTCCCCGATGGGCGCGAAGAGAATTTGTCGTGAATATTTTTCGGTCATGCGGATGCGCGCCTCGGCGCAATTTGATTATACCCCGTCCGCCCTCGCGGAAATGGCCTCCGGCATGTATACTGGTCTTGTCCCCTGTTCCCATGAAAACCGTTCGAGAAGCCGTACCCTACGAGTCCGAGCGGCGGGCGATGGTCGAGACGCAGCTCCGGCGGCGCGGCTTACGCGACGAGCGGGTGCTCGCGGCCATGCTCAAGGTCCCCCGACACGAGTTTGTTTCGCCGGCGCTGGCCCATGCGGCGTACGACGACCGCCCGCTGCCGATCGGCGAAGCCGAGACCATCTCGCAGCCTTATATCGTCGCGGCCATGACCGCCGCGGCGAGAGTCGCGCCCGGCGACAAAGTGCTCGAGGTGGGGACGGGCAGCGGCTATCAGGCGGCGATGCTTGCGGAGCTCGGAGGGCGAATCTATTCGATGGAGCGGAACCCGCGGCTGGCCGAGAGAGCTCGCGAGCGGCTGGCGCGGCTCGGCTACTCGACGGTCGAAGTTATCACGGGCGACGGCACCGAGGGCTACCCGCCCGCCGCGCCTTACCAGGTGATTCTCGTCACCGCCGCCGGCCCGAACGTCCCCTCGCCGCTCCTCGATCAGCTTGCCGACGGCGGGCGACTGATCATCCCCGTCGGCAGCCGCGAGAACCAGTTTCTTCAGCAGATTTTCAAGCACGGCCGGGAGACCCACACCCGACTGCTCGATTCCTGCCGCTTCGTCCCCCTGATCGGAAAACACGGCTGGCCCGAAGAACAGTGACAAGTGGCAAGTGATTAGTGATGAGTGATACGTGACACGCGAAAAGCATCGGGAAGGTGAACTGCCTTCTGCCTTTTGCCTTCTGCCTTCTGCCCTCTTACTGCTACCTTCTGCCTTTACCCTTTGTGGTTTAACCTTTATCCTTTGCTCTACATGCCATCCCTCCGACTGAGCATCGTCATCCCGGCTTACAACGAAGCGCAGCGCCTCGGTTGCACGCTTGAAAAAATCAGCGCCTACCTTTTGACACAGAGTTACGCCACCGAATTGATTGTCGTGGACGACGGCTCGACCGACAGCACGCCAGACCTGCTTCGCAATTTTGCCGCAAGCCACGCGCAGATGCGGGTTCTTCGCAACCAGCACAACCGCGGCAAGGGCTTTACGGTACGGCGGGGCGTGCTTGAAGCGCGGGGCGATCTCGTGCTTTTCACCGACGCCGACTTGTCCGCGCCGATTGAAGAGGCCGACAAGCTGCTCGCCGCACTGGAAACGAATCGGGCGGATGCGGCGGTTGGCTCCCGTGCGCTTGACCGGGGACTGATCGGCGTCAGGCAGCCGTGGTACCGGGAGCAAGCCGGACGGGTCTTTAACCTCATCGTCCGCGCAATCACGGGGTTGAGAATCCACGATACGCAATGTGGTTTGAAGCTCTTCCGCTCGAGCGCCGCGCGCCGCGCCTTCGAGCTTCAGCGCGTCACCAGCTTCGGCTTCGACCCGGAAGTCCTCTTCCTGATCGAGCGCCTAGGCGGCAGAGTCGTGGAACTTCCCGTGCGCTGGAACGACAACCCCGCCACCAAAGTCCATTTTCTGCGCGACTCCATCCGCATGTTCCTGGACCTCTTGGCGCTGCGCTGGCGCTGGGCGCGGGGGCATTACCACTCCAAGCCGTCACAACCCGGCGTAGCGCAATAACAGAAACCGAACGGGATTTTTCTTGACTATCCGGGCGCGAGCGGCCTATCATCCCGCCAACGCTAGAAAGGAGGTGATCCATGTCAATAGACTGTAACCTTAGCGAGGGTGCTGAGGCATAGTCCCGACTTGTCGGGATGTCCTAGGGATCCCTCTCTCTAGCGAAGGGAGGGTGAACGGCCGCCCCGACCGTGTCGGGGCTTCCCGCAGGCGCGGGACGTGCCAATCCTAATCAGCATTCCGGGCCCCGGGCGCAGCGGCGAACGCCACGCCCGGGGTCTTTCGCTTTCACGAAGCCCAGCAGTTGCGGCACCGCAACTTCAAACTCTGCGATGCTTCGCAACCTGGAACGCTGTGCGCACCACGCGTGTGGCCATTTCGGTGAGGTGATATTTCGGCAGGTCTTTCGGCCGGACCCAGCAAGCGTCCACCACATCCGAGCCCGGGCGCAGCTTTCCCCCGCGAAGCCGGCAGACGTAGTCCACGATCACGAAGTGGTAGCGGACGCGCCGGCCTTCCTTAAAAATTCGGTCGAAGGTCGCGATGATCTGGACCGGCTCGACGGCGAGCCCGGTTTCCTCTTTCAATTCCCGGCGCACGCCCGCCGCCAATTCCTCGCCGAGCTCGATCAGGCCGCCGGGAATGGACCACTCGCCTTTGAGCGGCTCGCGTCCGCGGCGGATGAGCAGCGCGCGCCCGCGATGGATGACCACTCCGCCCACGCCCACCATCGGCCGGTCGGGAAATTCGCGCCGGCCTCGCGGTTCTTTATTGACTGGTTTCTTCAAAGCAGAATCAAGCACGTCGCATCGGCCTATTCAAAATCATCATTTGATGGAATGACCCCTGATACGTCTTCTCGGCGCAATGGGACAAAGATCCGAATGCTCAATGATTCCATTTTCTGGCTCTCGAAAGGGCCGGCTCTCGCGAGCATTGACGACTCGCCACTACTCTTGTCATTGGCTCTCCATACGGCCCACGACTTCGTAGAGCATCTTCAGCCCGCGGCGAAGCTGGTCCACGGGGATGCGTTCGTTCGGCGCGTGTTCGGTCTCTTCGACCTCGGGCGTGAGCTCGATCGGCGCGAAGCCGTAGGAGTTAATTCCGAGCGGACGGTACATTTGGCTCTCGTTATAGCCGCCGTTGAGGACCGGCGTAACGAGCGCCTGGGGGCTGTACTCGTGGACGACCTGCTCAATGATGCGATAAAGCGGCGTGGTAATCGGCGAGGAGTTGGGCGGACGAAAAACGCTGATAGGCACCAGGTCAATGTGGCCGTCCGCGACCACCGAGCCGAGCTCCGCGAGAAACGCCTGTGGGTCCTCGCCCGGAAGCAGCCGGATGTCCAGGTCGCAACTGGCCGTGTCCGGAATGACGTTGGTTTGCGGCCCGCCCTTGAGCACGGTCAGCGAAACCGTGTCGCGCAGGAGATAGTTATAGCGCTCGTCAGCGGTGATCTCCTTGACCAGTGCCGGGTCCTCGAGCGAGCGGCGGATCTCTAGAAACTGGCGCGCGCGCGGCTCCTTTTCGAGCTTGGCGATTTGGTGGAAATACTCTTCCACCTGCGGCAGCAGGTGAATGGGCGTCTGCCAATTGACCACACGGCACATGGCGCGTGCCAAGCGGTTTGGAGCGGAATCGGCGATGGGAATAGAACCGTGCCCGCCGCGCCCGTGAGCGACCATCCGAATCCAGAACGGCGCCTTTTCCGCCGCTCCAATGCCGTAAATCACCTTGGGGCCCGGATAGATCAGGTTCGAGCCGCCTTCGGTAATCAGGTACTGGGCGTCCTGGACAAGCTCGGGGTGATTGGCAATCATCCACGCGCTTCCGGTATCGTCCACTTCCTCGTCAGCGGTGGCGAGGAAGACCAGGTCGCGCTTGAGCGGCAAGTGCTCGCGCCACGCTATGAGCATGATCACCGCTTGGAGAAGCCCTTCGTCTTTCATATCGAGCGCGCCGCGGCCGTAAAGTTCGCCGCTAACGATTTCGCCCGCAAACGGCGGCGCCCGCCAGCTTTTCGGGTCGGCATGGACGACGTCCATGTGGTTCAAGAGCACCATCGGCCGCTCGCTGCCGTCGCCTTTCAGGATCGCGAAAATGTTCGCATGGACGGGGGCATAGGGGTAAACGGTGTTCGGAATCCCCGCCTCGTCGAAGAGGCGCTTGAAGAACTCCGCCGCCTTCATCTCGTTTCCCGGCGGGTTCGAAGTATCAATGCGCAAATATTCCTGAAGCAGCCGTACCGCCTCGTCCTGGTATTTCTCCCATGCGATCGCTTCGAAATGCTTCTCAAACGCGCTTTGGCCGAGCGCGGATGGTGAGAGGGCAATAAGCGCGAGAGGGAACAAAGCGGCGGGAAGTCTCATCAGCCTCCAAAGGGCTTCGGTCAGGCGATGCGAGAGGCGCCCTGGCTTTATAAGCGCCCTCCAGTTTCAATCGAAACAGGGGCGTACTATAGCAGATTTGCCGCCCTCCGAGCCTTTGCAATCGGGGGGGAAAGAAGACCTGCTGGCTCCCTTGAGAGCACGTTTAACCTTTTCATCTTGCAGACTTTATGGCAAAGGCTCGACCGCCGCCGAGGGCCCCAGGGCCGTCGATTGCGCATCCAAGTTCTTGCCTTCTTAATATCAACGGCTTTATATTCAGCGGGTTAAAAGCTCGTGGAAGGCTCGTGAGGCTGTCATGTCGGGCAAGTCGGGTTCACCGAAGTACTTCGTGACGCTGGCCGCCACTACGCTGGGTGGCATGGAATCGCAGGCGGAGCGCGTCAACAGCTCTCTGATCGGCTACGAGTTCCGTCTCGACCATTTGAAAGAATCCGAGAACCTGGAGCACCGCCTGCGGCAGCTCGCCGTGCGCCTACGTTTCCCGCAGATGATCGCCACCTGTCGCC
The DNA here is from genome assembly GCA_003225365.1 of Acidobacteriota bacterium. GTDB lineage: Bacteria > Acidobacteriota > Terriglobia > UBA7540 > UBA7540 > Gp13-AA74. Next base: position 28,301 of record QHZN01000124.1, read on the forward strand.
GCAAGACCGCCGGAGGACTTTTCCGGGGTACGGTGGGCGAGCAGGTCGAAATCCTGTTGAGCGCTGTCCGGGCGGGATGCCAGTGGGTTGACCTGGAAGTCGAGTCCCTTGACAGGTTGCGGCTGGAAACGCTGCTGGAATTTCGGCCGGCAAAAATCATCGCCTCCTATCATAATTACCGCAAGACTCCCGCGCTCACGCCCATTTACCGTCACCTGGCAAGGTTGCCTGTGCAAGTCGTCAAAGTAGCGGCCTACGCCCGCAACCTTTGCGATAACCTGCGCGTTTTTCGGCTGTTGAAAAGCCGCCGCAAAAAAAGAAGCCAGAAGCTGGTGGCGATGGCTCTGGGGCCGTCGGGGCTGCCCTCGCGGATTCTTGGGCTGCGCTCCGGAAGCCTGTTCACCTACGCTTCGCCCGGCGATCATTTTGCCGTCGCGCCCGGCCAACTGCCCGTGGAAGTGATTGGCCAAGTTTACCGGGCCGACCGCTTGAACTATCGGACCGAGCTTTACGGCGTGGTGGGATCGCACGCCTCGTATTCGCTTTCGCCCGCTATGCAGAACGCGGCGTTCCAGGCCAAGCACCTCAACGCCGCTTACCTGCCCTGCGAGACCAATCGGCTCGGCGACTTCCTGGATTTTGCGCGCCAAATGGGTTTTGTGGGCTTCAGCGTCACTATGCCGTTCAAGCGCCCGATCATTCGCGACCTCGATTGGCTTGACCCTCTGGCTTCCGAAATCGGCGCGTGCAACACCGTCGCCGTCGAGCGCGGGAAATGGTTGGGGTGGAATACGGACGCGGCGGCCGTGGTCGAAGTGCTGACGAAACGCCTGCGGCTGGCGGGCAGCCGCCTGCTGATTCTTGGCGCCGGCGGCGCGGCGCGCGCGGCGGCTTACGCGCTTAGGGCGGAGGGAGCGCAGGTAATTCTCGCGGCGCGGCGCGAAGCCTCAGCGCGGCGCCTGGCGCGCACGCTTTCGGCCGAAGTCGTCCCCTGGGGCAGCGCCGATGGCTTGGACGTGGACGCGGTCATCAACGCCACGCCCGTAGGATCGCCGCCGCAGGTTGGCGCGGTGCCGATTGACTTGGCCCGCCTGCGCGTGCGCGTGGTCTTCGACATGGTCTATTATCCCCTCCAAACGCGCCTGCTCGCCGAGGCCCGCAGTCGCGGGCTCATCGCCATATCGGGCCTGGAAATGCTCGTCGCCCAGGGCGCGCGCCAGTTCGAAATCTGGACTGCGCAGGCCGCCCCTCGCGCCCTCATGGAACAAGCCGTCCGCGCCGCGCTCAGCCACTCCCCGACCCGGTGATTCGCACCCCGCCCCGTCAGCCGACGGACAAGGCGAGAGCGCGCAGTTGCGCTTAGACCTGCGTCAATAGTCGAGCGTAGGCGTAGCCTTCGGCCAGCGAGATCCAGACTCTTCGGACCGTCACCCGAATCTGCGCGCCGATCTTCTCCCGCTGTGCGGGATCAGCCGCAACGTGTTCGCGTGACGATCCGCTGCACTTCCTCCTGGCAGCCCGCCGAAGCATCAATAATCGAGGGCCGCGTTGCCCGGAGTGCTCTCCAACGCGTCTGAAGCTCTGGGCCGCGGGGCCGGTAGCAGAGTAGGATGGCGAGAGGGAAGGACCGGCTAACCCGCGGCACGCGCCGTGGGCTACCGTCTGCCGCCCGCTGCGGCGGGATGAATTATTCAGGGAATTTGCGACATCAGGACGCCAGGAAGTTGACAGGCGCCGCTCAATGAGCCGTTCGCTTATCCTTGTGGGCAGCAAGCTCGGCCGCGATAACCTTCTCAAACGAATCCTGAGGCTGGTTGCCGCTGACCATGTTCCCATTAATGAAGAATCCCGGAGTGCCATTCACTCCGGCTCTCAGCCCCGCTTGCCGGTCTTCCTCGATTTGCGCGTTGTACTTGCCGCTGGATAGGCAGGAATCAAATTGCTTCTCATCCAGCTTTAGATCACCAGCCAGGCCGACCAAACCATCACGATTGAGCTTATTCTGATTTTGGAACAGAAGGTCGTGGTATTCCCAAAATTTCCCCTGCTCGACGGCGCAACGAGAAGCTTCCGCGGCCATCTCGGCCTGCGGATGAATGTCTCGCAGCGGAAGGTCGCGATATGCCAAGCTCACACGACCGTCGTATTTGGCGAGCAATTTCTTCAGAGTCGCCTCAACTGATTGGCAATATGGACATTGGAAATCGGAGAACTCCACGATAACCACCGGAGCCTTGGCATCCCCGCGGACCCGTGCGGGATCATAAGCGACATCGACTTTTGGTTTTTCGAGAAGGATGGACACGCCGGCTTGCTCCCGGAGGCTTTTGTAGTAATCCTGGCGTGCCTGCTCGACTTTTGCCTTTTTCAGCAACCGCTGGAGTTGCGGCTTAATTTCGTCGAAAGGTCTTCCAAGCTGCTCCTTTTGCACGATGTAAAGAGCCTGTAGCTCGGCTTCGGTGGGCTCAGGGACCTTGGCATCCACATCCTGCTCGAGGACTTTCTCGGTCGGAATACCCTTTCTCTTGGCCTCCGCTTCCAACAGCTTTTGGTTCACCAGCTTGTCGAGGGCCTTGCTTTTCACGTCGTATTCTTGCAGGCGAAGTTGGAATACTTGTGCCTGAACGAAAGGCAGCAAATCATCGTCGTAGATGGTCTGTCCCCCAACTACGGCAAGCTGTTCCTTTTGTTTGGCTTGGCCACGAGTTTGGGCTACGGAAGCACCCGAGCCGAGGAGGGAAAAAACTAAAAAAAGTACAGCAAAGCTGTTGGATTTGGTTCGCATTGCCTGAGTATGCCAGAATGCGCTGGACAAGTCTAGCGGATTGCCGAAAGGGTAGTGACTCATTTTGATTTTTCTTCCGTATAGATTCGGCCCGGAGCCGTGCCATAATAGGGCCATGATACGTCCTAAGAAACTGCCGCGCGATGCGAACCAGCGCGCCCACGAAATTGCCAAGCTACTAACCGGAGAGGTGATCGAGCCGCCAGAGCCGGAGCGGTCGGCAGTGTCAGCGTATCTAGCCCAGATCGGACGGAAAGGGGGACTAAAGGGCGGCAAAGCACGAGCCAAGAAGTTGTCTGCTAAGAGAAAGAAGATTGCAAGAGTTGCAGCAAGAGCCCGCTGGTCCCCGTAGGATGGCTCATAGCTCATGTATATCAAACTGGTGTCCGCATTAGTGCACAGAATGTGCAAGGTGCTGTACACGATTTGAGACACCTATCGCTTGGAGCTTGACATCGAATCGATGATTCGCCTAAACTTCGTTTGACAAATGATTACAATTCGGCGAGGGTGTACGGTTTGATTGCTCTTCCTGCGGGACATCAAGATAGCGCAGAGATCGAACTTAGAGTAACAGTGTCCCCTCACGCCTTAAACCGGCTGAACCGGCAACTTTCATCTGACGATAGGCTTCTTAACAATAGGTGGGCAACGACGCAATGAGTGTATCGGCTGTAGAACAACCGGACATGATGGGCACACCGTCTGACCTGTTCAGTGGTGCTCCAAGCCTCCCAATCGAGCCGAAGTCTAACAGCTTGCAAGTGGACAAAGCCAAGATGGTGCGAACACTCAAGTTGCAGATTGATACGACAGTATTCCGGTTGCTTACAAGTGCTATCACATCCAGCGAATTTATCGAGCTGCGCAAGGAATTGTTCCCAAAGTACAGGAGTTTAGCGGGTGCGATTTCAAACATAATCCAGAGCGATTTGGTGCTGCAGGACGACATCAAACGAGCACGAACGGATGCGTACCGTTACATTGCGCGGTTATTTGAAAGAGATGTCAAAGTCTTTTACGGAGGAAGATGCCCGAGAAGAAGCGCTTTTCTGTCTGAATGTGCTCC
>QHZN01000032.1 GCA_003225365.1 Acidobacteriota bacterium
GAACACAATCAAGTACCTCCCCGCTCCGGTTCTCCCGTAAGCCGCATATAAATGCTCGCCCTTCACCAGCCCTTTTTCCGCCAAACGAACATGAGGCTTAGAGAACAAGATCTCTTCGACCTCATCGGTAATTATGCCATGCTTTTCAGCGATCTTTGCGGCGAACCGTTCGTTCCAAATAATATCGAACAGGCGCAAGATTTTTCCTCGCTAAATTGGTCATGTTATCAGAAGACTGCATTAAGGCGGAACATCCGAAAACAGGGTTTGCTCTTTCAAAATTACTGACAAGAGGGCGGGCTGTCGGTAGAATCTCTTTGCATTTCCAAATCGCCGGCAAGAGCCTGTTCCCGCGGCAAAGAAGTGTCATGAGCCCTCATTACGACGCCATCGTCATTGGCGGCGGGCATAACGGATTGGTGAACGCCGCGTATCTGGCTCGCGCGGGGAAGAAGGTGCTGGTGCTCGAGCGCCGGCACGTGCTGGGCGGCGCGACGGTGACGGAAGAGGTTTTCCCGGGTTTCAAGTTTTCGGTCTGCTCGTACGTGGTCTCACTGCTCCGTCCGGAAATCATTCGCGAGCTGGACCTCGCGCGGCACGGTATGGAAATCCTTCCGCTCGACGGCACGTTTACGCCGCTCCCGAACGGCGACTACCTGTGGCGCGTAAACGATCACGCGAAGACCCGGCGCGAAATCGCCCGCCACTCGCCGCTCGACGCCGAGGCCTACGAAGAGTTCGGCAAGGCGATGCACGAGCTGTGCAAGTTCGTGAAGCCGATCCTCGCGATGGTCCCGCCCAACCCGGCGCGCCTCTCGCTCGACGACTTGAAAAAGCTCCTCTTCCTCGGCCGCCGCTTCCGCCGACTGCCGGATCGAGACCGCTACAACCACCTTCAGTTGATGACTATGAGCGCGGGCGATTTTCTCGACCAGTGGTTCGAGACGGACGCGCTCAAGGCCACCATGTCGGCATCGGGGATTATCGGGACTTTCCTCGGCATCCGCTCACCCGGCACAGCCTACGTGCTGCTTCACCATTACATGGGCGAAATTGACGGCGCTTTCCGCTCCTGGGGCTTCTCGCGCGGCGGGACGGGCGCGATCTCAAACGCCATCGCCGGGGCGGCGCGCGAGGCCGGCGCCCAGATCCGCACCAACGCGGCCATCGCCCGCATCCTGGTCACCAACGGCCGCGCTGCGGGGGTGGCGCTCGAAAACGGCGAGGAGATACGCGCCCGCGTGGTCTCCTCGAGCGTGGATGCGAACCGCACGTTTCTCAAGCTGCTCGAGCCGGGAAGTCTGTCCGAGGAGTTCGTCGAGAAAGTGCGGCAGTACAAGTTCCGCGGCTCGTCCGGCAAAGTGAACCTGGCGCTCGACGCGCTGCCCGACTTCACTTGCCTACCCGGCCGGGGCCGCCACCTGCGGGGCGCCATCTCGATTTCGCCTAGTATGGAATATATGGAGCGCGCCTACGACGACGCGAAATACGGCGATTATTCCCGCCGGCCCTACTTGGACATCGTCATTCCATCGCTTACCGACCCCTCCGTGGCTCCGCCGGGAAAGCACGTCATGTCCTGCTTCGCTCAATACGCCCCGTACCACCTGTGCGAAGGCACGTGGGATGAGAAGCGAGAGGCCTTCGGCGACTGCGTCATCGAGACGCTGGCCGAATACGCGCCCAATATCAAGAACATCATCGTCGGCCGGCAGGTGGTGACCCCGCTTGACCTCGAGCGCGAGTTTGGCCTAACGGAGGGAAATATTTTCCAGGGGGAGTTGACGCTCGAACAGCTCTTCTTCCTTCGCCCCGTGGCCGGGTGGGCGCAATATCGCACGCCTGTGAAGGGCCTCTACCTCTCGGGCTCGTCGGCGCACCCCGGCGGAGGGATCATGGGCGCGCCGGGAAAACTTGCGGCGGAGGCGATTCTGAAAGATTGGAAGAGGTGAAAAGAGGGAAGCAAGAAGCCGGAAGCAAGAAGGAAGAAGGACGGAGAACAATTATGCAGCCTGATCGCGCAAGCGCGAAGACTTTTCGGGATTTGGTTGTTTGGGGCAAAGCTCATGAATTCGTACTGTCAGTTTATCGCTTCACGGCAGCGTTTCCCAAGCAGGAGACGTATGGCCTGGCGAGCCAGATGCGACGAGCCGCCGTTTCCATCCCGGCCAACATAGCCGAGGGGTTCGGCAAGAGAGGGAAGGCAGACAAGGCCCGGTTCATGAACATTGCCGAAGGGTCCCTTGAGGAAAGCAGGTATTACCTGATCTTAGCCGAGGACCTCGGCTATGGGTCATCAGCGCCGCTCACAAAGAGCCTGGAAGAGGTTAGTCGGCTGCTTGGCGCATACACGAGGGCCATTCTAGCCTCGGCCTCCTGACTTCTGACTTCTGGCTTCTGACTTCTAACTTCTCCCCGAAATGACTGAACCACGCGTCGTCATCGTCGGAGGTGGGCATAACGGCCTGGTGGCCGCTTTCTATCTGGCGCGCGCGGGCGCCAAGCCCTTGGTGCTCGAGCGGCGTGCGATTGTGGGGGGCGCGGCCGTAACCGAAGAAATCCTCCCAGGCTTCAAGTGTTCGACGCTCGCGCATGCGGCAGGGCCGCTCGCCCCTGAAGTCGCGAGCGAAATGGGCCTGGCGCGCCAGGGGTTGGAATTCATCAAGCCGTCCGTCGAGGTGTTCGCTCCGACGTCTGAGGGCCGCGCGCTCGAGATATCCGCCGACGCTCGCCGATCCGCCGAGTCCTTCGCCGCTTTCTCCAAGAACGACGCGGAAAAATTCGCCGAATTTCAAACTGTGCTCGGCCGGCTGGCGAAGGTCATTCGCCGCTTGATGGTTGATCCGCCGCCCGCTGTCGAAGCCCCCGTGGGCGACGTTTGGAACATGCTCGGCGCCGCCAAAGACCTCCGCAGCTTGGGCGAGAAAGACATGCACCGCCTGCTCGCCTGGGGCCCGAGGCCGGTGGCGGACCTCGTCATGGAGTGGTTCGAGACCGAACCGGTCCGCGCCGTGATCGCCGCCCGCGGGATATTCGGAAATTTCCTTGCGCCGCGCTCGGCGGGCTCGACGGCGACGCTCGTCGCGCGCGCGGCACTCGATTCCAACCCTGCGGGCTGTGCCGTGTTCGTCAAAGGCGGCGCAGGCGCGCTCCCCGAGGCCATGGCGAGGGCGGCGACCGAGGCCGGGGCGGAAATTCGCACTGGCGCCGAGGTCTCCCAAATCACTGTCGAAGACGGCCGCGTCCGAGGTGTATTGCTCGCGAGCGGCGAAGAGATTCCGGCCCGCGCCGTGATTTCAAACGCCGACCCGAAGCGCACGTTTCTCACCCTCCTGGACCCCTCTCATCTCGACCCCGATTTCCTGGTGCGAATCGCGAACTACCGCTCTTCAGGGAGCGTGGGCAAGATCAACCTGGCGCTTGGCGCGCTACCGGCGTTTGCGGCGCTCGGGGCTCGAGCGCGGCCCTCCGAAGCGCTTTCCGGCCGCATCCTCATCGCGCCAAGCCTCGACTACCTCGAACGCGCCTTCGACGACGCGAAGTACGGTCGCTTCTCGCGCCAGCCGTTCCTGGAAGTGACCATTCCGTCGCTCACCGACCCGACGCTCGCGCCGCCCGGAAAGCACGTGATGTCCATCGTCGCGCAGTTTGCCCCCTACCGCTTGCGCGAAGGCGACTGGACCTCGCGTCGAGAGGAGTGGGCCGACTCGGTCATCCGAACCCTTTCCGGATACTCTCCGGACCTCGCAGGCTCGATCCTCCATCGTCAAGTCATCACCCCGCGCGACCTCGAAGAAACTTACGCGCTCACGGGCGGCCATCCCTTCCACGGCGAGTTGGCCCTGGATCAACTCTTCAGCCTGCGCCCGCTGCTTGGCTGGGCGCGCTACCGGACGCCCATTGCGGGGCTTTATCTTTGCGGCTCGGGGACGCACCCCGGCACGGGCTTGAACGGCCTCTCCGGCCGAAACGCCGCGCACGAAATCCTCAAGGATTTGAGAAAGCGCTAGCCTTCAAATGTAGGGGTGCGCGCCCCCCTCCCTGCGCCATCCGCGGCGACGGGCGGACGCGGTTCGACAGGCTCACTGCCATGAGCGAAGCCGAATGGCCGTCCCCCCAACGGCGACCAGCCGGCCCGCCTTGTGACACTCCCGAAACTGTCACCCATCGTGTGGAGCCTCAGCCCCCGCCGCGCCATCATTGTGCGGAAGGTGGAAGTCATGACAGGCACCGTAGGC
>QHZN01000125.1 GCA_003225365.1 Acidobacteriota bacterium
TTGGGGATTCATCGCGGGCCAACCCGAATCCTGAAGGCTGAAAGGATCCCGGTACTTGGCCGGGCGATTTCCGACATAGACGTAAAAGTTCGGCCCGGCTGTGAAGTTGATCGGGTCCTCGTTAATGAACCGACCGGCGGTTGGGTCGTAGTAGCGGGCGCGGTAGTAGTAGAGCCCGGTTTCCGTGTCGATCTCGCGGGCCGTGTAGCGGAAGGAGTTGGTCAGCGTTCCCGTCGAGCTGGTCAAGTTGCCGTAGGAGTCAAAGACGTAGCTCGCGGCGACTTTCTACTTGGAATCCGTCAGCGCCTCAATCGAGCCGAGTCCGTCGGCATGATAGTAGGACGCTGCGCCGCCCCGGTACATGGCCAGCGGTTGGTCTATGCCCAGGCCCTGAGTGTACCGCGCCGTCGAGCTTCCACCGGCCCCCAGCTCGTCCACCGAATTGTCACCATCATAAGCATAGATGGTCGTCGCCGATGCCGAGACCTTCTCGACTCTGCGCCCGAACGGATCGCACGTGAAGCTGACCGTGCCGCCCGCGCCCGGCAGCGCCACGCTCACCAGCCGGTTCATCCGAGAGCGCGTTGGTCGAGCTCGTCCGGTTGCCCCGCGCGTCGTAGGCGCGGCTCATGCGCTGTGTCTGCTTCGTCACGTTCCGGTCGTCGACTGGGGCACCGTATTGCGCCTCTATTCAAGGCACTCGAAAATGAATGTCGTTTGCGAATGCAGCACAAGGGCGCCTGCTCTTCGCGGTCCACCGGGAGCCAACCTTCTCAAGGATAAGTGTCGAACCAGAGTTGCAGTTTGACCCGCACGTAAAGACATATTGGATAACCGCGAAGTGATGCTCCTTATCAAAAGCGATCTCCGACAGCGACAGGATTCCAGGATCAACCGCGGCGTTCGCTGAATTTTCCTTCGGCGCATTTCGCTGCGCTGCCGAAGCAGCGTCCTTCATGCGGACAATCTCTGCTCGCTCCGCAGCCGCCACAAGCCTGAAGGTCTTCCCCCGCGCGATCTCGGGCGTGAGGGAATGCACTGTTTTGAGTGTTCCTGAAATATCGCCCAGGTCGATTCCCTTCAGGCAAGTGCTGCCGGGCCCCACCTCAGAGAGGGTGAGCGCAAATGTTGTGTCCGAGAGGTACGAGAAATGAGTGCCAGCGAATTCGCTCAGGAAGTCCCTATATACCTGAACTCGTTCCGGAGCCAACGGGGAGCTACTTAGTGTCGCTCTCCCCTCGGAAGATCGGCAACACACAATGCTGACCGCCATAGCTGACAGCGCAACGGCTCTCTGAAGGTGCCTCATCTCAAGTCCTTCCCCTTCCCTGGCCCATGCCCAGCCCGCGCATCACTTATCGCCCCCTACGAGCCCTTTTAATTTTTCAAGGATGCCCGTTAGACCTTCTGCGGGCAGGGGTAGCGGATTTGTTAGCCCCTTTTCCGAGCATTCCAGGGCCTTTCGACAGTTTTCACCTTTCAGACAAACGTTTAGATTAAGCTGGGACATGGAATTGGAGTGCGTCTGTTGCGCCAAAGTTGCCAAAGCCGTAGCGGAGACAACGGGATCGGGGCTGTTTAACGCCCGCGCCAAGTCCTCTTTGATGTTCATTCCCACGGTCAAGAAATTTACATAGTAAACCCCACACAAGGCCCAGTCTATTGGCTCCCCGACGACCACTGCCGTTTGATTCGCCAAGCCCAACAAAGCCAGGCCCTTGTTGAGTATTTTACTGACCGCACCCATTCCAGTCGGATCTATGTAGTTAACAGGGTTGTTCCTTACGTAGGGATAGAAATTCATCCCTCGGATAACGTCCTTTCTGCGGTCCTCGCTCAGGAACCGACCAGAGGTGGGGTCGTAGTAACGGGCGCGGTAGTAGTAGAGGCCGGTTTCGGTGTCGAATTCCCGCGCGGTGTAGCGGAAGGAGTTCGTCAGCGTTCCAGTTGAGCTGGTCAGGTTCCCGAAGGAGTCGTATACATAGCTCGCAGCGACCGCCCCGGAAGCGCTGGTGAGCGAGGTGACCGACCCAAGCCCGTCGGCTTCGTAATAATCCGTCGTCGTACCCCGCAACATAGCCAAGGGCTCATCAATTCCCAAACCCTGCGTATAACGCGCCACCACACCACCCGTGGCGTTGACCTCTTCGATTTGGTTGTCGCCATCATAGACATAGATGCTGGTCGTCGTGGTCGAAACCTTTTCAATGCGCCGTCCGAAGGGGTCGTATTTGAAACTGACCGTGCCGCCCGAGCCCGGCAGGGTCACGCTCGCGAGCCGGTTCTCGAAGTTCCAACTGTAGCTGGTGGCCCCTCCGTGGTGGGGCGTCTTCGTCAGCAGGTTGCCGTTCGCGTCATAAGTATAGTTCGTCCCATCCGTTGAGCTCGCCAGCTCATTCGAAGAATTGTAGCTGTAAGACGACACGCTCGCCGAGCTCAGCCTATTGCCCACGGCATTGTACGTGTAAGTTTCCGTAGTTTTCCGACCCTGAGTTACCTGCGCCAGCTCGTAAAGCGCGTCGTAGCTGAAGTTCGAGGTCACGGCGTTCAGCTTATTCAAGAGCGACGTGCGGTTCCCCGCTGCATCTACGGAGTATGTCGCGCCGTCAATCGTCGAAGCTCCCAGCTGGTCGAGCACCGACAGCAGCCGCGACAGCGCGTCGTAGCTATAGTTCGAGTTCACCCCGTTCGGCCGCGTCATCTGCAAGCCGCCCCAGGTTGTCGTAGCTGAACGCGTACGTCCCCGTCGCGTCCGCCGCCTGGGTCAGCCGCGAGTCGTTGTCGTAGGTGTAGGTCACGGCTGTCGAGTCGGGATAAGTCTTCGTCGCGAGCCGATCCAGGTTGTCATAGCTGTACGTAATCGTCTGTCCCTTGCGGTCTCTCTTGGTCAGCAGATTCCCCACCGTATCATAAGTATAGCTCTCGCTGAGGGTCGAAGGGAACGTCACGCCGGTGACACGCCCGAGCGCATCGTAGCCGAAGTTCGTCACGCGCCCGAGGGCGTCAGTGATCGAGGCCAGATGATTTTCCGTGTCGTAGCCGTAGATGGTCAGCTTGCCGGCGGGGTCTGTGACCGAGAGCAGCCGGTCGGCATCGTCATACTGGTAGGAGGTGGTTTTCAGGTTTGCATCCTTCACCGAAGTCCGCCGCCCACGCGTGTCGTAGGTGAACGTGGTGGTCAAGTTGCCCGGCTGCGCGATTTGCGTCAGCCGGTTCATTACGTCGTAGGTGAAGCTCGTCTGGTTGAGCTGCGCATCGGTGGTCTCGGTGCGGTTGCCGCGAGCGTCGTAGAGGAATGTCGTCGAGTTTGATTGCGCGTCGGTGACCGAAGAGATCAGCCCGGCGGCCGTGTAGCCGATGGTCGTCGGGTTGCTAAGCAGGTCGGTGACTTGCGTCAACTCGCCCTTTGCGTCGTACGCAAAGCTCGTGGTCGAGCCGGCCTGGCTGCCGCCCGGAGAGGGCGTCGTGGTCGAAAGCAGGTTGCCGCTGGCGTCGTAGGTGTTCGTGGTTGTGTTGCCCAACGGGTCCGTGGCCGTCAGCACTTCCTGGAACTGGTTGTAGGTGTAGCTCCAGGTAAGCGTGGTCGTGGTATTGAGCTGGATCGAGCGCGTCAGAACGTTGCCATTCGAATCGTAGGTAAAGTTCGTCGTGCGCCCAAGAGCGTCCGTCGAGCTGGTCTCGTTCCCGAGCGAATCGTAAGTGAGCGTCTGGTTCCCCCGCCCGCCGCAACTCGAACAGCCTGGCCCGGAGACGCTACTCACGAAATTCCGGCCGTTCAACGTTTCGGAGTCGTAAGTAGTGGCGTTCCCCATGGAATCGCCGAGCTGAGTCTCGCCGGTCCAGACGTAGTTGACCGACACCTGGTCCGCGCTGTTGGCCCTTGTGGAGGTCAGGCCGCGATTCTGGCCATCGTAAGTGTGTGATTCCATCACCTTCCCCAGCGCGTCCGTAACGCTCAGGAGCATGTTGGATGTTGCGTCGTAACTGAAATTGACCGCTGAGGCATCGGGATAAAGCACCCGCGTCAGGTTGCCATTGCCATCGTAGCCGTAGGTCGCAACCGCCCCAACCGAGTCCTGCGCGCTTGTAGCCAGGTTCGGCAGATTGGAGTTGCCGTATGTAAATGTGAGCGTGCGCCCAGCCGCATCCGTGACCTGCGTCAGCCGGTTCGAGCCGTCGTAGGTCAGGACCGCTTGGTTGGCGTTCCGATCCACAATTGAGCTAAGCAAGTCCTGAGCGTTGAAAAGCCTCTGCGTGCCGTCGGCGAGGGTGAGCGTGAATCCACCGGTGACTGGGTTCGACACCACCTGCGCTCGCTCGTCAGGCGGGGAGGTGAGGAGGTAGGCGCTCATCCCGCTGTTATAGGTGAACGTCCACGCGCTTCCGTCCCCGCGCCAATACTTGATTGTGCTCGAGTCGGGGAAAGTGAGGGATTCTTCGTAGGTTGAGCGCCACCCCCGCCCGAACATTCCTGCCAAGCTCGCAGGCCCGGCGCTCTGCAATAGGCTGTTCCACGTGCGCGCGAGCTCGAGCCCGCCACCCAGGCCGGGCAAGCGATAGTCACGCTGCTGGACCCATACGTTTCCGCTCGTGACATTGATGGGCGCGCCTGCCCGAGCCTGACATTGTTTGCAGGGGCCCAGGTTCGAGCCGTTCTCCACTACCGGCGTCGGGAAGTCAAGGGAGACTTCTATGGCAAAGAACCAGTTCCCGGCGCCGTCCACCGTGCTGCTCACCGTTATCTCGGTGATGCCTGGCGTGTTGAACGATACGCCCGTTCCCGTGGTGGTCTGGGTATCGCCGAGATTGTCTTGGACGGTCAAGCTCGTACCGGCCCAAACGCCACCCGGAAAGCTGTTGACCACCCACGAAGCCGGGTAGAGCAGGTCGACTGTGACAGTCGTGGAGCACCCAGCCCAGGACGAGGTATAATAGTTGGAGGTAGGGTAAGCACCGGAAATGTACGAGGGAATACCGCCCGACGCCGTGCCCACGTTGGGGTTGTAGACGGTCGAACCGTCAGCCGAGCCTATGCCCACGGTCGTCGGCCCCGCTCCGCCTGTGCAATAAGCGGGCTGGGGCGGGGCCGGCCCAAATAGCAGACTGCCCTGCAGGTCAGCTTGCGCCGATCGGGGCAGGACCAGCACGGCGCACAGGAGTAGGGGTACCCCTGCGACGAGCCGACCTAGCGTGGAGGAACGGCAAGTCTTCGTCCAGGTTTCGAGCGGCGAGTCCACTGCCGCCTCAGGCGCCCCACTTTTCCCCCCGTGCTTGACCCAACTAGCTCCCGAAGGAAGGATGACCTCGCGCATGGTGATCTCCTTTGCGCTGGCCCCGACACACAGGGGCAGGACCCAACGGGTCGGCGCAAGTTTCGCACCGGCACGCCTCGGACTTCCTCTCGCGTCATTGGCGACCGAACTTCAACCTTGTTATAGCGCTCTTATATAAATGCGATGTTAATAATTGTATGTATATTATAATACATTATGTTTTATTATCAATAAGTTTTTTACCCATGAAAGTAACAACTTGAGAATTAAGAAGGCGGGGCCGCGGGCCGTGAACTTCCTAGAGCTTTTCGAAGGCGGCGGGCTCGCCCGGGCGGCAGGCTTCGGCGAGCTGGCGCTCCGCCAGGTCGCCGAGCACGTGGATCGCAGCCTCGAATCCTACATGGCCGCCAAAGAGATTCAGGAGAACTGGCCGGTGCGCGAGAGGCTGGCCGTGTGCATCAGCGCGAATCCCGGCGCGCAGTATTTGATCGCGCGCGGCGCGCGCATGGCCCGGCGATTGGACGCCGAGCTCACCGTGATGTATGTGGACGCCGGTCGAGATGGGAGCGAGGGGAAAGAGAAATCTCTCGCCGCCAATTTCCGATTCGCCGAAGACCTGGGCGCCAAGGTGGTGCGGCTCGTACGCCGGAGCGTGGCCAATGCCGCCGCCAAGTTCGTGCGCGAGAAACATATCACGCAGGTCATCTTCGGCCGCACGGCCGCCAGAGGTCTGCGCCGGTTCCTCTACCTCACCTCCCTCCACCGCTTCCTGGACGACGCCCCCACCGTGGACGTTCACATCGTCACCCACGAAGGCGAATAAAGCCCATAACCGCGGAACGGCTTTGCGCACGGTGGGCTTGCGGAAAAATCCGCGGCGGGAATGCCGCCATGTCTGCCGCGAATAAAGCTCACGCGGCCGGAAAGCCACCGACTGGTTTGACAGACCGGACGCATTCATTTATATTCTTATTGAACGCAATTGAAGGTGATTTAGGAATGGCCAAGACTCTGACCATGCGCTTGGACGAAGAGACCTACGACGTATTTATTCGGGCGGCGCGGGCCGAACGGCGCTCGCTCGCGAACTTTATCGAGACGGCGGCGCTGAAGCAGGTCCAGGAGAGCACATTCGCCGACGACGCCGAGATGGCGGAAATCCTCGCTCGGCCGGAGCTCGTGGAGCGCCTGAAAGCGGGGTCCCGCGATGCCCGAAAGCGCAAAGGGCGGTTCGTCTGAGCGTTTCCGGATCTTCGAGACCCGGCAGTTTCAGGCGGATGTCGCCCGGCTCGGCCCGGCCGCCGGGAAGCGCCTGGAAGCCAAGCTCCACGAATACGTTTATCCTGCGCTTCGCGAAAACCCCTTCTTTGGTCCGAACATCAAACGGCTCCGCAACTGGGAGCCGCCCACCTGGCGGTACCGAGTCGCCGATTGGCGCTTCTTCTACGAAGTTCACGAGACGTCGAAGATTGTCTTTATGACCGCCGCCGACCATCGCAAGCAAGCGTATCGGTAATCTTGCATCCGTAGCGGCCGGCTTCAGCGGGCATTCTTAGGTCGCGACCCGTGGCGCCCTAAAGAGCGCCTCTACGTCCCCCGGCCCTGCCCTGCGGCTGACGCACCGGCAGACCCACGACGGCAAGTCACCGCTGCGGCTATCACTTGTGCTTATGGGATATTTACCAAAGGACTTGACTTTCGCTTTTTATTCGCCTATGATGCGGACGCTCGAAGACCCGGAGGCTCACCTATGGCGACGCTCGAACCGCCCCCCGCTCGCGGAGACAGCGCGGCTGAGCCACTATTTTTTGCCGCGGCTGCTCGGGGCGGGGAAAAACGTCTTGATGCTCGACGGGGCGAACTCGGCCGACCCGCGCCTGCTCGAGCGTCTGGCCCGCGAGCGCGGCGTCGAGTTCGGCGAATTCTCGCGGCACATGCGCATCGCCCGCGCCTTCACCTGCTTCCAGTTGACGGAGCTGGTGGCGCGCGTGCCGCGGCTGGTCGGCGACTTGCCTGCGCAAGCAGGATTCCCCGCCCAGGTGCTGGTGGTCACCGCGCTGCCGGACCTCTACTTCGACGAGGACATTCGCGATGGGGACGCGCGCGCGGCGTTCGCGCGGGCGCTCGGAGATCTCCGGCGCTGGGCCAGAGGGTGTTCTGTAGGGGCGGCAGCCTCGCCGGTGGCCATCCGTAGGGGCGATTCGCGGCTCGACTTCGCTCACCGTCCCGACCCTTCACTGGTTCCGTTTGACAGGCTCACGGCCCTGAGCGAAGTCGAAGGGCAAGGTCAGTCTGAAGAAGTGAAGAGTGAGCCTGTCGAGGGACGAATCGCCCCTACCGGGCCGCTCGCTGTCGCCATTTTTTCTTCCGCGGCGGATTTTTCTCCCTCGCCCGCGCGCCGTCATTTCTTTGCTCAAGTCGCGGCCGCGGCCACCGAGGTCTGGCGGTTCAGCCTGGACAAAGACGGCCGGCCGAAGCTGCTCTCGGAGCGCCTGCCGGCAAGGCAAGCGCTAACCCCCTCACCCCTAACCCCTCTCCCCTCCGGGGAGAGGGTGTCCCGATTCATCGGGACGGGTAAGGGGTAACAGGAGGTCACGGATGGGACGAACGATTGCCACGTTTCGCCAGTTGATCGAGCAGGAACTCGAGTCTTGGGAGCGCGTCTTCGGCCGCGCGCTGCGGCGGGAAGAGCGGGCGCACCTGGTGGCAATGTTCAACCGCGTGCGGCTGTACATCCAGGCTTCGACGTACGCTTTCCCCGTCCACGCCATGGATGCGATCAATGTGGCGGTGGGACTCGACCACGAAATTCGCCTGCGCGCGCTCGAAGCGCGATTAGGAGTGAACCTTGAGGCTCAGTGGATGGCTTCTGGATCTCTACCCGGCGCCCGAGGGGATGACGCTGTGGCTGATTCCGGAGAGCGGCCGGGAACGCCTGCGTCTGATTGACCGCTCGTTCCGGCCGAGCTTCTACGTCGCCGGGCCGGAGGCGCGTCTCGGGTGGCTGGCGGAGGCGCTTGCCGGCCGGGCTCGAGCGCGCGCGGTGCTCACCGAGCGGATGGACATCTGGGCCGGACGGGCCATCCGCGTTTTGCGGGTGGAAGCGCGCCACCCGGCGGAATTCCGCGGCCTCGCGCGCTTCGTCCGCGGGCTGGATGCGAGCCTGCGGCTCTACAACTCGGACCTCATGCTCGCGCCGCTTTACTGCTGGGAGAAAAACCTCTTCCCGCTGGCGAAAGTGGAATTGGAAATCGAGCAAGTTTCAGCCATGCCGCGCACGGGGTTCGGGGTTCGGGATTCGGGATTCGGGAAGGAAGAGGTTTCTATTCCGACTCCCGAATCCCGACTCCCGAGTCCCGAAATTCGCGCCATCGAATGCCGCGACGACGAGTGGGCGGTGGATTACGAACTGCCGCCCTTCCGGACGATGCGCGTGCGGCTGGAGGGTCCCGACCAAGGCGGGGCAGGGCTCGGGCGCGTCAACCCGCAGCACGGGCGGCGCGGGGCGCTGGAAGTCGAAGTGGACGGCGACTGGCGAGTGCTCGACGACTCGAACGAGCCCGTGGCGGCAAGCTTCGAGCGGCTGCTCCGCGCCGCCGACCCCGACCTCCTCCTCACCGAATGGGGCGACTCGACGCTTCTCCCCGGCCTCATCCACGCCGCGGCGGCGGCGAAAATCGAGCTTTCCCTCAACCGCGACCCCGCCCGCCGAATCGAGCGGGCGCGCGCGCGCAGCTACACGAGCTACGGCCGGATCCTTTTCAAGGAAAGCGCCACGACGCTGGCGGGCCGGCTGCACGTGGATACCGAGAACTCCTTCATCGCCGATCAGTGCCACTTGGACGGCTTGTGGGAACTGGCGCGCATCACCAAACTCCCCGTGCAGTACACGGCGCGCACCTCGACGGGCACGGGCATTTCCTACATGCAGATGGAAATCGCTTACCGCGACGGCACGCTCATCCCCGAGCAGAAGGCCGAGCCCGAAAGCCCCAAGCGGCCCGACGAGCTGTTGCGCGCCGACCGCGGCGGCCTGGTGTTTCCCCCGCGCCTGGGGTTTTTCGAAAACGTCGCCGAACTCGATTTCGTCAGCGAGTATCCGAGCATCATGGCGCGGTTCAACGTCTCGCCGGAAACGGTCAACTGCGCCTGCTGCCCGGAGGCTCCGCGCGTGCCCGAGCTCGGCTATCACATCTGCCGGAAGCGGCGCGGCATCACCAGCCGCGTCGTCGAGCGGCTGATCGAGAAGCGGCAACAGTACAAACACGCCGTAGGGGCGATTCGTGAATCGCCCCTACACGCCGCCGAGGAACTTCGTGAGAGCTACAACCTCCGCCGCTCGTCGCTCAAATGGCTGCTCGTCTGCTGCTTCGGCTACACGGGTTACAAGAACGCCCGCTTCGGCAAAATCGAGGCGCACGAGGCCATCAACGCCCTGGCGCGGGAAAAACTCCTGGTGGCCATGGAGACCGCCGAGCGGCAGGGCTACCGCGTGCTCCACGCGCTGGTGGACTCGCTCTACGTGCAAAAGGCGGAGGCGGCGCGGGAGGACTTCGAGCGGCTGGCGCGCGAAATCGAAGCGCGCACCGGCTTGCCGATGGCCCTGGAGGCCGTCTACCGCTTCGCGGTTTTTCTGCCCTCGAAGCAATCGGCGGAAATCCCCGTGCCGAACCGTTTCTTCTGCGTGCCGGAAGAGGGCGGCGAGCCGAAGGTGCGGGGTCTGGAGTGCCGACGGCACGACTCGCCGCCGCTGGTCGTGCGGATGCAGACCGAGGCGCTCAAGATTCTCGCCGAAGCGCGCGACCGGGCGAGCTACGGCCGGAAGTTGGAAGAGGCCCGCGAAGTGCTCGCGCGGTATCTCGAGCGGATCGAGGAAGGCAGCGCGCCCATCGAAGAGTTCATCATCAGCAGGCGGCTGACGCGCCCGCCCGCCGGCTATCGCCAAAACTCGGCCACCGCCATCGTGGCGCGCCAGCTCGACCGAGCGGGCGTCAAGCTCCGCCCGGGCGAAAACGTCCAATACATCGTCACCGACGCCGACGCCGTCTTGCCCGACGACCGCGCGCGCGCCTTGACGCTGTGGGAAAGCTGGCGCGGCTACGACGTCGCCTACTACCAGCAAATGCTCCGCGACGCTTTCAAGCCGTTCGAATACTTTGGGCGCACTTCACGCTCTCTAGCAGGATCGAGCCCCTACGCGCGGCTGCCCAGCTCTCCGAGGATCGCCTCCACCGACGGTTTGAGTTCCGGCAGATTTTTCTCGACCACCGCCCAAACTGCGTCACGGTCAACCCCGAAATAGTGGTGGACCAAGATGTTTCGCATGGCGATGATTTCCGCCCACGGACCGTCCGCGTATCGCTCTCGGAACGCCGCGGAGAGGCCCCGGCACGCTTCGCCGATAATTTGGAGATAGTGAAGAACCCAGGTTTGGATCAATTCATCGCGGTCGAGGCGCTTCTGCCCTGCGAGGCATACCTCTCAATCCGCGCGATGGCTCCCAAAATATCCAGAAGCCGCTCTCGGTCGTCTCTCACAAGGAGATCGCCTCATTCAATACACGCTCGCGAATGCGCTCCCGCAGTCCTTTCTCCGTCACCACGTCCACTTTGCAGCCGAGCAATTTCTCGAGATCAACCAAGAGACCACCCAAATCCAGTAGGCTCCGGCCCGGCTCGAGGTCCACGAGGAAATCCACGTCGCTCCGAGCGTCGGCCTCCCCGCGCGCCGCCGAGCCGAACACACGGACGTTAAACGCGCCACGCCGCGCCGCCAAGCTCAAAATCTCATCCCGCCTGCGATGAAGAATCTCCTCGAGGGGCGTTTTTGTAGTCTTTAAATCCCTTGGCACACGTTCCTCACTTCCCGAGTCGCTCTCACGCGGAAACATCAAGGGAACATTCTAACACCTTGCTGAAAAACCTGCCGCTGGGGGTCGTAGAGGCCGCCTTTAGGCGGGCATCTCATTGAATCGGGCTGAAGCCCGCCGCTACGAAAGGGCCTCGGGTTCCCGTCACTGAAGAACGCCCCTTATGGCACCGGCCGAAAGCGCCAGAGTGTGGCTTTCTGCGGCCAGCCTGCGGAGAGAATTCGGCCATCGCTTTGCCAGACGGTGCCCGTGAGATCGCCCGTAAAATTCAGTGGAATCCTGTCCACTTTGCCGCGTCGCGGGTCGAGGATGGCTGCCGCGTAGAACCAGGAATCAGCCGCGGTGACTGTCAGCAGGACGCGTCCGTCTTTACCGATGGCATTCGGACCTATAAGAGCAGGCGCCTGGCGCAGACGGCTCTGGAAAAGAATCGGCTGCTCCGGACCGCCGGAAACCGGCACTCTCACCAGGCGGACTCCTTCCTTCTCAAAAATCTGCACGATCAAATCGTTTCCGTTGGGATCGGCGGCGACGCCATCACCGGGGCCGATGCGCCGCGGCTGGCCGTCCGTCGCTGGGATGGCCCAGACGCTTCGCGAGGCCACGTAATAAAGTGTCTTCCCGTCAGGCGAAGCGGCGAGGTCCCCGACCTCGCTTCCCTCAACCCCTTTGAGCCGCCGGACAATCCGTCCGTCGGCGATGGAGGCCACAGCGACGACGGCGCCGCTGCGCGGGCCCAGCAGGAATGCAACCTCGCCCTCACCCACCTGACAGGCAGGCTCCGATGATTCTTCCTTCGTCGCAATGAATGGAGCCGCATCGCCCCCCGGCTTCGCCAACTGCAATCGCGACCGCCCTGCCACGATAGAGTCGAGGAGGACGCGGCCATCTGCAATCTGAAAAGTCGACTGGGATCCCGGGTACGGAGTTTCCGAGCCGGCCAGCACTTCCGGGGTTCCCCCGGAAGGGGAAAACCGCAAAATCTCGAGTTGCGGGTTTTGCTGGTCCAGGTAGAGGCTGCCGTCCTTGCCAACATCCATAAACCAAGGTCGCAAAGTCAGAGAGAGCAAAGTTCGGATGGGGCCTGAGCCGTTTCGCGGGATGGAGATGACGCGGTTCAAGTCCCCGTCTCTGAGCTCAATGAGCACGGAACGGTCGTCGCTGGTCACTGCGATTGGGAAATAATAAACTGCGGGGAGTTCGAGTTCGGGCGCCAGGCGTCGCGTCTTTCCCGAAGTGAGGTCAATGACGTAAAGGTGAGGCAAGGCGTCTCGCTCCCCTTGGCCAAGCGTCTTCCCGAAGAAGGCGGCTTCCTTCCCATCTCGGAATGGCCGCACGGGGGGGCACACGGCTGTGTCCAAAACAGTCCCATTGAGAGGTTCAAGCCGTCCGCTCTCGGGCCAGAACCGATGCAGTTGGAAATTTCGCTCTTTGTTCACCCGCACGACAAGCAAACTGCCGTCGGGAAAAACCTCTGGCCCCATCGCGTCTTCCAGAATCAGGCGCTCCTCTCCTCCGAACCGAGAAACGGTGTAGATGCCGTGTGGAGCTGAATACTCACGGTCGAAATAAATCTCGGTCCCATCTAGTGACCAGTTCAGTTCTGTGACATATCCGCGTGAGCGGTTTTTCGTTAGGACGGTCCAGTCGCCCGACTCCGTGTCCATGACCGCTACCTGCGTCAGCCCGTCCACCACGGCTTGAAAAGCCAGGGTGTGGCCGTCGGGCGAGATGCGCGGCCCAATGGCGACTCTCGGCCCGGCGAGGGAGTCTCCCGCCCATTGAGGCGAAGCCGGAGCCTGCTTTTTCCCAAACCAGACGCCAGCCGAGGCGGCCATGACCGCAAGAATCAAACCCGCGAATAACTCCCGATAGCGCGCCCGTCTGGGACGAGCCGGAGTAACTCCCTCGGGGACCTCTGCGGTTTCGGCAGGCTGGGCGAGCGCATCTTCAATCTCAATCCTCGCGTCGGCGATGTCGTGCAGCCGCCGGGGGGGATCCTTCTCGAGGCAGCGCCGTAGCAAGCGCCGAATGCCCGGCGGAGTTGCGGCAGGGAGCGCTTGCCAATCGGGCTCGCCCTTCAAGACGGCGACCAACGTATCGCTCACCGTCTCGCCGGAGAACGTCTGACGGCCGGCGAGCAGCTCGTAAAGGATGCAGGCGAACGACCAAATGTCCGTGCGCTTGTCGAGGCGTTTCCCGCGCGCCTGTTCCGGGCTCATGTAGGCGGCGGTGCCAAGGATCACCCCCTCCCGCGTCCCGAGGGCCGTCAGCGTGGGCGAATTCTGTAGGGGCGATTCATGAATCGCCCCTACGCCCGGGCCACTCTCAACCTCCAACGCCTTCGCCAAGCCAAAGTCCAGGATTTTGACTTTGCCTTCCGGAGTCACCTTGATGTTGGCGGGTTTCAGGTCGCGGTGAACGATGCCTTTGCTATGGGCGGCATCGAGCCCCTCGGTAATTTGGCGGGCAATGCCCAAAGGGTCGGAACTCGAACCGATTTTCGAGTTTCGAATTTCGAGTTTCGTCTTTTCCAAAAGCTCGGCAAGCGTCTCGCCGGGGACGAACTCGAGAACCAGGATTCGATTTCCCTCCCACTCTTCGAGCCCGTATATGCCCGCGATGTTCGGGTGGCTGAGCGCGGCGAGCACTTGAGCCTCGCGCTCGAATCGCGCCAGCCGCTCCGGATCGGCGGAAAACATCTCGGGCAGGACTTTGAGAGCGACTTCGCGTCCGAGTCTCGTATCCCGCGCGCGGTAAACTTCGCCCATCCCGCCTGCCCCGGCGGGCGCGAGCACCTCGTAGGCCCCGACGCGCAGCCCTGGAGAAAGTTTCATGGTCGCCTTCGAATTGTAGCACCAGCAAGGCGAGGGGAATAACCTATCGAGGACTGCGAAATATAGTGACAACCGCTCCTGCCGCGCGGGTCTCGCAGATGCGCGACCGGGTTCTTTCGCCGCTCCCCGCCCTGCGGGGCAGGCGCCGAGCGGCGCTACAGCAGATAAACCTAAATATATTTTGCGAAATTCAGTAGAGGGGCCCCCCCAATGGGGAGAGGGCGCTCACGAGGCGGACCGGAGCGCGCGCGGTTCTCGAACGCCTTCGCCGAAGACCTGCGCGGTAAAGGCTTGGATGCGCGCCCCACGGCGCCAGGCCTCGGCCGGGAGGCCCGCTTTCTCGCAGGTAGCCCGAAGGAATTGTTCGCGGTCCCAATTCCATTCCAACGCCACCTGGGGCAGCAGCAGGCCGCGCCAAGCACCCTCAGAGATCAGGAGGCCGTGCCGGCCGACGTCGATCTCTTCCGGCAGGATATCCACCAGCGGCGAGAGCACGGAAATCTCCAGGCGCAATTCCGCCAGTTCATGGGGACGGACGGGCTCGAAACGAGGGTCGCGGAGAGCCGCGGCGACGGCGCAGTCTCGGACGGTCTGATAGAGGGGTGTGAGGGCCTCTATAAATCCAACGCAGCCGCGCAGCCGCCCGTGCTTGTGAAGGGTCACAAACGCGCCTCGACATTCGGAAAGCGAACCGGCGGGAGCGCCATCCAACATCCGTTCGCTGCCGCGGACGCCCGCTTCGAGCGCCTGCCGAGCGCTTTCCAGCAATTGCAGTTGCTCGGATTCACTGAGCGGCGACATTCTTTTCTTCCACGACCGATTCTTCCGGCTCCTTCTCCACCTTCGTCGGAATCGCGGCGGCTTTCGCGCGCGACACCATTCGGGAGTCCATTTCTCTCCAAAACATCCAGAAGTATTGCCCCGCCGAGACCAGGGCAAACAGCATCACCAGCCACAGCAGCAGGACGCCCAAGTGCCAGCCCGCCATGACCGCAACGTGCCGCTCGACGACAATCGCCGAGATCGCCGCCACCTCCAGGACCATCTTGGTCTTGCCCAGCTCCGAGGCGGCGAGAACGTAGCCCTCGGCGGAGGCAATCGCACGCAATCCCGAGACGGCGAATTCGCGCCCCACGATGATCACAACGATCCAGGCGGGAGCGTACCCGCGCTCGACCAGGGAAATGAACGCCGCGGAAGTGAGCAGTTTGTCCGCGACAGGATCGAGCAGAATGCCAAGCTTGGTGATCTGGCCTCGCCGCCGCGCCAAATGCCCGTCCAAAAGGTCCGTCGCCGCCGCCGCCAGAAACACCCCCACCGCCCACCCATCCATGTTGTGGCCCTTGGTCAGCAGCAGAACCACGACGAGCGGCACAAAGAAGATTCGGAGCAGAGTCAGCGAGAGGGGGAGATTCATGGGCCTTCAGTTCCGCTTTTGAAATGGCCCTGCCGGTAAAGTCCGACGACGAAGAGAGCCGAAGCAGGCGGGGCGCTGGGCCGCGTCCCTTCGCCAATATAACGGACGCCCGTAATCAAGTCAACGCGCCCCATGCGTTCCGAATTTCTCGCACCTTGGAGCGGAGACAAAGCGGTTTCGCCGGTTTGAGATTCGTGCGCGCCTTCGTGTTCCCTGCGCGCCCCTGCCGGTCCTTTGCTCAAGGACGCAAAGCGAAGGGCTAGACAGCGAGGCTAGAACAGAAGGTATTGATTTCCGATTGCCCGGGAGGCCTTGATACTAGCGGAAAAGGGGCTTTGGCGCTGCCCAATAATTGTGCAAAACTTCTTTGCCGTTTCAAAGGCCGGTATTCAACTCTTGGGAAACCAAAATCCAAGCACGAAAAGCTTGAAACCTGAATAAAGGCTTATTGTTCAATACGATAGGGGCTTGACTTTCACAAAGCCCGCCATTTATCGAGGTTCGACGCGTGCACCGGTTGTAGTGCAATCTCGGAGGATTTCCACAGCCTTTTCCACAACGCTCGGAGCCGCGAAAATACTGGCTTCAGCGCGCTTTTGAGGGTGAAGAGACGAGGGCATCGCGCAATCGATCGCGCAAGGACTCGGCGACGCGCGCGTGGACGCGGAGCCGGTTGTCTTCGACGCGCGTCGAGACCACCGTACCTTGGCGGTAGAGCAACGCCAGCCGCTCGCCGTCGCTCAAGGCCAATTCGAAATCGGCTTCGACAACCGGATCGGTGGTGAGAGCTTCGTCAATGCGCCGGCGCAGAAGTTCCAATCCTTCCCCCGTGAGGGCTGAAACAGCGATCCCGCCGTCGCGGGACGGCCCGAGCGGCGGGCGCGCCAGTCCCGTGCAGTCGAGCAAATCCACCTTGTTCCACACGTGAAGGCGCGGCCGAGCGGCCAGCCCGAGCGACTCGAGGATACCTTCGACGGCTCTGTCTTGTCCTTCGTGCCTGGGGTCTGAGGCATCCGTGACATGGAGCAGCAAGTCAGCGGCATCCAGCTCTTCGAGAGTGGCTCGAAACGCCGACACCAAGTGAGCAGGCAGTTTTCGGAGGAAACCCACGGTGTCGGAAACCAGCACGGAGCGGCGGGAATCGAGCGGCAGAAGCCGCACGGTGGGGTCGAGCGTTGCAAAGAGCCTCGAGGAAGCTGCGACGTTCGCGCCTGCCAGGGCGTTAAACAGCGTGGACTTCCCCGCGTTCGTGTAGCCGACCAGCGCGACCGTCAGGAAGCGGCGGGCCCGGCGGCGGTCGCGGTGGAGCGATCGCTCGGAGCGCACCCGCGCGATGCCCTCCTCGAGTTTCCGGATGCGCGCCCGAATCCGCCGGCGGTCGAATTCCAGTTGCTGTTCGCCGGGCCCTCGCGTGCCGATGCCCCCGCCCAGGCGCGAGAGCAAGGTGCCGCGGCCCGCCAGGCGCGGCAGAAGATAGTTGAGCTGAGCCAACTCCACTTGCAACTGGCCTTCGCGGCTGCGTGCGCGAGCCGCAAAGATTTCAAGGATGAGCTGGGTGCGGTCAAGGATTCTAAGGTCGAGCGCTCCCTCCAGGTTTCGAAGCTGTGTGGGCGTCAGGTCGTGGTCGAACAGGACAACGTCGGCTTCGAGCGCCCGAGCCTCGGCCAGAATCTCCTTCACTTTCCCGCGCCCGACCAGCGTTGCCGGATCGGGCTCGTGCCCGCGCTGGATGACCCCGCCGACCACTCTGGCTCCGGCGCTCACCGCCAGTTCCCGCAGCTCTTCGAGCGATTCTTCGGCTTCCGCCGCGCGCCCCTGCGCCGGGCCAAAGCTCTCTCGGCGGCCGGGCACCCAGCCGACCAAATAGGCTCTTTCGCTGATTCTCGCCGCGCGAATGACCTTATCCCTCCGGAGCCGCCGGCGCGTGATGAGGCGCCGAAGGCCGCGGCAGAACAACCGTTGCAATGGAGTGTTTGAAGACGAGCTGCTCCTGGCTGTTGCTCTCGAGTATGACCGAATACTTGTCGAAACTGCGGATGCGGCCACTCAGCTTGACACCGCTCAACAGATAGATCGTGACGTTCAGCTTTTCCTTGCGCGCCGCGTTCAGAAACCCGTCTTGAATATTTTGCTGCTTCTCCATAGGCCTGTCCTTGTGAGGTTCGGGTGGATTCATGCGGGTTCTCCCTTCGGAGGCCGGGTCGGCGGCGCCACGGGCGTATCGTCCGAGGGGGCGGCCCACAGCCGGCGGAGCCAGCCGAGGACTCGCGCCTGGACTTGGGGATCATCGCCGAAGCCACGGAACCAGGTGACGTCGGGCTCGCGGCGGAACCATGTCGACTGGCGCTTTGCGTAGCGCCGCGTGGCTGTTTGGGCCTCGGCAATGGCTTCAGCCAGCGTGGACTGGCCGCGCAAGTGAGCAGCTGCCTGCCGGTAGCCGAGGGCTCCGAGAGCCGCCGGCGTTGTCTCTCCGCCCGCTCGCCGCGCGGCGCGCTCGACGAGGGTCCGCGTCTCTTCCAGAAGTCCCGAGGCAAACATGCGCTCCACGCGCGCGTTGATCCTCGAATAAAGCTCGGTCCGATCCGGATCGAGCCCGATCTTGAAGGTCTCGACCCCCCGCAGTTTATCCCGCCCGCCGGCGTGCATCCGGGAAATCGGTTGTCCCGCCAGCAAGCAAACCTCGAGGGCACGAATAATCTTTTGCATGTCGCGCGGGTGGATGCGCTGCGAGGCCCCCGGGTCGAGCCGCGCAAGCAAGCGGTAGAGGAATTCGCGCCCGCGTTTTTCCGCCGAGCGCCTCAAGCGCGCGCGCAGCGCTTCCGACCGCGCCGGGCCCTCGAACAAGCCGAAAAGCAGTGCCCGCAGGTAAAGGCCCGTTCCGCCCACGACGATGGGAAGCTTCCGGCGCGCGTGGATGGAAGCCAGGACTTGCCTCGCCTCGCGCATGTAATCGCCCGCGGTGAACGGCTGCCCAGGTTCGACCAAGTCCAGGAGGTGATGCGGAATGCCGCGTCGCTCCCCCGGCGCGAGCTTTGCGGCGCCGATGTCGAGGCCCCGATAGACCTCGACCGAATCACAATTGACGATCTCGCCGTCGAGCCTCTCGCCAAGCTCAAGTGCCAGGGCCGATTTCCCCGCCGCTGTGGGGCCGACGATGACGACCAAGGGAAGGCTCGCCCCGCTCACGGGCGGCATTACCGGCTCCACCATAGCAGGCGGAGCAGCCGGGCCGCGAGCAGGGCCAG
Source organism: Acidobacteriota bacterium (assembly GCA_003225365.1). GTDB lineage: Bacteria > Acidobacteriota > Terriglobia > UBA7540 > UBA7540 > Gp13-AA74. The sequence continues at coordinate 18,642 of QHZN01000125.1, forward strand.
CATCGCGGTCAACAGCAGAAAGCAGCCGAGAAGTTGGGTCCGCGAGAGACGGAACATCTGTGAAGTTTTTGGTGGTTAGAATCAAGCGCGCAGTGGCGGCGAGGGATTCCGAAAGTCGGTGGCTTCCCTGTCTCCTCCTTCCGACCCGATTCTAGCCAAGCCGCCGACGCGCATCAAGGACCATACCCCATGTTGTAAAGATAGATAAACTCCAAGATCAGGTGATTGCCGGTAAATTCCTCCGGCAGGGGCGGAAAGGGATTCGAGGCGTTGATCGAGGCCAACGCCGCGCGGTCGAGCGGATCCGCGCCCGATGACCCCACCAGCCGAAGCGCGCCGACCTTGCCGTCTTTCAAAATTTCGAACACGATGGCCACCCTGCCCTTCTGGCCAAGCCGCGCAGTCTCCGGGATCACGGAGTACCAATTCTGCTTGACGGTGTAAACCACCCGCGCCAAGTATGGCCCAAAATCTACCCCTTTCGTATCGGAGAGGATAACCGGACCTTCCATGTTGAAGTTCGGGTTCAGGTTGTTGAACTGTGACAGAGAGTCCCCCGGTCCAGGGATGCCGCCGGTGGCGCGGCCCCGCGCCGCGGCGTGGAGCGACTGCTCGATGGCATCGCCGGGCGTCCCCGCCGAAAGGTTCGGTCCGCTGCCGGTTCGGGAAGCCGGGGGAACATTTTCCAGGTGAAGCTGGCTGACCTCGGGTTTCGACGATGGTGGCGGCGTGGGGCTGCCTCCCGGCAACTCGGACTTTGCAGTGCCGGCTTCCGGTGGCTTTAGCGTCGGCGCGGCAGGCGGCGAGGGAGGAGGCGCGGGGTGGCCGCCCCCCGCGACCTCCGGCAGCCGGGTGTTTCCTTTGAGGTAAGGCATCTTCAATCCGTTCGGGTCCACGGTGGGAGAGGGGCCGCGCGCGACCCGATTCTTGTCCGAAAGAATTGGCGTCCGAGGCGCGAGCTTGGGAGGTCTTTGGAGGTCGGGAGGCAGATACAGAAATGTTGACTGGTCGGGAGGACGCGCCGGCGCGCTCACGATCCCGAGCATCCGTTTGCCGCGCTGGAAAAGCTCGGGCGATAGCGCCAGGATGAGCGCGAGGCATATGTGGAGGAGGATGGAAAGCAGGAACATGGAGCGGCGCCGCCAGCGCGCCGCCTCCGCTTCCATCTCCATCAGCAGGTAGAGATGGGGTTCGATCACCGGCGGGTTCTGCCGGCTCTCCACGCCGATTGCCTCCGGAGTTTCCGCGGGCCTGGGGCTCATAGTTCACCCGTGCGTCCCGCCGCCCGCCTCAAAGGAAAATGCACTCGGGCTGCATGTTGTTCGATGCAAATCATGACCTGCTCGGCTAAAGCCAGCGCCTCGCGCCCTTCGCGCCCGCCGACCAGGGGCGGGCGCCGCGTCCGCACGGATTCGACGAACGATTCGAGCTCCGCCCCGAGCGGCTCGCGCTTATAGGTTTCGAGTTTCCGGAAGCCAACTCGTGGCTCGGGGCCGTCGCGGTCCACGCTCAAGACCAGCGCGTCCCGGCGCGTGAAATCTATGGAAATGTATTCGTGAGGCTGAAAATATCGAAACTTGCGCACCTTTTCGGTACTGACGCGGCTGGCGGTGAGGTTCGCCACGGCACCGTTCGAGAATTCAACTCGAGCGTTCGCGATGTCCACTTTGTCGGAAAGCACCGGCAGCCCGACGGCGCGGACCTCGACCGGCGATGCGCCGGTCATCCAAAGCACCAAGTCGAGGTCGTGAATCATGAGGTCGAAGACCACATCCACATCCAAGCTGCGGGAGCTGAAGACCCCTAGCCGATGAACCTCGAAGAACAGCGGGTTGCGAGTGGCGGCTTTGGCCGCCGCCACGCCGGGGTTGAACCGCTCGACGTGCCCCACCTGAAGGATTCGTCCTGCTTCCTCCGCTTGCCGAATCAGGGCGTCGGCCTCCTCCACGGTGCGGGCGATGGGCTTTTCGACCAGCACATCCACGCCGCGTTCGAAGGCAAGCGACACGGTCTCTCGGTGCCGGGCCGTGGGAATGACCACCGAGGCCGCTTGGACGGCGTCCAGCAGTTCGTCGGCGCTTCCAAAGGCACGGGTGCCCATCAGGGGCGGACACCCTTCGACTTCGCTCAGGTCAGGCATCGGTCCGCCCCTACACCCCTCAGCCCGCCGGCGCAGGCGAGTCGGCGACGCCGACGACCGCAATTTCCGCCTCGTCGGCCTCTTCAAAACAGCGCGCGCGTTCGAACAAGAGCGTCTTCCCCGCATCCACCGCGAGCGCCCGCGCGTTCGACCGGCTCATCACCTGAATGGTCCTCAGGCCGACCACCGGAACGTCAAAACGCATATCCTGATGCGGTTTGCTCACTTTGACGACAACCAGGCGTCGCCCGTTGCTCAGTTTCGCGGCCCGCTCGATCGCGGCGTCGGTGCCTTCCATGGCCTCAACCGCCAAGCAAGCCCGGTCCGAAACCACGATGGTCTGGCCAATGTCCAGACTAGCAACGTGCTTGGCGATCTCGCGCCCATAAGCGATGTCATCCTGCTCGGCAGGATCGGGGGAACGCCGCGTGAGCGTACCCGCGCCGGCCAGAAGCGGCTTCAGGAAATGCGTCGAATCTACCACCTCGACGCCGTGCTGCTCGAGCATCCGGACGAACGCGCTCAGGAGCGAGTCCGTATTTTTGCGCTCGAGGTCCCCGAGCGCGCGGCGAAGCATCGCGTCCGGCTGTATGGAGCTGAACAGTTGCGCGTGCTTGACTTGGCCGGCCAGCAGGACTTTGTTCACGCGCTCGGCCGCGAGCAAATCGAGCAGCTTCGCGATTTCGCCCAAGCTCAGCCAGTGAATCGCGCGCGCGGCGCCCGCCAGTTCCGGCGAGGCCTCCTCTTGGATGGCGAAGACTACCGGCTCAATCGCCTGCTCGCGCGCGGCTTCCAGGACGAGAAACGGGAAACGGCCGTTTCCGGCGACGATGGCGTAGCGGTCCTGCCCGTTGCGGTTGGAATCCATAAGGCCAAAATCCGGAAAGAGTCGTGTGCTTTACTTCACCACCCCGCGCTCCGAAGACTTGATGAAATCCACCAACGTCCGGACATGAGCCGACTTCAGGCCTTGCGCTTCTATCGCCTCGAGCGCCTGGGTGGTATTCATCTTCGAGCGGCACAAAAGCCGAAACGCTTTGTCGAGCTCCTCCACGTCCTTCGGCGGCAAACCATGTCGCTCGAGCCCGATTCGGTTGGCGCCCAAAACCATCAGCCCCCGATCGGCCGAGGTCTTCGAGAAGGGCAAAATATCTCTGTTCACCACGCTATAAGCGCCGAGGAAGCAGTACGCGCCGATGCGCGTAAACTGGTGAATGCCCGAAAAGGCGCCGAGATAGGCGTAGTCACCGATATCGACGTGGCCGGCGAGCGAGGCGCCGTTCGCCATGATGACGCCGTCGCCGAGCCGGCAATCGTGCGCGACGTGGACATAGGCCATCAGCAAGTTGCGGTTGCCGATGCGCGTCACCGCGCCTCCTCCGGCCGTGCCCCGGTGTACGGTGACGAATTCGCGAAAGATGTTGTCGTCTCCGACCTCCAGGCTTGTCAGCTCCCCCCGATATTTCATGTCCTGGGGATCGAGGCCGATGGAGGCGTAAGGGAAAAAGCGGTTGCGCTTCCCGAGGCGCGCCGGGCCGTGGAGGACGACGTGCGACATGACTTCCGAGTCCTCGCCGAGCTCGACGCCCGCGCCCACAATCGAATACGGTCCGACCGTCACCGTACAGGCAATCCGCGCTTCGGGATCGATAATGGCCGTGGGATGGGCTTTCATGTGCCGGGACGGGGGACGATCGCGAACAGCAGCGTGGCCTCGGCCGCGAGCTTCCCGTCCACGGTCGCCTTGCCATGCATTTTTCCAAAATCATTCCGGCGGCTGACGGTCTTCATCTCCAGGCGAAGTTGGTCACCCGGCACCACCGGCCGGCGGAAGCGGGCGTCTTCAATGCCCGTAAAATAGACGAGCTTTTCTTCGCGGTTCGGGAGGTCGCGAAAAATCAGCACGCCTCCCGTCTGCGCCATGGCCTCAATGATCAGCACTCCCGGCATCACTGGCGCGCCGGGGAAATGCCCCTGGAAAAAAGGCTCGTTGATGGTGACGTTCTTCAGCCCCACCACGCGCATCTCGGGCTCAAGCTCCAAGATCCGGTCCACCAAGAGGAACGGATACCGGTGCGGCAGAAGCCTCAAAATGTCCGCAATGCCATAGACGAAATCGCGCTCCGCCAGGTGACGCTTCTCCGCTTCCGAAGTTGCTATCGGGTCCGCCACAGTCCACCCGTCCCGCCCTTCGACTTCGCTTAGGGCCCTGAGCCTGCCGAAGGGCGCCCGCGGGATCCTTCCCCCCTCGATGAGACCGGCCACGCGTCTCAAAGTGTTAATTCATTATAAATGAAAGCCCGCAGGCTTCCAAACGCTCGCAGGTGTGGACTGCCCAGACGCATTGGCCACGCGTTGGTCGGTCAGCCCAGACCGCTGGACAAGCCGCTTTCGGAGAACTTCGGCGCGCCCCGCCTGTGCTAAACTCGTCAGCTTCAAACCCACAGAAGGGAGCCGAATGGCGGCGCGAGTCCTTGACGGGAAACGAATCCGCGATGAAATCAAAGCCGAGCTAGTGGGAAAGGTCCGCGCGCTGAAGGCCGCGGGCATTACGCCAGGCCTCGCGGCCGTGCTGGTCGGGACCAATCCCGCTTCTGAGGTTTACGTGCGCAACAAGGTCAAGACCAGCGCCGCGCTCGGGCTTTTCAGCGAGAAGATTGATTTGCCCGCCTCGACCTCCACCCTCGAGCTCCTGGACTTGGTGGACCGTCTCAACCATCGCGAAGAAATTGATGGCATCCTCATCCAGCTCCCTTTGCCGCCACAAGTGGATCAGAGTTTGGTCTTGAATGCCGTGGACCCGGCAAAGGATGTGGACGGCTTGCACCCCATCAACGTTGGCCGCCTGGTGAGCGGCGACTATGGTCTGGTGCCCTGCACCCCCGCCGGAGTCATCGAGATCTTGAAGCGCAGCGGGATTCCCATTCGCGGCGCGCGCGCCGTGGTCATCGGGCGGAGCGACATCGTGGGCAAACCTGTGGCTCTGCTCCTCATGCACGAGCACGCCACGGTCACGGTTTGCCACTCCAAAACGCGAGACCTTGCCGCAGTCGCGCGCGAAGGCGAAATCCTCATCGCCGCGATGGGTCGGCCGGCGTTTGTGGCCGGCGAATTCATCCGGACGGGCGCGACGGTGATCGACGTCGGGATCAACCGGCTGACCACCGAAGAGGAGGTCCGGCGTGTTTTCCACGACCCGACGGGGCCGCTCCGCCTGCTTGCGGAAAAGGGCCAAGTTCTCGCGGGCGACGTTCAGCCCGAGGACGTAAAGAAGCGCGCGGGCGCCTACACCCCTGTCCCCGGAGGCGTCGGCCCGTTAACGATTGCAATGTTGATGGCGAACACCGTGAGCGCGGCCGGAGCACGCCGTGGCCGGCCCGCCCCCAAAAGCAGTGACGAGTGTTGAGTGACGAGCCGAAAAGCCTCGCTGGCTTGCCACTTCCCACTCGTCAGTGGCCACGATTCTAATTCTTTCCTCATGGATGCCTTTTGCTTCGGACTGACCGGCGGCGTGGCTACGGGGAAAACGACTGTCGCCGGGATGTTTCGAGACCTCGGCGCAGTCGTTATTGACGCGGACGAAATCGGCCACCAAGCGATTTCCGCGGGCCAGCCCGCTTACGGCGAACTCCTCGCTCGCTTCGGGCGCGGCATCCTCGCGGCGGATGGAGAAATTGACCGCCGACGACTGGGCGCCCTCGTCTTCGCTGACCCGGAAAAGCGCGCCGCGCTTGACGCCATCGTCCACCCGCGCATCCTCCGGCGTGTCGAAGAGCTGGCATCGGAGTATCACGCCCAGGCGCCTGGTGCGGTCATACTGGTGGACGCGGCGCTGATTTTTGAAGCGGACATCGGCGGGCGGCTCAAAAAGGTCATCGTCACCTGGTGCCGCCCCGAACAGCAACTCGCGCGCCTGGTGGCGAGAACCGGACTTCCGCTCGCGGAGGCCCAACTTCGCATCGCTGCCCAGATCCCCATA
>QHZN01000276.1 GCA_003225365.1 Acidobacteriota bacterium
CCTCGGCCCGCATATCTCGAAGCCCTCCGCCAAAAAGTGAACCTGAAAGTCCTTGGCGATTCCCGGGTCAAAATCGCTTACGATCCGCTCTTCGGCACAGGGCGCGGATATCTCGACGCGTTGCTCGGCGAAGCTGGCGCCGACTTCGTCATCATCCACGACCATCGCGACGTGCTTTTTTCGGGCGCTGGCCCCGACCCGAGCGAGAAAAACCTGGCGGAGCTTGCGCGCGCCGTCAAAGAGACGGGCTCGGCCATTGGCCTTGCGACCGACGGCGACGCCGACCGATTCGGCATCGTGGATGCCGACGGGACTTGGATCAATCCCAACTACATCCTGGCGCTCCTGGCGGACTACCTGCTGGAAGTCCGCCACACGGCGGGGGGCCTGGGCAGAAGCGTCGCCACCACGCACCTGATTGACCGAGTGGCGAAGTCGCACAACGTCCCGGTGTTCCAGACGCCGGTGGGATTCAAATACATCGGTGAATTGATCAAGGCCGACCGCATCGCTCTGGGCGGGGAAGAAAGCGCCGGGCTCTCGATCCGCGGCCACTTGCCGGAGAAGGACGGAATCCTCGCCTGCCTGCTCGTGGCCGAGGCTGTGGCGGCGCGGGGACTTTCCGTCAAGCAGCAGCTCGAAGAGCTGTTCAAAAAGGTGGGAACAGCCCACATGATTCGGCTAAACCTCGGGCTAACGCCGGAGGTCCAGAAACGGCTTGGCGAAAAGTTGAAGCGCGACTGGGAGCGCTTTGACGGGAAGAAAGTGGCAAAGCTCGACCGCACGGACGGCTTGAAGCTCGAGCGCGAAGACGGCTCGTGGGTGCTGATGCGCCTTTCGGGTACCGAACCCGTGGTGCGCGTCTATTGCGAGGCCGCGACGCAGGCGGAACTCGACCACTTGGCCGAGGCCGCCAGAGCTTTTGTCGAGAAACCATGAAAGACACCGAACCCCAAAAGCCCGCAACCTATCGCGCCGCCATCGCGGTCTTGGTACTGATTGCACTTGCGCTCATCGTCCACGAAATTTTCGGCCAGAACGGCTACCTGGCCCTGCGTCGGCAACGCCAGGAATTCGAGGCTCTCCAAAACCAGATCAAGCAGCTCCAGGAAGAAAACCAGCAGCTCGAAAAACTGGTCAAGGCTCTAAAGTCCGACCCCAAGGCGATTGAAAAGCTCGCTCGCGACGACATGCGCCTCGCGCGGCCAGGGGAAATCATTTACACTCTCCCTAACAAAGACGCCAAAGCCAAGCCGCCCGCTGCCCGGAAAAACTCCCTCCCCGCCCAGTAGGGCAGCCCCGGGTGCCCGGAAGAGGACTTGTCTGGAGCCTGGTGGAGCGGCGAGGCATGATTGCCGCCTGAATCTCAGCGATGGCCTGCTGGCCCCGCAAATTCGTTGAATCGAAAACGGGAGAAGCCTACGATGCAGTTTCTAAAGGTCCAAATCGAGAGCTCCGGATATGGCTCGCCACAAGACCGACATGGGACTTGTTAGGCGTTATGGCAATTTGTGGACTCGAGTACGGTTGAACCTGAAGAAGCTAAAAAGCAAAGACTTGAAGAATGTAACGGGAGTATATGCTCTCTACAATGGAACCATGCCCGTCTATATCGGCAGGGGCAAAATCTCCAAACAGATAAGCCTGCATGATCGTAGCAGTCAGAAGGGCCCATTCTGGGACCACTTTTCGTGGTGCGAAATCAATGGCAAAGGTCTGAACAAGGAAATTGAGTCATTGTTTCTTAGGCTCCTTCCGTGGTACTTGCGTTCCCTGAATAGGATGGGTGGCAAATTCACATCGGGGGAGAAAATTGACCCTGCGTCAGAGCCACCGGTTGAAATCCGTTGGCCGAAGGGCGGGCCTCGCAAGAAGCGCCATCGTAAAAGTCAACACTGACCCACTACCCGGATTCGTCCTCCCTTCTTCGTTGACACAATTCCCCGCTCCACGTAAAATAGTTATTCCTCATAACGAGAACGACGGCGCATGGTGGAAAAAAACATCTCGCATTACCGCGTTATGGAACGGTTAGGCGGCGGCGGGATGGGGGTTGTTTACAGAGCCGAGGACACCAAGCTCGGCCGACAGGTTGCGCTGAAGTTTCTCCCCGAAGACCTGTTGAAGGACCGTCAGGCGCTCGAGCGCTTCCAGCGCGAGGCCCGCGCCGCCTCCGCCTTGAACCATCCGAACATCTGCACCATTTACGAGATTGACGAAGCCGACGGGCAGCCCTTCATCGCCATGGAACTGCTCGAGGGCGACACTCTAAAGCACCGCGTTGCAGGCAAGCCTTTGCCCTTTGATCAGATCCTGGAGCTGGGCATTCAGATTGCTGACGCGCTCGACGCCGCGCACTCGAAGGGCATCGTGCATCGGGACATCAAGCCCGCGAACATCTTTGTCACCGATCGAGGCCAGGCAAAGATCCTCGACTTTGGCCTTGCGAAGCTCAGCACAGGACCGGGCCACGCCTGGTCAGCCGCCGAGCAGGCGGGGTCTATGGAGACTGCCGCCGAAGCACTCCTGACCAGCCCCGGCGTTTCGCTTGGGACCGTCGCCTATATGTCACCCGAACAAGCCCGCGGAGAAGAGCTCGACGCGCGCTCCGACGTTTTCTCTTTCGGCCTGGTGCTCTATGAAATGGGCACCGGCCGGCAAGCTTTCTCAGGAAGCACCTCGGCGGTGATTCACGAGGCCATTTTGAACCGGCAACCCGTGGCGGCCTCGCGCCTCAACCCGGACATTCCCCGAGGCCTCGAATTGATCCTCGACAAGGCGCTCGAGAAGGACCGCAAGCTGCGGTATCAGTCCGCCTCCGGGCCGCGCGTGGACCTGGAACGGTTGAAACGCGATCTGGACTCGGGGCGAACGATGGCGTCGGTAGCCGCCGCCCCGCCCGCTCAAAGGTCCGTTGCGGTGCTCTATTTCGAAAACTTAAGCGCCAACAAAGAGGACGAATACTTCCGCGACGGCATGACCGAAGACATCATCACTGAGCTTTCGAAGGTCAAGGATTTGAAGGTCTTTTCGCGGCCGACGGTGCTGACGTATCGGGATAAGTCCGTAACGTCACGGCAGGTCGGGCAGGAACTGAATGCCTCCCACGTGCTGGCCGGCAGCTTGCGGCGCGCCGGCAGCCGCCTCCGCATCAACGCGCAGCTCGTGGACACGCGGACGGATTTTCCCGTCTGGGCGGAGCGCTTCGACCGCGAGATGAAAGACGTTTTCGAGGTCCAAGACGAAATCGCGCGCAGCATCACCCAGGCGCTTCGCGTGGCACTATCACCGCAGGAAGAAAATGCCATCGCCGAGAAGCCTACGGAAAACCTCCAGGCTTACGATTATTTCCTGCGCGGCAGGAGCTTCGCCCGCCGCGGGACGCGCACCGACCTCGAGTTTGCCATGCAGATGTACGAACGCGCGGTGGTGCTGGATGCGAATTTCGCCCTCGCCCACGCCGGCATCGCTCACGTGTGCGGCCTGCTCCACTATTTCCACGAGCCCCAGGCCAAATGGGTGCAACGAGGGATGGCGGCGTGCGAACGCGCGCTCAGGGCGGATCCCGGTCTCGCCGAAGGGTTGGCCGCGCGAGCCTTTGTCCTCTACGCGCAAGGCAAGCTCGAGCAGGCTGTGGATTACGCTCGCCTGGCGATCGACCGCAAGCCCAACTGTGAAGGCGCCTATTACCTGCTGGGCAGGGCGTTGTTTCAATCGGACCGCCTCCAGGAAGCGGCGGATATCGTGGACCGAGCTCTCGAAGCCAGCGGCGACGACTACAATGTTTACATTCCCTACGACATGGCTTGTGAGCGCTTAGGCATGAAAGAGATCAGCCGCCAGATTCGGCAGAAACAAGTGCGGGTTCTGGAGCAGCAATTGGAATCCGTCCCCGACGACGTCCGCGCCCGAATCATCCTTTCCAACGCTTACGCCTATTTCGGCAACGAGGATGGAGCCGCCCGGGAATTGAAGAGGGCTGTGGCCCTGCGGCCCGAGGATCCGAACGTCCTCTACAACGCCGCTTGCTCGTTCGCGCTCCTGAACAAGAGGGCGGAAGCGCTGGAACATCTCAAGAAGGCCTGGGATGCGGGCTACGTCAATCTCGACTGGGCGGCGCGGGACCCCGACTTGGCGTGCTTGCACGATGATCCGGAATTCCAGCGCCTGATCGGGTCGAGCGCGTAGGCTCGAGAGAGTCCTAAAACCACACTATGATCGGCGAAACAGTTTCCCATTATCGCGTGCTCGAGAAGTTAGGCGGCGGGGGCATGGGCGTCGTGTATAAGGCCGAAGACACCAAGCTCGGCCGCCAGGTCGCCTTGAAGTTTCTCCCCGAAGACCTGTTGAAGGACCGTCAGGCGCTCGAGCGCTTCCAGCGCGAGGCCCGCGCCGCCTCCGCATTGAACCACCCGAATATCTGCACGATTTATGAGATTGACGAAGCCGACGGGCAGCCCTTCATCGCCATGGAGCTGCTGGAAGGGCAGACCCTCAAGGAGCGGTTGGCTGCAGGCGCGCGCGGCGGGCGCCCATCGCCGGAGGGCGAACACCGTTCGCCCCTACCAATAGACACGCTTCTGGACTTGGCCCTCCAAATCGCGGATGCGTTGGACGCGGCTCATTCGAAAGGCATCGTCCATCGGGACATCAAGCCGGCGAATATTTTTGTTACACGGCGGGGACAGGCCAAAGTGTTGGACTTCGGTCTGGCAAAGCTCGCTCCGCAGCATTTCGGGCCAGGCGCTCGACCGACGACGCTCGAAGCCGCGGCGACCGCGGCGGAACTCCTGACAAGCCCCGGAGTCACCATGGGGACGGTGGCCTACATGTCCCCCGAGCAGGCCCTCGGCGAAGAACTCGACCGGCGCTCCGACCTTTTTTCATTCGCGTTGGTCATCTACGAAATGGCGACCGGGCGCCAGGCGTTTTCGGGTAACACTTCAGCGGCGCTCTTCGACGCCATCCTGCACAGAAGGCTCGCCTCTGCTCTGCAACTCAACCCAGACCTTCCCGCGGAATTAGACCGTATCCTCCGAAAGGCGCTCGAGAAAGATCGGGTGTTGCGCTACCAAAGCGCTCAGGACCTTTGGTCCGACCTGATGCGGTTGAAGCGCGACACCGACTCCGGGCGCGAAAGAGCGGCATGGGTGGAGCGGCCCCGCGAATCGGCGCCGAGCGCTACGGAAGCCAAGTCCGTCGCCGTGCTTTATTTCAACAACCTTAGTCCTTCACGTGAGGATGAATACTTCCGCGACGGCATCACCGAAGACATCATCATGGAGCTGTCGAAAATCCGCGAGTTGAAGGTCTATCCATCCTCGGCCGTGTATTCATTCCGCGATAAACCCGCCGCCGAGCCTGAGGTGGGGCGCCAATTGAACGCGGGCTTCGTCTTGAGCGGCAGCCTGCGCCGCGCCGGGAATCGTTTGCGCATTACTTCTCAACTCGTAGAGACCCGATCCGGGCACGCGCTCTGGGCCGAGCGCTACGACCGGCAGATGGAAGACGTGTTCGCCATCCAGGACGAAATTGCGCACAGCATCGCCGGGGCGCTCCAGTTGGCTCTGACGGAGACCGAGAAAAAAGCGATCGGCAAAGCGCCTACGGTGAACGTCAAGGCGTACGATTATTATCTGCGCGGCCGCCAGTTCTTCCACCAGTTTCGGCGCAAAGGATTCGAGTTCGCGCAGCAGATGTTCGAGCGGGCCATCGAAATTGACCCCCACTACGCGCGCGCTTACGCCGGGATCGCCGACTGCTGCTCGTTCCTCTACACTTACTGGCACGCGAGCACGAACACTCTGGAGCAGGCCGACGCCGCCAGCCGGAAGGCGCTCGAGCTCGACCCCGACCTCGCCGAAGCACACGCCTCGCGCGGCCTCGCCGTGTCGCTTCGCAAGCAATTCGACGAGGCCAGCCGCGAATTTGAAACGGCTATACGCCTCGACCCGAAACTCTTCGAGGCCTACTACTTTTACGGGCGGGCTCGGTTCGCGGAAGGAAAAATGCAAGAGGCGGCCGAGCTTTACGAACAGGCCTGCGGGGTCAACCCCGAAGACTACCAAGCCCCATCGCTACTCGCCATGGTTTATAAAGGACTCGGCCGCACAGGTGATGCGGAAGCGGCCCATCGCAAGGCTTTGCAGATCGTCGAGAAGCACATCGAGCTACACCCGGACGACGCCCGAGCCCTCTACATGGGAGGTGGTGGCCTGTGCGCGACGGGCGAGCGTGCGCGTGCCCTGGAATGGACCCGCAGGGCTCTGGCCATCGAGCCCGACGACCCCGGCGTCCTCTATAACGTCGCCTGCAACTATTCTCAGCTCGGCCGCCCCGAAGAGGCCATCGAATGCCTCGACAAAGCCATCTCGAACGGCTTCGGCTTCAAGCAGTGGATCGAGCACGATTCCGACCTCGACCCCGTCCGCAGCCATCCCCGCTTCGCCGCGCTGCTCAAACGGTTGTAACCTATTTCACTTTCGCACCTGTGGCTGATAGAGCTGTGCAGCTCAATAGCGATCCTTCTCACGCTCGAAGGAGCTATCCATGCCTCGAGCGAATCCCCGCATCTCCTTCATAGGAAGAATCGGAATGAATTCCAGCCGGCCGTCGTAAACAAACACGCGGACACGCTGGCCGGGCCGCAAGCGAAGCGACTCACGCGCTTCGTGGGGAATGACGACCTGGAATTTCGACGAAATCTTGACGGTTTCCATAACCTTCCGCCGCCGAAAACCGATCAGCCCGATCCGAAGCCATAACAATGCTGTGGAGTGCGCCGGGCCTCACCAGCCAAGGAGAATCGCGACGAGTGTAGCAATGGTGCCGACCACTAAGAAGGCGAGAAAAAATCGTTCGAGCAAGGTTAGAGGGCGTTCGGGCCACACAGTCAGCTTCCATCGCCCCGCCTCGGCTAGCAATAGCCGCTGAACTAGGCTCGACACTTCGCGGAACGACTTTCGTGACCTCATCTGACAGCTCCTTCGAGGGGGCTGGAGGCCGAGGCGTAGAGCTTTTTGGATATACGGCCGGCGAGATACGCTTGGCGGCCGGCGACGACAGCGTGATTCATGGCCTCGGCCATGAGCACGGTGTCCTGCGCAAGCGCGATGCCGGTGTTCATGAGCACTGCATCCGCGCCGAGTTCCATGGCGACGGCGGCGTCGGAGGCCGTGCCCACGCCTGCGTCCACGATGAGCGGCACGGCGGTTATCATCTCGCGCAGGATGCGAATGTTCGCGGGGTTCTGGATGCCCAGGCCCGAGCCGATAGGCGCCCCAAGCGGCATGACGGCGGCGGCGCCCGCGTCAATCAACCGGCGCGCGGAAACCAGGTCGTC
>QHZN01000277.1 GCA_003225365.1 Acidobacteriota bacterium
TTCGGTTGTCCCGAACGAAAATCTGGCGGAATCCCACAGCCACTCCGATGACCTGGAAGGCGAGCGGACCCAGTTTCGCACTCCTCGGGGCACAACCGCCCTAGCAACGGCTTTAAGAAGGGCCATCTTGGAGGCTAATCGTTGCACCGTACCGCCTCTTGGTAAACCTGGAGATGTTGTAGGACCATCTTTTCCTGGCCAAACTGCTCTGAAGCGCGTCTGCGGGCCTCGAGGCCCAAATGGACAGGCAGGGTCGCGTCCTCCAAAATTCTCTTCATGCACTGGGCCAGGGCGCGAGCGTCGCCCGGCGCGAACGACAATCCGGCATCGCCGACTACTTCACGCATGGCCCCCACATCAGAGACGATAACCAATTTCCCCCGCGACATGTTCTCCGCCGCCACCATCCCGAAAACCTCGCCGGCAATCGAAGGCATGACGACCGTCGCCGCCTCCGCCAGTTCCTCTTCCAAGCGTTCCGGAGCAACATAGCCCAAAAACTGGACGGAGTCCGCTAGCCCCAAAGCAACAGCCTGCTGTTGCAACGACTCGCGATCCGGTCCGTCGCCGATCACCTTGAGCCGATAATGGAAGCCCTGGGCGCTGAGCTGCTGCGCCGCTTCGAGGAGAGTCCGGGCGCCCTTCGTGCCAACAAGTCGCCCGAGGAAGGCAAACGTTGTGTTGCCTGACGAGGATCGTGAAAAATCGCGGCTGCCATTCTCGGGGAGGCCGTGGTAAATGGTTGTTGATCGCGGCAGGCGTAATAACCTCCCCAGCCATTTCGTGGGCGTGATGTTCGACTGGGCGCGCTTGCAAAGCCAACGACGCGGAAAGGTGAGGAGCCACAACTTCAGACTGCCAAGCAAGCCAAGTTGAGCGTTGCATCGAATACATTCGCTATGCCGACCAGCCATAAAGTGGCCGGGACAGGGTGTTTGAGTCGGTTCATAGAGGAGCTGCCCGTTCGGGCAGATGGTCTGGAATCCATGGTGTTCCACCACGACGGACTTCCGAAGGAATAACCCCAATAGCATGGGGATGAAGCTGGGGCCGGCGAGATGGATGACATCCGCCGCTCGAATCAGCCGGAGGAGCTCGAGCAGGCTCGGCCGGCGCACGACGCGGAAAGGCAGCGATGCGTCGTCGAAGTCCCCTCGTAAGGTTGAGGTTGCGACGGTTACTTCCGCGCTACCTATTCCATTAGCCTGGCCTAGCCCTGCTAGCCCCTTTGCCAGGGACATGACGACAGTTTCAACGCCGCCGATTTGCGGTGCAAACGCGTGCGTGTAGATGAGGACTCGGGTAGCCATCTACGTCGTAAGAATGCCGACACCGCGAATAATCGCCGATGCCGGGGAAGAAATCGCCCGCGCAAATTCGCCGAATGCAGAATTCCACAAGGCGTCATCGGCCAAAAGCAACCCATCGCGTCTGAGGTGGGGGCGGGCCAACCCGAACTCGAATTTCATCTGCTCGTAGGTGTGCAGGCTGTCGTGGATGAACATATCCACTTTGCCGAGTTCGCGAAGGAGGCCGGGAAGAACGGCCGCGACATCGCCGATATGCATGTGCCACCGCTCGCGCAGCCAATCCGGCACGATCCAGCCGGGCTCTTTATTGGCAGGGAGGTAAGCCGGATCACCGATCTCGACCGAGTGCAACGTCCCTCTCTGATTCCGTTCTAGAGCCAGCAGGATGTAGGCTGAGGAGACGCCGCTTGCCACCCCCGTTTCAACAACCAGGTCCGGCTGAAGTGCCCGAACGGCTGCGTATTGGACAAGCACCTTCTTGCCCCAGAGGTCCGCACTGGCCATTCCCTGGCGGAAGGCAGGTTCACACTGGTGAAGGTGCGCTAGAAATTCGGGCAACTCAAACGGTTCCTGTAAGAACCCGCGAACCTGAATGGGGCGCGTGCCGGTCGCGTCCGCTAAGAAGCGCTCGTCCGCAAGGGTCAGCTCTCGCAAGGCGGCTTTAAGCGCATAACGGGGATGGCGCGCTGCAAACCTCAGGCGCTGCACTGTGTTGGCAAAGTACCATTTCACGCTTCTTGCTCCTTGGTTAGCCCGGTCGGCAGGGGAACAACATGGTCGAAAGCACGGACAAGCCCATCAGCGTAAGCGCCAAGAGACCAAGTTTTCATGCGCTCTGCGGCCGACGATGAAAGCCTAATCAGCTGTTCCGGATTTTGCAGAACCTGGCGAAGTAGAAAGGCGAGGGCATGGACGTTGCCGCACGGATAGACGAGTCCGGTGTCACCATGGCGCACGAGCTCAAGCCGGCCTGGGATAGCGTCACTCAAGACGACCGGACACCCACAGGACATGGCCTCACAGACAACGAGTGGAGCGCCGTCCCATTCGGAAGGCAGCACAAAGAGTTCGGAAGCCCGGTAAACTGCCGGCAGCTGAGTCTGGTTGACAAAGCCAAGGAAAACCACACGCCTGGAAACGCCCAGAGCCTTGGCCTCGATTTCCAGCGCCTTTCGCAGCGGTCCCTCCCCTGCAAAGACCAGGAAGCAGTCAACTGCATCTATTTTTGCGAATGCGCGCAGCAAATCTTGGGGGCGCTTTCGTGGCGTGAGTTTGGCGCAGAAAAGTATTACAGGGGACTTAGCTGGAATTCCCCATCGTGCGCGTGTTTCCGACCGATCAGATCGGTCAGCCTCGCGGGCCCACCAGTCGGCGTCGAAGCCACCGGGAGTAAACATAATGCGTTTCCTGGGAACACCTAACGATTCCACGAAGCAAATCGTCGCCTCGGAGGGAGCTACGACAACATCGTAGAGGCGGTACACGAATGGCAGGCAAAACCGCTTCAGGAGAGACTTCCAACGCGTTGGGTTTGCGCCGCCCAGGTTGTAGGCGTCCGTACTTGAGAGTAGCGGGACACGGCTCAACTTTGCTGCGAGCGCCAGAATCCAGAAACTGAGGTATGCATAACCGGTGTAGGAAAACACCGCGTCGTAATTACCTCCCCGGACGAGTTTCCACAGGCCCGGATTGAACAAGCCGAAGAAGCGGCCCAGGCCCGGCCAAGGCGAACGGTTGGGGACGTGGACCCACGGGTAGCCTTCGAGCAACGGAACGTCCCACTTCACTTCGACGCCGAATTCGCGGTCCACGGCGGCCTCGGCACCCTGCAAGCCGCAATAGGCCACCTGGATGTCGAGCCTGGGGTGCTCGGCCATGCGGCGGAAGAGCGGCGACGCGTACTGCACCGGATGCGAGGCCACGAAAAGCACGCGGTAGCGATCTTTAGGCATGGATTCTTCAGGGGGTTGCTGAAAAAGCCGATTCTGTCATGCTGAGCGGAGTGAAGCATCCCTTGTTGGTCTTGAAAACATGGGAGAGGGATTCTTCTCCCGCGACTGCGGGATCAGAATGACAAGCGAAGGGTTCAGCATGACATTGCGACGGGCTTTTTATCTGCCCGTTAGAAGCTCAGCGAAGCGGCCGGCCACTGCCTCCCAACTGAAGTACTTCTGGTGAGCGCGCTCGCTCCGCTGGTGGAGGTCGAGCCAGAGTTGGCCATCGGTCAAGACCCGCAGCGCCGCCTGGGCGAGTGCTTCGCGGTGCCCCCACGGGACAGGCACAACTCCGGCCTCGGCGAGCGGCCCGGGCAGGCACGGACGGGCGTAGGCCACGAGCGGGACTCCGTTGGCGATGCTCGCAATGGCGCTGCTCCTCTGCGTGGAGATCGTGCCGCGCACGAAGAGCGCAACGTCGGAGGCGGCGAGAACGCTCGACACTTCTTCGGCGGGGAGTACCCCGAGCGCCTGGTATTCCACCGGGCTGCCATCCAGAGCCTCGCGGAACCTGGCTTCGGACTCCGCCGACCCGCGTCCGAGCGTCACCAGCCGAACGCGAGTGACGCGCTTGGCTGCGGCTTTGGCGACAAACGCGATGTCCGGAACTTCATTGCCTACGTCTCCGCCCCCGGTGACGCAGAAAACCGCGATCGTCCTCGCCTCGTGGCCGTTCCGAGCCGCTCTGGCCGGCGCCATCGTGACAGGGATAGTGGCCCCAACGGGGATGAAGCTGGCCTTGATGGGCTTTGGAGGCAGCCAGGTGATGCTTTCCAGCGAAACGTTGAACATGGACCGCTCGCTCAGTCGGTACGAGGAGCGCATCACGAAGAGCTGGCAAGCGCGTCTCAGCCTGTCCACCAAGCGCTTTCCCGCGTAGGGCTCGGGATCGTGAAAAACCACGGCCAGGCGCGCTTTGCGAATCCTTAAAATCCCAAGCACGGCCAGGAAAAGCAGCGGGAAGCCGCGCCGCGACCACATCAACGCCGTGTACTGGGCAAGTACCCAGTGGCCCTTCCAATGGGCGCCCTTCTTCCACAGATCGCTTAGCGACCCAGGCCAGCCTCTCTCGTCCCACTGGAACCGTGCCAACGCGAAGTCGGAACCGTGTCCCTCGAGGAC
>QHZN01000278.1 GCA_003225365.1 Acidobacteriota bacterium
CTTTCGGAGGTCGCATTAGGGGACATTTTTAACGAGGAGAAAAGGGGACATTATCATCGAGGTACAACAGGATTGAAGACGGATGCGCAGGCGCGAGCCTAGGAGGGACGCGCGATAAGCCCCGCGCTGCGAGAGTCGATGGGTATTTGCGCAAACTCCCGCCTGTCCCCTTCGTGCCGCAGTCCGACTTGCGGACACGCATCGGAGGGTAGGCAGCCACGGCTCCCTGATTCTCCGTTCTGTTACAATGCCTCCCATGCGGCCGAGGCCTCATCCCAAGGCATACCCATCCCACACGGCGCGAGGGATAGGGCGGAAAGCCCTGAGGTAAGCCGGCGTGGAACAAGACCGGGAGCTGTTGAAGCGGTGTCTGGGGGGCAACAACGCTGCATGGGAGACGCTGCTCAAGTCCCACTCTCGCAAAATATACAATCTGTGCTACCGTTTCACCGGCCGGGCGGTCGAAGCCGAAGACTTGACGCAGGAAATCTTCATCAAGGTTTTCCAAACTTTGAAAAGCTACGACGAGGCGCAGGGGGCGTTCACAGTCTGGCTTAGCCGAGTGGCGCGCAACCACCTGGTAGACCACTATCGGAGGACGAAGAAGGATCGCGTGACTTCGTCTCTCGAGGACGAGGCGGGGGTCATGGAGCGGAGGCCCGCCTCAGGGCCGCCGCCCTCCGGGCGGGTGGAAACCCGCGAGCAGCGCGAATATCTCCAAGCGGCCCTGGACCAGCTTTCGCCCGACCTCCGTGAGGCGGTCATCCTGCGCGACTTGAACGACCTCGATTACGAAGAAGTCGCCGCGGTCCTCAGCGTCCCGCAGGGAACGGTCAAGTCCAGGATCAACCGCGGGCGATTGGAACTTGCTAAGGCCTTAAAGCGTATGGAAGGTATGGAGGGTCAGAAGTCAGGCTAAGGTCATGACGCATCAGGAGCTAGCACATCTCGCCAGCGATTATCTCGAGGGCACGCTCGACTCGGTTCGACGGGCCGAAGCTCAGTCCCACCTCGACAAGTGCGCTTCCTGCCGGGAAATGATTTCCGGCCTCGAGCGGGTGCTTGGTTTTTGCAGCGCGGCGGAGGATCTCGAGCCCCCGCCTTGGATGGTACAACGCATTCTGCTCGCGACCGTAGGCGAGAGAAAGCCCTCGTTCGGCGAGCGCTTGGCGAAAATGCTACGGCCGACCCTCCAGCCCCGATTGGCATACGGGCTGGCGATGGCGGTGTTTTCGGTAACGATCATCCTGCATGCCGCGGGCGTCAACGTGCGTGAGATGACGCTCGCAGACCTCAATCCGGCCACCTGGGCCCATCGAGCCGACGCTACCGGACATTTGCTGATCGGCCGCGCGGAGAAATTCTATTACGACCTGCGCGTGGTCTATGAAATCGAGTCTCGGCTCAAACAGCTCCGCGGGCAGCCGACCCCGCCGGGCACGGGACGGGAACAACAACGTGAGGAACCGAAGTCCCAGCCCCCATCAGGGGGGACGACGGAATCGAATCCACCAGGCCCGCCCGCGCTGGCCCGCGAAAAGGGGTTTCAGGAATTGTCCCCACAGCCGAGTCCTGGCCTGATTGATTTCGCGGCACCCCTGGCCGAGCCCGGAAGGAGTTCATCACGATGAAGTGCGCCAACCATCCCGAGACGGATTCCGTCGCCTTTTGCGGACTCTGCGGCCGGGCGCTTTGCGACTCGTGCAAACGCGACGTGCGCGGAATGGCCGTCTGCGAATCGTGCCTCGCGGCGCGCGTCCAGGCTTCGCCCCTACCCCCCATAGTCGGCGTCGGGTCAGGGCCAAACCCGGGCTTGGCGGTCTTGCTGGGTCTCATCCCCGGGGTCGGGGCCATCTATAACGGCCAGGTAGTCAAAGCGATGGTGCAAGTCCTGGTGTTTGGGACACTCATCGCGCTCAGCAACCGGGCCGGCGAAGCGCTTGGCGCGATCTTCGGCCTTGGCGCCTTCGCTTTTTACTTCTATATGGTCATTGATTCCTACCAGACCGCACGGGCCATGGCGCTGGGGGTTCATCGCGAAGAGTGGTTCGGCCTCGGCGACTTCAAAATGAATGCGCCGATCGGGGCGGGGCTGCTCATCGTTTTGGGCGCCATGTTCCTGATGGATAATTTCGGCATCCCTGTATTCCATGAACTCGGTAAATTCTGGCCGGTCTTATTGATAGTTTTGGGAATCTTATTGCTTCAAAAGAGGATTACCGCCGGCGGCCCGACAAGGCGGGGACCCGAGCCTCCGCCGCCCAGTGGCGGGCCAACGAACATTCCTGGCCCGCAGGGTATGTGACAGATGGCTGAGAAGGGAGGACAACCATGTTCGGTTTGATCCTGGGTTTAGCCGGCGCGGTCTTCGGGATCGTCATGGGAGTTTTTGGCGCCGTGCTGGGCGTCGCCCTCGGCCTGATCGTGCCCTTGAGCCCAATCCTGCTCTTCATCGTGGTTGTCTGGCTCCTGGTCAAAGGCTCTCGCCACTCGAACGCGCTGGCGGGCGGCCGGAATTCGGGACCGCCACGCTGAGTTTGGCGAAATCGCACCGCTCGAAGAGAAACGCTCATGAGTTGGCTCTTCTCACCGTTCATGATCCCGATGGCCGGCATCGTCATGGTGGTCATCATTGTGGCCATCGTTTCGATGAGAAAAACACGTTCCCGGGAGCTCGACGCTCACTTGGACCTGCGGACAAAGGAAATGGAGCACGAGCGGAAAATGAAGGAATTGGAAATTGATAAGCTCAAGCTCGAAATCGAGAAGAGCCGAATGAGCAAGAACGCATAGCGCCACTCAGAGCGGTTGACTGAGAGGGGCAAGAATGGACCACGAAAGCTTCTTTGGGCTATTCCCGGTAGGGTTTTTGATTCCCATCTTGGCAATCTTTATGCCAGTTGCCATTGTTGGGATCGTCTTTTGGCACAAAGCGCGCGAGAGGGAACTCGAGGCCCACAAGGAAATGCGCATGCGGGAGATGGAACACCAAATGAAAATGAAGCAGTTGGAGCTGGAAATCGAAAAGGCAAAGGCCGCGAAGCCTCCCGAGCCGGCGAGCAAGGCGGGTGCCTAACAAGAGGGCGGCGAATCATGTATCCAGTTTTCCTGACTCCGATTGCGGGCATGGCGCTGGTCATCCTGATTGTGGCCATTATTAACTTCGCGAAAGTTCACGAACAGGAGACCGAGGTGCGGTTCAAACTGCACGCGGCGGAAATGGAACACCAGAAACGAATGAAAGAACTCGAACTGGAGCTGGAAAGAGCCCGAACGGGCACTCCGTAGCAACGCCCCGACGCGGGGAAAAGGGCGACGAGACATCGCCGCATCAGGAAAGAAAGAGAGAAGGGAATTGTGAACGCAACGTCGACAACCACTCCCATCCGACATCGCCGAGGCGGCCTGGCCGGCCCCGTGTTGCTGATTGTCCTCGGCGTGGTCTTTCTGCTGCCCGAATTTTACCCCGCCTGGGGCGTTAGGAAGACCTGGCCGGTGCTGCTGGTGGCGGTCGGGATCGCGAAACTCATAGACGCGGCCCTGCCGCCGCGCCCGCCGTCTGGGCCGAAGGTGTAGAGGACTATAGAAAGGAGGCAGCAAGCCGCAGGGGATGAGAAGGCGGGCAACGGAAGCAACGAAACTGAACTTATGAGAACGATCGGCAATCGCAATTTGAAAATCGGAAACACCTTATGAATACCTATGCCTATCGTAGGGGAACCATCTTCTGGGCGCTGACGCTCATCGCCGTCGGGTGCATATTCCTTTATCAGAATTTCAATCCGGACGTTCACCCCTGGCATATTATCGCCAAGTACTGGCCAATCCTGATCATCTTCTGGGGCCTGTCGAAGCTCGTGGACTACTTGCAGGCCCGCGCCCGCCCGGAAGAAGCGCCGCGGTCGTTTTTTTCCGGAAGCGAAGTCGTCCTCTTGGTGCTGATTTTGGCGCTCGGGACGCTGGTCTCGAAGCTGGTTCTCCACCCCTGGCAGCAGTGGCCGTCGGCGCTCGGGGTCAACATGGACAATGAGGATTTCGCGGACATGTTCCTGAACCCCTACACGTACACAGAAACGTTCTCAAAACCCGTCACCGGCCAGCCGCACCTGGTGGTGGTGGACCGTCGCGGCGATGTGGAAATCCGGGCCTCTGACCAATCCACCCTGGATGCTACCGTGAAGAAGACTATTCGCGCAGAAAACGAGGATGCCGCGAAGAAGCTCTCCGATGAAATAAAAATTGGATTTGCAGAGAGCCCTGGGAATTGTACGCTCCAGACCAATCTCGATTCTCTCCGGGTCGGCCGAGCAGGCGAAGGGGTCGGGTACAGG
>QHZN01000279.1 GCA_003225365.1 Acidobacteriota bacterium
AGTCGCGATCTTCCTTCCCAACCATTCCCCACGGCCTTTTGTTAAGATATTTCAAGGCTTGGCGGGAGACCTCGGAAAACCGAGGAGCGGTGTCATTCTGAGTCCCGACTAGTCGGGACGAAGAATCCCTTGCTTAGGTCTGCAGAAAAAAGGGATGCTTCGCTCCGCTCAGTGTGACATGACGCAACCTTGTTCCCGCGGGCAGGTCGTCTCAATGCTTGCGCGCTACAACCGCTTCGCCGCCGGGCTCTACCTCGCCGCCGACGCGGCGCTCGCCTTCGCCGCCTTCGCGGTCGCCACCTACGTTCGGACGCGACTCCTCAGCCCCACGCCGCTTTACCCGCTCTCGTATTACGCCTGGATCGTTCCGCTCGCCGCGGGCCTCTGGGTCACCGTCGGGCTCCTCTCCGGCGTTTACCGCGAGATCGAGCCGGAGAACCTGAAGCGCGCCTTCTGGGATCCGCTGCGCACGGCAGTGATTGCCACGACGCTCCTCTTCGCGGTCACCTTCGCGTTCAAGCTTGAGTACATCAGCCGCTTGTTGGTCGGCCTTTACGCGCTAGCGGACTTTGCGGCCATGGTCGGCTTCCGGCTGGCGGCGCGTCTGGCGAGTCCTCCGCTCCGCCGGCGCTTCGCGGCGTTGCGGCACGTGCTGATTGTCGGGCGGACGCCCGAGGCCGCCGAAATCGCGCGGCTGATTGTGTCGAACGCGCGCCGGAACCTTGCCCTGGTCGGTTTCCTCGAGATCGAGCCCGGGCAAGGCGCGCCCCCGGCCACGCCGTTTTCAGCCTACCCCGTGTATCCGCTCGGCCGGCTACGCGACATCCTGCACGAGCAAGTGATTGACGAAGTCGTGTTCGCGGTTTCGAAAGACCAGCTCGACAACCTCCAAGAAGCTTTCCTGATTTGTGAGGAGGAAGGCGTCAAGACGCGCCTGGTGCTGAGCTTCTTCCCGCACCTCATCTCGAAGGTGCATCTCGAGCGGATGGGCGAATGGCCCTTGCTAACGTTCTCGACCACCCCCCTTAACGAAGACCTTCTGCTTTTGAAGCGGGTGGTGGACTTTGGGATGGCGCTGGTTTTCCTGGCCGTGCTTTCGCCGCTGCTCTTGCTTGTGGCCCTCGCCGTCAAGCTCACCTCGCGCGGGCCGGTATTCCACCACCAGATGCGTTCCGGCCTCGGCGGGCGGAAATTCAGGCTCTACAAATTCCGTTCTATGCGCGCGGATGCCGAAACCATGCGAGGGGGGCTCGAGCCGCTCAACGAAATGGACGGGCCGGTATTCAAGATCCGCAACGATCCGCGCCTGACGGCGCTCGGCCGCTTCATGCGCCGATTCTCACTCGACGAGCTCCCCCAGCTTGTGAACATCCTCAAAGGCGAGATGTCGTTCGTCGGCCCGCGCCCGCCGCTGCCGGAGGAAGTGGAGCGCTACGAGCCCTGGCAGCGCCGACGCCTGCGCATGCAGCCCGGCCTGACGTGCTTGTGGGCACTCGCGGGCCGCAACCAGCTCAACTTCGAGCGCTGGATGGAACTCGACCTCGAATACATTGACAACTGGTCGCCCGCGCTCGACTGGAAGATCCTGTTGAAGACGATTCCCGTGGTGCTGCTTGGCCGCGGGGCGTCGTAGGGGCGCGTGGCGCGCGCCCGGGGCGGACGCCGTCCGCCCCTACTTTCCAAGCGCCACTTCGTACGCGCGGAGCAACTGGACGCGGTCAATTTCCCAGTCGAAGAACTCCTCGATGCGGCGGCGCCCGCGCGCGCCGAGTTCCTGCCGCAGGCTTGCCGAGTCGAGCAGCCGGTTAATCTTCTCTGCAAAATCCACGGGGTCGTTCGGCTTTGCGTAAAGCGCGGCATCCTCAGCCGAGCGCCGGCCTTCCGTCAGGTCGAACAGGACGACGGGAATTTCATAGCACATGTACTCGAGAATCTTTCCCATTGTCGAGCGGTCGTTCATGTCGTTCAAGGGGTCGGGCGCCACGCCCACGTCGGCGGTTGAAAGGTACCGGGCCACGTCTTCGAAGGGCAGCCGGCCCGTAAACTTCACGCCCCCGTCGAGCCCTTTCTCGTGAGCCATACGCTTCAGCCGCGGCTGCTCCGTTCCGCCGCCGATCAGCACGAACTGGGTGTCCGTGCGCCCCTTGGTCTTCAGCAGGTATTCGATGGCCTCGAGCAAGATATCCACGCCGTCTTGCGGGCCCATCACGCCGAGGTAGACCACCAACAACGGTTTGCTTTCTTTCAGCTCCGGATACGCTCGTTCGCGCCGCATCCTCTCCGGAACCGGGCTGACGCGGACGATGAAGACGTGGTCCGGGGACTTCGCTCCCCGCTTGACGGCGATTTCCCGGTAGGACCGATTCGTGGCAAGCGAAACGGCCGCGGTCTTGAACGACAGCCGCTCTGCCAGGCTCACCAAACGGTAGAAAAAGTCCTTCCGTTTGAACTTCGCCAGGTAGAGCTCGGGCGACAAGTCCAGATGGTCGAAGATGAAGCGCACGCCGAACGGCCGGTAAATCCACGCCACGAGGAAAATCAGATCGGGGGGATTCCACGCGTGAAGGATCTTGAAGCGGCGCCGTGTAAAGGCTCTGAGCGAGAGCCACAGCCACGCCGCCAGCGCCCATCCGTATTCGAGGAAATAACCGAGTGGCCCCGAAGCCTCAAAGACGCGGTGGCGATAAACGTCAATGTCGTCAATGCGCTCGTAGCTCGCTTCGCAGCCGGGGCCCTTGGGGCTGATTACGGAGACGCGGTAGCCTGCGTCGCGGAGCGCGCAGCACTCCTGCCACGCCCGGCGGACGAAAGGCACGGGCAGGTTTTCGACAATCATCAGGACGCCGATGGGGCGCTGGCCGGTCATCATCTTTGCTTCCTGGTTTGCTGATTCGGTCGCTTCACAAGCGCTCAGAGTTGTGCGCCCGCCTTCGCTCGATGGGCGGCGGTCCGGCCCAGCGCCGCGAGATACACTTCATATACCTGCCGCGCGACGTTCTCCATCGAGAAGCGCTCTACAGACTCCTGCCCGTGGATTTGGCTGCCCCGCCGCACAACTTCGATGATCGCAAGGGCAATCGCCTTCGAGTCGCGCGGGACGAGGAAGCATCCCTCGACGCCGGTGAGAAGTTCCGGCGTATCCCCCACCCTTACCGCCACCACGGGCAAGTTCATGGCGAGTGCCTCCTTCACCGTGTTCGGCGAGCCCTCGACTTCGGAGGCATGCACCAGGCAGTCCGCTGCGGCCATCCAGCGGGGGACTTCCGCGCGCGGGCGGCGCGAGACGGTGAGGAGCTCGAGCTCCGGCACTTGCTCTCGCGCCTGTTTGACCGCGGCCTCTGCCAGGTCGTTGCGCTTCCAAGTCTGCGCCGGATGGTAAGGAAAAAGGACGTACTTCTTGCCGGGGTCGAGGCCCAGGTCGCGACAGGCTTGGCGGCGGTCGAGGGGCCGGAAAACGCTCAGGTCAATCCCGTTTGAAATGACGTGCGCTCGCGCCAGGCCGAGCTTCGTTCGCATCTCCTGACTCTGGACAATCACCTCGCGAGCGAGCCGCGCCAGGGCGAAGCTCGAGGCGCGAAAGAACCAATCGTAAAGGGTAGTTCGGCCGGGATGCGAGAAACGGCCCATAACGTCGTTGCCGAGGAAGGTGACCACCAAGGGTGCTTGCCACTCCAAGCGAGCCACCAGCCCCGCCAGCCCCATGTGCGCATGCACCAAATCGTAGCGCTCGGCGCGAAGCATCCGGCGGAGGCTGAAGGCCGACCGAAAGTAATTCCCCCGCGACTCGCGCCCGTTGATGAAGAGTACGTCATGGGTCACGCCGAGCCGCCCGAGCGACTCCATCTGGTCGCGCACGAAGCACCCGTAACTCGGGTCGCCTTCGTACGGCCAGAGATTCGTCACCACCAACACTCGTAGCTCTGGAGCGCCGGAGGTGGAAGAATTAGAGGGCTGCTTGTCCAAGGCGAAGCTCGAGCGGGCCGTTCAACAGGCTCACGGCCCCGAGCGAAGTCGGGGGGTACCGCCCACCCTCATAAAATCGCTATTCTAGCCTGCCATCTGCCCCGTCGCAACGAAACTCGGCCCATTCTGCTCTTACGTTGTGGTGTCGCACGATCCCATCGGGTGAGCCGCGGCGGAAGGTCGCTGGCCGAGCGCGTGTGTTAGAATGCCC
>QHZN01000280.1 GCA_003225365.1 Acidobacteriota bacterium
CAACCAAGTCGCCGTTCGCGGAAATTTCGATTTTCGATTGACGAGTTTCGAATTTCGATTTTCGATTTTCGATATCCAGCCCAATGGCCTTCGGGTCCGCCCCCGCCGCCACCACAAAATCGTACTCCAGCTTCCCTTGCTTGCCGTAATAGACCAAATCTATCCCGGGATAGACGCCCCGGTATTCCACCTTCGCAAACGTGGCCACGTTTCTGTGCCATTTCCCCGGATCGTTCCCGATAAAATAATTCGAATGGCCGGGAAGTTCCTCCAGCCCCCTGGCCTCCGCCGTTTGCCGCGCCCCCACCAGGCTTAGCCGCACAACCTCAGTGGCGAGTGGCGAGTGACCAGTGACCAGTAACTTTCGACTTTCAACTTTTGACTCTTGACCTGGCGCCAGCGCCAGAACCGCGCCCCGCCGAGTCAAGAACACTGTGTAACCCAGCCCTCGGGCCAGAAAACCCGCCCGCCGGTCCGTCTGCCCCACGTTTTCTTCAAACCGTAAAGGCTGGTGAGGAGAAAAGACCATGGGCTTCGGGCGGGCCGAAGCGGCCATTCTGAGGGAGCTCGCCCTATGCGCCGGAGGGAGAGGCGAAGGCGGCCAAACCGCGCCAAGGCCGGCGAGCGTGAGGGCACACAGCCCCAGGGCCGACTTTCGAAGCCGCCGGCAGCTCCCGTGTTGCGAGTCCCGGCTTTCATCCATCGTTCTCATCAGTCCTCGAACATGCCTCCGGCCCAGCCCCTCACGGCGAAGACGAAGATTCCGGCGAAGGCGAACGGAACAGGCTACTCAGGTCAACTTTCAGCATCACCGACGCCGTGCCGAGCTTGTAGTGCACACTCTGCGTATAAGAGAATTGAAGCGTCCCGTAATTCATAATACGTCCGATTTGGACCCAGCCGGAGTACCCGTTGTCCCGCGCGATTTTGGAGGGCCCCTGCGTCTCGAACGCCGCGTCGAAGAACCGGTTGTGGTTCCCGTCGCCCCCCAGCGGAAAGTCCGGCGCGACGAAGCGGCTGAATACTTTCTGCGGTCCCGCCGGCCGAAGCACATAAGCCGAGCCCCCGACCGTATAGCGCTTAAAAAAGGTGTGATTTACCCCGGCCTCCGCGTCGGCGATGATCCCTAGTGTTTGATACGGCCGGTCCTCGCTGTAAGGCCTCGGCATGATGGCGCGATTCACCGTCCCGTTCGCCACACCAAAATTGAGGAAGCCTTGCCCTAGCCCGAAGTCTCGCTCGACGTGGTTGAACCAATCCACTCCGACGCGCCCCGTGCTGAAAATGCGGAGGGAGTTCGACGCCGGAATCGTGCCCGTCAAGATCGAGGTGACCTTCAGGCCGTACCTCTCGGTGTGGTAACGAGCGTCCACATAAGGGTCGGCCATGAGCGTGACATATCGCCAGTCCTTGGTGGTAACTTTGGAAAATGGGTTTCGAGTAAATATTATCGGGAGGCCGCCCTCCCCGATGAGGTGCGGCGTGAAGTTGTAACCAAAATCGGCGGTGGCGCTGGCGACAGTTCCCAGGCCCGTCGCGCTTGCGTCAAAAACCACGAAGGCGATGAACCCCTGATTCTCAGGCGGCGGGGGATTCTCGGGCGGCGTGCTCGCTTGCGCCGGCGGGGTGGCCGGGGAGGGTTCCTGAGCGGCGCCGAAAACCGGCAGAAGAAACACCGCTAGCAGGATGGCGCAGAGTCGCTTCACTTTTCCTCTCCGTTTCCCAGCTCATTCCGCTGCACTTCCGGATTTGTAGCCATCAGATTGTGGAACAACTACTTCGGATGTCGCCCCTCTTGGCAAGGTTGCCCCATCGCCCGCAACCCAAACGCGCTTTTCCCGAATGTGATGGAAGCTCACCCGACTGCCACGCGACTCCGAAAGCCTGCCGCCGCTGGCATCGCCTGGCTATTGGACATTCACGGGCGTAATGATGGTGTGCGAGAGCTGCCCGCTTGTTGCCGTGATCACAACTGAGTAGTTGCCCGGCGGCGTCCCCGGAATGTGGTTTACGCTACCGCTTCCACCCCCGCCGCCGCATGCAAGGAGGAACGCAGCCAAAGTCCCCGCTAGCAGCACGGAATATGCACGCTTGAGCCGCCGCTTCCTTGTCGGGATGAGGAGAAGGAGCATTACGCCGATGACGACCACTTCGCTCCCGGTGATAAACCACCTGGGACTTGGAATTGGATAAGTCGTCGTGGGAGCCGTGGTGGTGATGGTCAGCGTCGTGTTGCCGCTGGTTGCTACCGTAGTTGGATTCAGAGTGCAGGTCGCCTTAGGAATGGTCAAAAAAGTGGGGCATTGGAAGGTGATGGTTCCCGTAAAGTTGTAAAGCGCGGCTGCCGTGATGGTGATCTTGCCCGTCTGGCCCGGCGAGATCGTGACGCCAGTCGGGTTCGCCGCCAGACTGAAGTCCGGAGTCAGGAGCGTAACAAGAACACCCGGTGAGCTATGCTGTTCGTAGTTAACGTCACCAGAATACTGAGCATACACATATGCGGTTTGACTAGGTGTGTAGGTTTCTGACGCCTGCAAAGCCGCATTGCCGTTGACGTCCGTAACGGGAGTCAGGGTCACTGTTCCGCTTCCCAAAGCCGTGTCCCCATAGAAGTACACACTCCCCGTCGGTGCAGGACTCTTGTTTGTTGTATCCACCAAGGCCGTTACGGTGACCGGCGATCCAGGCAACACACTTGCCGGGTCCGCTTTCAAGGTGACGCCATCAGCGTACACAAAGTCGAAAGTATTGGGCCCGGAGGTCGAAGGGGCGTAGTTTGAATCGCCGCTGTACGTCGCCGTGACCGTTTTATTTCCCGGAGTGGACACGGTGGTCGACTGAGAAGCCTGAGCAAACTGAAATCCGTATCCCGAGTTGTTGGATGACAGCGTTGGGCTACCCGGCAATGCGACCCCGTCCATGTAGAAGGTAACCGTCCCCGTCAGAAGTAGGCCATAGCTGGTCGCTGACAGGTTTGCACTAAGAACGACGGGAGTGCCCACCAGGATGGGATAAATCCCGACGGAGGGCGGGCCAATATTCGTCGGGGCGGGCGTGATGGAGATCGGTGCCGTAACAGAGCTGGGATTGTAGCTACTATCGCCAGAATATTTCCCAACCACACTAACTGTGCCGCCGGGAAGTTGCGTAAACTGATCTTCGGTGTAACCCTCGCTGTTCAGCGAGTATGTTCCTTTGTCAATCGGCTGGCCGTTGTTGGTGAGAGTTACTTGACCCGTCGGGCAGGGTACGGGATTCGTAAAGCAACTCTGTCCAGAGCCATTGGCCACATCGATCCTCAATAGAAACAGAGAGGATCCATACACCGCGGTTGTAGTGTTCGGATTGGTCACGGCCCCGGTGTTCGGGTCGATCATAATGAGGCTTATGGCCGGTTGGCTGTTTTCCTTCGCCACGGTGACCGGGACCGGCGCGGAGTCGCTCGCGCCGAAGTTTCCGTCGCCGGCGTAATGCGCCGTCACGTTGTAGGTTCCGCCGGGAAGCATATCCGTCGTGGCGCCGGAAACGGAGCCGCTCGAGAGGGTAAATGACCCGACGCCGGTTGTGGTGTTCGCGGGATTGCTGTTCGCTTGCGCGATGAGGGAAGCATCTCCAGTCGGCGTGCCCGTGCCGGATTTGGGTGCGACTGTAATATTGACGTTGACCGCCTGGCCGTGCACGAGTGTGATGGGATTCGTCGCGGGGCTTGTGGAAAGTGCGAGCGTGGTGGCAGTGGGAGCAAACGTAACGCTCGACCAATTCTTCACAAGATTCGCAGCATTGACCGAGCCAAGCCCCGTAGCCATATCGTAGCCGGCGTTCCCGCTCCAGGCTGGCTGAGTCGTCTTCGCAGGATTCACAAGCACGCCCCAGTTCCCCCCAGGACTGCTGCAATTGGGCGTGCCGGGCCCGCACGCGACCGAGTTGTTGCTCGTGGTGATGTCATAGAACGTGCAGGAAGGCTTCGTGACCGCGGTCGAATCAGACGTACAGCGCATGCCGGGCTGGGAGGCGAGCTTGTAGAGA
The DNA here is from genome assembly GCA_003225365.1 of Acidobacteriota bacterium. GTDB lineage: Bacteria > Acidobacteriota > Terriglobia > UBA7540 > UBA7540 > Gp13-AA74. Next base: position 4,027 of record QHZN01000280.1, read on the forward strand.
ACGTAGTTGGCATTTCCCTGCCGCTCGCCGGTCTTCTGGTTGACCAGCGCCATGATGCCGGCGAATGACGGCGCGGAAGCCGATGTGCCAGCGAGGCCTATGAATTGATTGTATGGCGAGTTGAGGTCGCAAGAGCCGGTATTAGTGAAGTCCTTCTCACAGACAATGTAAAAGCTCATGCTCCCGGGAGCCACTCGGCCGTCGCTCGTCGCCACAGCAAAGACGGCTGCGAACATGGAAACATCCGGGATGTCGCGATGGCCGTCGCTTGGAACCCCCGCGCCCGTCTGCCAAGCAGGCTTCGAATACAGGCTGCTTGGCCCGCCTCCGCCCGCCGCGATATCAAGCCCATAGGGAGCGGGCGAAACGCAGCCAGTCAGCGAGCCCGAACGGGCGCAACTGCTATTCCAGGGAGTCTCGGGGATGTATGACTTGGCTGACTCTCCAGTCACGGCATTGTTGGTTGGGTTCCAATAGCTGGTTTGTGTACCGAAGTCGTTAAAGTCTGTCCCACCAACCGCGATATTGAAAGGCGTGGACGCAAGTCCGCTGACAGCGAGCCCCTGGGTTGCCACGCTCTCACCGAAATTGCCAGGCGGGGGATCGCACCCTGCCGACCCGCTGTCTCCCGAAGCCACCATCACGGTGATGCCTTGCGCGGCGGCCTGCTCGTAAACGGTGTTGTAGAACGTGTTGATGCTTGCAGGAAGGATTGCCTCACATGCGCCGAAGCTCACGCTCATCACCGGAGCAAGGTTATTGTCCACGATGTAGAGCGCGGCGAGATCCACCCCCGCCGTCGTTTCCGTGTCCTCGGATACCACCAAATCAATGGTCGCGTTCTTGGCGACCGCGCCTGACCATTCCACGTCGAGATCGGCTTCGGTTTCGCTCCAAGAGATACCCGGGTCGGGACCGTCCAATATGACCCGCGGGTCCTTCGGCGGCAGGCCGAACATGGCGCGGAAGTCTCGCACGTCCTGGACGTTGATATTCGAATCGGCGACGATGGCGATAGTCTGGCCCGTACCATCAATGCCGCTGTTCCAAAGCGGCAAGACGTTGTAAATGGTGGCGAAGTCTGAGGGGCCGAGGCCGTAGTATGTGTAAGCGGAACCAGGAGGCTTTAACGTGAACAACGGCTTCACTTCGCCCGTGGCCTTCGAGCGCTCGAACGCGCCAAGAACGCGGTGCTGCGGCTTCCTGGGGAAGCTGTTGAGCGAGGCGATTCCTGCCACGACCGGCGCCAGCGCGGCGGGGATTTCGGGGTCGCTGGCGTTCGCCCAGCGCCTCTCGCCATTCACTTTGTATTGGTGGATTTCCGTGTGCAGCGCGTCGCGCACCATGCCGGCAGTTCCTGAAAACTCGATCACCGTGCGCCCTGAGCCGACCCGGTTTACCTGGAAGCCCTCGGAGGCGAGCCAATCGCTGACGGCTTGAACGTCCGAGTCCGCGGGGCCGAACACCTGCCCGAACTCGTCGGGGGTCAGCCAGTGATGGTAGCTCGGCGAGGACTTGACCTGCTGCTGGTCGAGCAGGTCCCGCAATCCGGCTTCCTGCTCCGGCGAGCGCTCGAACACGAGCAGGATGCGTTCCATGGGCAGGTCGTCGGGAGCCGCGCCGAGGTCGTATTCTGGACGGGCGAAAGGGTGGACGTTGCCCCGCAGCGTAACGAGCTTCGTCCGGTCCACCACTTCCGTGACGCGCGCCGGGACGCTCGACGATTGCGCCAGAAGCGGCAACGCCGTCGCCACGCCCGCGATGATAAGGCTGGCACTCACTAGCGCCCCCGCGAGATTACGGGGGGCTCGTACTGAAAGCCCACAGAGATTGCCAGTAAACATTCTGACTACCTACCGATGTGGGAATTATATCAGATGTAATACCAGCGTTTCAAGATGGAAATGTCCTGATGGGGGCAGGGGATTTATCCTGACTTTCTTACATGAAGACCACAGACTGAAGGCCCGTAATATCAAAGCGCTTGCGGCAGCGTGGGTTCTTGCACAGGAGGACGTCGTCGCGGCGGATCATGTAGGTGCGCGCCTTGGCGAACTTGGCGCGGTCGCGCTCGTCGGGCTACGGTAGCGCAGGTTTGCGACCGGCGTCTTTCGCCGCTCCCCGCCATGCGGGGCAGGCGCCGAGCGGCGCGACTGAAAATTCCGTCACTGTAATTTGCGAACCTCAGTAGCGGAGTGTGGGGCGATATCTTCACCGAGCGCGGGCGCCCGCAGGACTTTACCATCGGTCACCTCAAATCGTTTCGAACCACCTCACCGCCCTTCATCACAAACTTCACGCGTTCGAGCTCCGTGATGTCATCGAGCGGATTGCCGGGGACGGCGATGAGGTCGGCGAATTTGCCTGTCTCGACCGTTCCCACCCGATCCTGCCAGCCCATCAGCTCCGCGGCGTTCACGGTAGCGGCCTGGATCGCCTGGGCGGGCGCCATGCCGAACTTTGTCATGTACTCAAACTCTTTCGCTTGCGTGCCGTGCGGGAAAGGGCCGACGTCGGTCCCGAAAGCGATTTTGACGCGCCGCTCCAGGGCTTTGCGGAAACTCGCTTCGTGGATGCGCGCGCGCGTGGTCTTTCCGCCCGAAGCGCCCAGGTCTTCCTCCGGCTCGAACTCGTAAACATAAAGGGTCGGAACATAATAGATACCTTTTTGAACCATCTCGGCGATGGCCTGGTCGTCGAGGTCGAGGCCGTGCTCGATGGAATCCACTCCCGCCTTGATGCAATTGTGTAGGCCCTCGCCGCCGTAGGCGTGGCATGCCACCTTGACCCCCTCGCGGTGGGCTTCGTCCACGATGGCGCGAAGCTCGTCGAGCGTGAGCGTCGGGATGTTCGCGAGCTTTCCGTCTTCCGTGAATCGGAAGTGGTGCGTGGCATAAACTTTGATCAAGTCCGCTCCGTACTTAATCTGCTCACGGACAGCGTGGCGCGCGGCTTCGGGCGAATCCACAATCTGGGCCCCCGAGGGCACCGGTACTTCGGGCGAATAGCCTTCGAGCGGATAGCCCCCGGTGGTCGAAATCGCACGCGTCACCACCTCCAGGCGCGGCCCGAGAATCAGGCCGCGGTTGATGGCGTTGCGCACGTCCACGTCGCTATACATGGCGCCTTCGGTCTCGAGGTCGCGCATCGAGGTGAAGCCCGCCTCAAGGTCCAGGCGCGCGTTGACCACGGCTTTGATCGTGCGGTACTGCCACGATTCTTTGAGAAGCTGCTCTTCGTACCGGCCGTGGGATTCCCCCGTTAAAAAAAGGTGCGTGTGCGCGTCAATCAGGCCGGGCAGGACCGTGGCGCGGGTGAGGTCGAGGACCTGGGCGCCTTCGGGAATCCTGACGTCCGCCGCCGGACCCACGTCGGCGATGCGGTCGCCGCGAATGAGTACCACCCGGTCGCGAAGCATGCGGCCGGAGCGCACGTCCAACAAATTGCCCGCACGCACGGCGCGATAGGCGCCGCTCGGCGCGCCGGGAACAGCGCGGTCCGCGCCGAATTGGGGCGCAGCTTCGGCGGGACCCGCAAGAGCTATGAGCAGGCATAAACCAAGCAGCACCACTCGACCTGAAATACGTTTTCCCAATTGCATCATCTGAACCTCCGGACGACTAGGCGACCTTCACCGCAGCCTGGGGATCTGACCCTTACGTGTCCTTGAGGCTTACGGATTCTTGCTTCTACACCTTGCGGAAAGCCAGGGCAAGAGCTTTGAAGGGGGCACC
>QHZN01000281.1 GCA_003225365.1 Acidobacteriota bacterium
GAATTCTCGAGAAGGTCGGCGGCGGGGGTAGGGGCGTCACCAGGAACTGGAACTCTTCCGGCGTAGAGCACACCCGGCATCACGCTCGATCATCCGAACATCAGCGCCATGGCTGGCACGGACTTGCGGTTGGGAACGGTCGGGCTGAGGTCAGGGCCGAACAACCGGCCAGATGGTCAATTGCCGGAGTCTCTGACTTGCGGACACCGCGGAGGTGAGACCCAAATGGGTTTACATTCACGGGTTATATTTCTAGTCGTGGGGGCGGCAGGCGTAGTCTTGAGCGTTTCATTCGGCCAGGCCCAGAAAAAAGCTCCGATCCCTTTCCCGACCGGCTACCGCCACTGGACGCATGTGAAAACAATGGCGATCTATGGCAACCAGCATCCCTTATTCAACCATTTTGGAGGGCTCCACAATGTCTACGTGAATGACGCAGGTCTGACCTCTCTCAAGGAAGGGAGAGCCTACCCTGACGGCACCGTTTTCGTTTTCGACCTCTTTGACATCCAGTCTGCGCAGGGCGCTATCGAGACAAGAGGCCGGAAGCTCGTCGCCGTGATGAAAAAGAACGTCAAGCTCAATGCCTCCACCGGGGGCTGGGGGTGGGAGGTGTTTCAGGGCGACGAACAGAAAGGCTCCCTGCAGGACCCAAAGCCCTGCGTCGACTGCCACGCTTCCCAGAAACGGGTGGACTACGTCTTCTCGACCTTCACGCCTTAGCGCATGTACACTTGTGCGCGCTCCTCAAGACCACCGCTGCTCCTTGCAGTCGCGGCAGAGGCGTGTCCAGGTCGCAGCTTTCATTGGCGCTTGAGCGGTGGGCCGCTTGCACGCTTCACACACCCCGAATGCACCGCGCCTGATTCGACCTAGTGCCTCGTCGATGGCTCGCCATAGTTGACCATCGCTCTAGGGCAAGTGTGCGCCGAAGGCCATCCGCGCTTTCTCAATCGCCCGATTTGTAAAATCTCCGGGGCGTCCCTCCGCCCTCCCCCTTGGAGCTCTTCATAGTTGTCGGGTCCGCGGGGCAACGATCCGGAGATCCGATTGGTGGCCACGCTTTGTCTTGCGGCCGCTGAAGTTCTCCCATGCCTTTCTCTGTTTAGTGAATTAACGTTAGATTATAATCCTGCCGAGGATAGCATGGGGAAAGGAGCTCTACAGGCCACCTTAGATCGGTCATTAAGAGATCCTGCGGGTTTCTGGGGGGAAGTAGCGGAAGCAGTTTACTGGTACAAGAAGTGGCAAAAGGTTCTCGACGACAGCCGCCCGCCGTTTTACCGTTGGTTCGTTGGCGGCGAACTGAATACGTGTTACAACGCCCTGGATCTACACATTGAAAATGGGCGCGGCGACCAACCCGCACTGATCTACGACAGCCCCGTCACCACCTCGATCAAAACCTTCACCTATCGCGAGCTGCGCGACATGGTAGCCACTCTTGCTGGGGCGCTCTCAAGCCTGGGAGTCGGCAAAGGCGATCGCGTGATCATCTATATGCCGATGGTTCCCGAGGCTGCTGTGGCGATGCTCGCCTGCTCCCGCCTGGGGGCAGTTCATTCCGTAGTGTTCGGCGGCTTCGCCTCAAACGAATTGGCGACGCGCATCGACGACGCCAAGCCGAAGGTGGTGGTTTCTGCCTCGTGCGGTTTGGAAGGCAAGAGAATCATTCCTTACAAGCCCCTCCTCGACGAAGCGATTCGAATCGCCAGTCACAAACCCAAAAAGTGCGTCATTCTTCAGCGCCCGATGGAGCGCGCCGAACTGGTGGCCGGCCTCGACTGTGACTGGGATGAAGTGATGGAGGCGGCAAAGCCACACGACTGCGTTCCTGTGGCCGGAACTGATCCCCTCTACATACTCTATACGTCCGGCACCACTGGGCAGCCGAAAGGGGTAGTACGCGACAACGGCGGTCATGCGGTGGCCTTGAAATGGACCATGAAGCATGTCTATGGCGTTGACCCCGGAGACGTCTTCTGGGCGGCTTCTGACGTCGGCTGGGTAGTAGGCCACTCCTACATCGTCTACGGACCACTGTTCCACGGCAACACGACTGTCCTTTACGAAGGCAAACCCGTCGGCACGCCTGACGCGGGCGCTTTCTGGCGCGTCATTGCGCAGCACAAAGTGAAGGCCATGTTCACGGCTCCTACCGCTTTCCGCGCCATTAAGAAGGACGACCCCTCCGGCGCGCTGATCGGGAACTATGACCTCTCAGGCTTCAAAGCGCTGTTTTTGGCGGGCGAGCGGTGCGACCCGGACACCTTGCATTGGGCCGAACGCCACCTTCGGGTACCTGTAATCGACCACTGGTGGCAGACGGAAACGGGCTGGCCGATCTGTGCGAACTGTCTCGGCATCGAACAGTTGCCGGTGAAACCTGGCTCACCGACCAAACCGGTCCCCGGCATGGATGTGCGTGTTGTTGACCTTCAAAACCGGGAGGCGAAACGTGGTGACATCGGCGCATTGGTCATCAAACTGCCCCTGCCCCCAGGAACGTTCCCGACCCTGTGGAACGCCGACGAGCGCTTCGTCGATTCCTACCTTTCACAATTCCCCGGATATTACAAGACAGCGGATGCAGGGTACATGGACGAGGACGGCTATGTCTATGTGATGTCAAGAACCGACGACATTATCAACGTCGCGGGACACCGTTTGTCCACAGGCGCCATGGAGGAAGTCCTGGCTTCCCACCCTGACGTGGCCGAATGCGCGGTGGTCGGTGTGTATGACGAACTGAAGGGCCAGATTCCGCTGGGCTTCCTGGTGCTCAAGAGAGGGATAGACCGCGATCCCGGCGAGATTGTCCAAGAAGTCGTACAGATGGTCCGGCAAAGGATCGGCCCGGTGGCGGCGTTCAGGACCGCAGTGGTCGTGCCGGGTCTGCCCAAGACGCGTTCCGGGAAGATTCTGCGTGGCACGATGCAGAAGATTGCCGACGGGGTCGATTATAAAATTCCCGCAACTATTGACGATTCGACCGCCCTCACCGAGGTCGCGGGGGCACTAAGCCAAGTAGGGTACGCCAAAAAACACGAGTGACAGCTCGCCAAGTGTGCGATGGCCCAGAAGGATAAACTCCCGCCTGACAAAGCAATTGTGGAGGAGTTTACGCCTCCACCGCCGCCGGCTCCATTGGTTCCGTCGCCGCCGGTTCTGTCCCCGCTGTCGCTAGCAGTGCCGGCAGTCCCGTTCACGATCACGCAGGTGTCGTAAGGACAGTCCTGCTGCAATCCCAGCGGGTCAACCAGGCTTGTGGGGACGTTGAGCACATAAACGTAGCGGTTGAGCGACTGGGGGTTGAAGACGCTGCCCGCTACCGGGTCGGGACTAAGCCAGCGGCTGTAGCTCACGGCGTAACGCCGAGTCGGCGTGGGATAGAGGTTCGTCGTGGGCTCGAGCACGCCGAAGGCCGCGAAGTTCCAGTTGCCCCCGAAGCTCCCCGGCGACTGCCAGAGCTGGCCCCAGGGATAATACGTCGTGTCCTGCACCACCGCTCCGGTCTGGTCGGTCACCATGGTCGAGCTGCCCACGGCGTTCGGATGAAACAGCCAGCGCGTCGCACTGCCGCTCAGGAAAATCCTGCGCCCGGCCATCTCCACCGTGTAGTGCCCCCAGCCGGTGGACGAGTTGTGAATCCCAATCTCCTGGCCGAACGCGTCGAAGGGGTAATTGTAAGTATACGTCGGCGCCACCAACTGCACTCGCTCGCCCAGGGCATTATAGATAAAACTGGTCGTGGAGGTGCCGCCCGAAGGCGTGGTCGCCTTTGCCATCCGGCCTTCGGCATTCCAAGTGTAGCTGTACGTCCCCGTTCCCGTCCCGTCGCTCGTCAGGTTCGCGTAGAAGTGGTAGCGGAAAGCTCTATCCGTGGCAGTGCGTGCCGGTCGTCCCGGAGCTTTGGTCGTTGGTCAGCGAAGGTTACGCCTTTCGGTCTTGTTCAGGTTGTTGCCCTCGCCCGGGGTCTCGCCCGCTCGCCTTCAGGAAGAACCGCCCAAGTAGGTAGGGCCAAGCGAAGTAGAAGGAGACCGTGAAGATCACGGTCCACAGGATGTTGGCAACCACCTGAACCAATGCTTCGGCCCAGTCAGACGGAAATCCCCCGTCGGTTATTCCTGTCCAGTCGAGTAGCAGGAACAAGCAGAAGCCTACCGGTGCCGCCAAGATGATCCGCTTCTTGAGGACAGCTCGCATTTGGCCCTCCGGGATGGCGATGCTGCTGGGGGCAACGGGCGGAATCTCTCGGCCCCACTTATCA
>QHZN01000001.1 GCA_003225365.1 Acidobacteriota bacterium
TGGCTCGGTCTACGCGGGCTCGAACGCGGGAGATGCGAAGGGAAGCAGGGTGGTGGATGATTTTGGGGTGACCCCGACTGGGGGCGCCTCGGCGCTTGCGACCTGCGCCGGTGGGGCTTCGCCTGACCCGCTGCTCGCCCTGCCGGCCACGTTCAAGGGGAACGTCTTCCTTGCGCCCTGCACTGGCACTTATGGTCAGACGGACTCAAACGGACTTCCTGCTCGGGGAATGGCCTTATGGGACGATCGCGACAACGCGGATCTTGGCGGACAGCCGTCCATGCAAGGCGGGGGTCAGATGCTGTTAGGAGGTGCAATGTATTTCCACAACTGCGCCTCGAAGGACGGTCGGAGCCTAGGAACCAACTGCTCCCCGGCTACGAATCCTCCCACTGCCGGCAGCGGTTACCAGGCCTTCTTTCAGATGCAAGGCAGCTCGGGTTCGACATCGTACATCATCGGATACCTGATTACCGATGCGCTGGCAACAGGCGGCGGTGCGACCTTCGCCATGTCAATAAACAAGAATTTACTGTATCCGATCCTGAAGGCGACGATGGTGCAGTAGGGGCAATTCACGAATTGCCCCCGAAGGAAATTTTCAGCGCCGCCCACCGGGGCAATTCGTGAATTGCCCCTACGCAATGAATGACGGCTCATTGGATGGCCGGCGGTCAATCCGCCTTCGAAGCTATGATTACTCGTGGCCAGGAGCGTATTTCGTGACGATTTGCGCGCACAACAAGGAATGCGTGTTTGGGCGCGTGGTGGACGGCCAGATGCACGCGAATGAATTTGGCCAGATCGTGGCATCGTGTTGGCTTGACGCGTGCCACCATTACCCGAGCGCACGCCCGGATATCTTCATCGTCATGCCCAACCATGTCCACGGTATCATTGAGATCGTCGCGCCGCCGAGCGTAGGGGCAATTCACGAATTGCACCGGCAGAGGGCAATTCACAAATTGCCCCCAGGGAAATTTTCGGTACCGCCAGGCGGGGCAATTCGTGAATTGCCCCTACGGAGGCTTCGCCGGGGCATGATGCTTCCGATGATCGTAGGGCGTTTCAAAATGAATGCTGCGAAACGCATCAATCTTGTACGCAACACTCCCGGACGCCCGGTGTGGCAGCGAAACTATTTCGAGCGTGTTGTCCGCGACGAAATCGAATTGGTGAAGACCCGCGAATACATCGCCACAAACCCTCTTGGCTGGGCGTTGGATAGAGAAAACCCCGAGGCGCACGCCACTCCAAAGGAGTTGTAGGGGCAATTCATGAATTGCCCCCCCCGACGAAATTGCTGGAAACACCCACAGGGGCAATTCGTGAATTGCCCCCCCGACGAAATTGCTGGAAACACCCACAGGGGCAATTCGTGAATTGCCCCTACAGGCTAAATAAATGCCGACACGTTTTTCGATCTTCGTGCCGCTCACTCCGCGTTCGCGCTGGCGCGAGTTCTTCGCCAACTTGCGCGCTTTGGTCGACGGGAGGCGCGCTTCTGCGCTGACGCTTAGAAGCCGACCGACGAGAATCCACTACACGGATATTCCGAAGGGGCGGTTTCCGGGCCGTGGGCTGCTTTACTCTTTCCTCGCTCACGAAATCGCCATCTTCGCCATCCTGACGGTCTCGACCGCCGTTCAACTCGCCGCCGACTACCGCCGCGTGCAGCGGGTCTCGTGGCCTCCGGACGATAAGCTGACGTATCTTCTTCCCGAGCTCGGCGGAGGGTCGTTAGGGGAAAAGCCGGTTCCGGTTAAACCCGAATCCAAAGAGAGCGGAGCCAGTCCGATCCATCAGCAGACGGACGTGTCGTCCGCTCCAGCCCCTGCCCGGGTTTCACATGCAAATTCAACTTCGGCACCCGCCAAAACTGCCTCCGCAGGCAAGCCGGGACTGGTTTATCCGGGGCCGCAGCCCATTGTCTCGAACCCGCCGAACCCCACGAACCGCATCCAAACCATTTCGCAGCCGGAGCTCATAAATCCGCCGGCTCTCGAAGTTCCCCTGGCGCTTCCGAACATGGTGACCCTCGCGCGCCTCACCGCGCCCCAGCCCGACTACGCGCCGAAAGTCGAAGCGCCACCGCCCTCGCCGGCCAAGATTCCGAGCGCGCCGACGCTTGGCCCGGAGTTACATCCGCTGGGCTGGCACTTCGTCAACATACAACTGACGGAGCCGCTCCCGGTCCCGGCCCAACTGACAATGCCCGAGATGAGCTCCCACAAATTCACTCCGCTGCCCGAGAACCCTGATCCCGTCATAAGTGTCCCCAAAGTTTCCGAGGCAGCAACCTCGGCGGCCCCCGTTGCGCCCCAGCTTAAACCGGAGATGGCTCGGAACCTCGTGCCCGCCGCGCCCGGAATTCAGGAGCGCGTCGTCACGGTGCCGAAAGTCTCGTCACCAACGCCGACAGGCGAAGGCACGCCCAACCCCGAAGCCGCGCAATTGAAACCCGAACTCGGCGGAGGGACGGACGCTCACAGCGTGCTGATCTTGAGCCCTATTCCGGGCGCTCCCACACCGAATCCCGCCCTTCCGCCCGGCGAGGCTCGCGGCCAATTTGCAATAGGGCCTGTACCCAACCTTAAAGCGCCTCCGGGGGCAGGGATCGGCCTGGGAGTTCCGGGAGGATCAGCTTCCGCTTCAGCTCCAAGCTCTGATAGCTCACCTTCCGAGACCGGGGGGGACTTGGTCGGCAGTACTTCTCAAACTTCGGGAGCCTCCGGGGATTCTATAGATAGCGGCGGAGGCGGAGTGGTCCGTCAGTTGACGGAAGAGACAGTCCTTGGAACAAAGCCAGAAACCGGCGCGGGCACGGCCGGTACAACCGCCGGATCGGGCGAGGGCGGTGAGACAGGCGCAAGCCCGGTTACGAGCAAGGAAAAAGGTTCAGGGACCGGCGCTGGGACGGGCATAGGCCCGGGTAGCGGCGAAGGGAGCGGTCCAGGGACAAGCCCCTTTCCAGGCATCTCTATCACCGGCGGAAGCGGCACCGGAGTGGGGTCCCATCCAGGGGCCAATCCCACCAAGACCCAGCCTCCAACAAACGTCAATTATGGGTTAAACATCGTCGCCACGGCATCAAGCGGAGGCGGCCTCAGAGACTACGGTATCTTTCGAAACGAAACTGTTTTCACTGTTTACATTGCCAGCGGCCAGCCCCAAACCCCCTCTTGGACACTCCAATACGCCGAAATCGGGCGCGCCGCACCCGACCCCGTGGTTTCCACGCTGACCCTGTCGAATTTGGAAGACCCGCAGATACAACTCACGCCGCCCTACCCGGTGGACAAGGAAGATCCAAAGTTCCCTCCCGAAGTGGCGGCTCGTAACTCGGGGGGGATGGTCGTGATCGCTGGCGTCATAACCGCCGACGGAAAACTCAGCCAGTTGCGGATTGTCCATTCGCCGAATAATCAGTTGAACGAGCCGGCCCTCCAAGCCCTTTCGAATTGGACCTTCCGGCCGGCGGAGCGCGCGGGCCAGCCAGTCGCTTTAAAAATATTGCTCGGTATTCCTTTGTCATCGCCGCCCCAATGAAACCACATGGGGCGATTCATGGGTTGCCCTTGATGATTCCACCCTGCCAACCCTATTGCTTCCGGGCCGCGTCTCCGGTAACCTGATGATGTTCCGAAGAGCCGGGGCCGGTTCGCGGGGCGGCGTTCCTTTTTCCGAGGTTCAGCGCATGCCACTGAATTTTTCGACGGCAAAAGTGGATTCGGTCGTGGTCGCGACGCTCAAGGGGACGATCATCGGAGGCGGGGACACGGAAGTCCTCATGAAGCGGGTCAAGGAGCTGCTGGACGCCGGCGAGACGAAAATCGTTCTCGACCTCGGCCAGGTGAACTACATGGACTCGACAGGCATTGGGACACTTTTTCGGGCGGCGGCCGCGGCGGCGAACAAGGGCGCGGCCATCAAGCTCGCCAACCTGACGAAGCGCACGCACGACATACTTCAAGTCACGCGGCTGAGCGAGGTGTTTGCGATTTTGGACGACCCGGAAAAGGCGGTGGCGTCCTTCGCCGCCGAGCCTTAAGCCCGTCAACCCGGCCCGGCGGTCACGGCATCTACCCACAAGATGGCTTCTTATATCGAAGAAGACCGAGATTTCGCGGAGAAGCGTAAAGAGCGGCGCTGGAACATCCCCATCCCCGTGCGCGTGAAGGGCTCGCTCACCGGGGGCGCGACCTTCGAAGAGGAAACCGTCACCACTGATGTCAGCGCCACCGGCATGTCCGTGCTCGTCACAAAGGAATTGCACATCCACGACAAACTCTTCATCACCGCCCCTGAAGAACAATTCGAGGCGGCCGCCACCGTGGTCAGGGTGAACTCGCTAGGCGGCAACATCAACCGCGTCCGAGTGGCTTTCACTCTGTCCACGAAGTTCAATCGCGATGCCGCGGCAAAGAAATATATCTACGTTTTCGACCAGAACACCTGGGTAGGCTACTCGTTCGAGGGAACGTATTACAACAGCAAGCACGAGCCGTTCGGACGGGTCATGGGCTCGACTATCGTGCGGCTGGACACGGACCAGGTCCTCTTCCGCCTGACGAAAGACCGGGCCTACGACACACACGGCAACTGCATCGGGCACATTATCTGAGGCGCGATAGAACGCCGCCTCGCCGGGAAGGCCGGCTTATTTCTTGCGGCGTATTCGCGGCTTGGAACGGGTGCTCCGGGCTCGCGCGGCGGGGCCGAGCGGCTTGACAATGCGCGCGGCGACGCCCAGCTTCCCAGCCACGCCTTCTTCCTTCCCTGTCACGTTTTCCAGGCGAACCACTTCGCCCTGAAAGCGGATGGAGACCCGGCCCGCGGGTCCGACATCCCAGGGCGGCGTGAAGTCGAGGTAAAAGACTTTTTCTGCGGCCATCTCGGCCGGCGCCACGAAATACACGCCCTTGCGCGAGACATTGTAGGCCTGGACGACTTCTTCCCGGAGGCTCCCCGCTCTGGTCATCCATGCCACTTTCATGGGGAGCGAAATTGCGTACCGCTCATCCTGGCGCCGCTCGGAGCCCACTGTGACCGCTCCGCGTGGGGTTCTCTGCGGAATTTCTACGACCATCCCTTCGGCGGCCGCGATGGAATTCGGAAAGCGCTCACGCGCCTGAACGACCAAGCTGTCAATGTTGGCGTCGTCGTGGTCCGGGTCGTGGTGGAAAAGCATGAATTGGCGCACCCCTGCCTCGAGCGCAATCTTCACGCCCTCCTCCCAGGAACTGTGTCCCCACCCCTTTTTCTCGTTCTGGAGCTGCTCCAGGGTGTACTGCGAATCGTAGATGAAGAGGTCTGCGCCGCGGGCGATCTTGCGAACGTTCTGGTCGTGCAAGGGTGAGCCCGGCTCGGTGTCGGTGGCATAGACCGCCGAGCCGCCGTCGGCCTCCACGCGATAGGCCACGCTGCCCTGGGGGTGGTTCAGCACCGTCGAGGTGATTACGGCATTGCTGACCGTGATGGCCGAGGTCCCGATGTCGTAAAAGCTTCGCACCGAACCCATGATGCTCATGTCCACGGGAAAATAAGGGCTCGCCATCTGCCCTTCGACGGCGCTTTCAAGCTCCAGGCCCTTGGTCGAGACCGAGTGGAAGAAGAAACGGTTCCCCTTGCGGTAGAGCGGCAGGAAAAACGGGATGCCTTGAATGTGGTCCCAGTGGAAATGCGTGAGGAAGAGGAAGGCGGTGATCTGCTGGGCACCGAACTCGCGGATCAGGCTCTTGCCGAGCGCCCTCAACCCGCTGCCGCAATCGAGGATGATCAGCGTCCCGTCGTTCAGCCGGATTTCCAGGCACGCCGTGTTTCCGCCGTACCTCGAGTTACGCCGCTCCGGAGTGGGAGTGGAACCGCGCACCCCCCAGAACTTGAGAGTCACGAGGAAACCTTTTAGGGGAGGGCGTCGGCCAGACCGGAAGCTTCCCGCTTCCCTTCCCCAAACCTGAACTCAGTTTTAGCCCGAACCGAACCGTCCTGGCAAGCCGCGAACTGTTCCGCAGACTCCGGCGCCCCTCGCCTCATTGGGAGGGGATGTAGACCTGCCGGATGTGTCCGCTCGCGTCCTTTTCCTCGACGATTTTGTGCGATGGGTGAAGGTCCGGAGCGGCCGAGCCGCGCCGGCTCACCGTCGTCGTGGTCTTGGTCGTCCCGTCCTTGCCTTTGGTTTCAACTGAATTCTTTTCTTCCACGATCTCCGGATGCGCCGACTCAAGATTTCTGGCAGCCCCGCCGTTCACCAAATCGGATTCCGTGGTGGTGTGACTGATCACGTCTCCGGCCGGCGTGCGATGCTCTTGGGTCACGGTGTGCTCGACGAGCACGGGATTGGGCGCGTCGGTATCTCCGGAATTGCGCCGCGTGATGGTCACTTCTCGGGTTTCCCCGTCCGGGCCCTTGCCGGTCTTCTCGGTGTGGACCTCGTAGTCGGTGAGGTTGCCGTGAGCGTCCGGCGCCTGGGTGACCGTGCGCGTAGTCTGGCCGTCGGGGGTTTTCGTGTCCCAATGAAGCTCGCGGACGACGGGCTTCCAATCGCCGTTGACGGTGGGCTGCTGGACTTCCTTGGTCGTCTGCTTGGAGGCCTCGGTGCCGGTCGTGCGCTCGGACTCGCGCTGGACGGTGTGCCAGCCGCCGTTCAAATCGGGCTTCTCGACCTCCCGCTGGACCGTCGAGCCGCTCTTTTCCGGGCGAATCTTCTCCCGCGTGATTTCAATCGGCTGCATCCCCCCGTTGCCATCGGGGTTCTTCAAAACCGTTTCGCGCTCGATCGTGCCGTCGGGGAGGTTCTTGGTGTGGATTTCCCGCTCCAGAAGGACGCGGTCGTCGCCGTCTGACCCCTTCATGCGCACGCGCTCGGTGACCGTTTCGCCGTCCGCCGTCTTCTTGCGCTCTCTCTCCTCGATGCGCGAATATGTTTGAGTGCCATTTGTCGTTTCGTATGTCTTCACTGTCTTCGCGGGGCCCTCGTCTTCTGTCTTCACTGCCTTCGCCTGGCCCGCGTCTTCTGCCTTCACTGTCTTTGCGGGGCCGGCGTCTTCTTTTTTCTTCTCGGCCTCGCTCGTGGATTGCGCGCGCCCGGCGCAAGGCGCCCACAACCAGAGAGCGCACACCAAGACCGCGAGAGTCCACGCGAACCGACCTCGGATTCGTTTCGCCGCTTCCATGAGGCCAACCATTCCAGCCGAGTATGCGCCACTCGCGGGGTTCAATCAAGTTCCACAACTTGTTAACGGCAGATTTGCTTCGCCGATTGAACCCACTCACGTTTGAGGGGAGCATTACCTAGAAAGTTTCGTCAAGAGTGATCGAGACTAAGGTTTCATCGAGTTTTTTCGCGGCCTCCTGCCGCTTCACTTTCAGGTTGGAGATTTCAGTCCTCAACGCGGCCAAGTGGTCCTCCTGGGAGTTCAGCTCCTGCGTATAGCGTTCGAGAAGCGCTTTTTCTTCGGCGCTTCCCTTCAGCGCTTTCATGTTCTCGCGGATGCGGCTCTGGTCGCCGGAGATTGCGTCGGCCTCATGTTGTCGCGCCTCCACTTGCGCATCCACGTCGGCGATGGCGGTCTTCTGGTCGAGGATTTGCCGGAACGCTTCTTCCATCCGGGTCGTCAGCCGCTTTTCATTTGCAAGGAGGGTCACGTTGTCGCTTTTGAGGTCCGTCAAGGCGATTTCGGTGTTCTCCGGATGGCGCCCATCCACGATCAGTTTGGCAGTTTGTTTTGGACCGACTTCGATACGAAAACGGTAGTTCGAAGTGGTCGTCTCTTGCGGCTTCGCGTCCCCCGCAAGTGTCCACTCCGGCCGCAGCGGGTGCTCGATGATAACCTCGCGATCCTGCGCGTCCATGTTGCTGATTGTGTAGATCGCGGTCGCGCGTTCTTCCTGCGTCATCAGCATCATCCCCTTGGCGATTCGAATGCGCGTAAAAGGCCGCTCTGCGGATTCGACGCGCTTCCTCACGGCCAGGAGCGGGTCGGCAGCATAGGAGATCAATCGTCTGTCACCGGGCCGGATCGTTTCGAGCAATCCTTCGCCGGCGAAGGTCCCATCCTCGAGCACATTGAACGGGCCGGCGTCGAGCGTCTCCCCGCTTGTGTTCGTCACCCAGAGGGCGCGGCGGGCCTGCTCGGAATCTTCGTTCCACACCGTTACTTTCTGGGCTTTCATGCGCGATTGGAGTATGGGAACCAGAGCCGATTGGTTTTTGTCGAGAGTCACCTTTTCCTTGATCTTGTACTCGAAAAGTTCGCCGACGGCTTTACCTTCGGCCTCAGGGCCCTCCTCTTCAGCGACAGCAGCCAGGCCGGCGCTCTCTGTGTTTACGCTCGGGGCGTTGGCACGAACCTCCACGGTCTGTGCCATAGTCCCCACGTTCAGCGTCGCGTTGATTTCATTCATTCGGCCGAACCCCAGAAAGATATTCGACAACGCATATTTTTGGAATCCCGGCGACTCCACGAAGAGGGCGGAATTCCCTCCCTGGACGTTGTTGAACGCATATTTTCCCTGAGAATCCGTCAAGATCGTCATCGAGGCCCCGGACTCTTCGTTCCGAAGCGTAACCTTTGCATTGGGAATGCCGGCGCCACTTTGATCCTTCACGACTCCGGTCAAACCCGTGCCGCCCACGGAGTAAGCCCGTACACCGAAGCCACTGCCCATTCCTCCTCCCTCGCCGGGCGCCGAAGCGGGCGCCACGGCCGCCTCGTAAGTTTGCGGTGAGAGCGAAACCGATTCCGGCAACGGGACGACGGGACGGGGCGCGTAATACGGAAGCGAGATGCTTTGAACGAAAGATTCGGGCGCGCCGGAAATGAGCGAGAGCTCGACGTCGTTCCAGTCTTCGCCAATCGTGTTGTCCACAATCGCCCAGCCTTGGACAAGCGCTTCCCCGCCCGTCTTGCCGTCAAGCAGCACGCGGTAAGTGCTCTTCCACACTGGGACTTCGCTGATGTAGCTGACAAAAACGTTTCGCTCGCCCGCGCCCGCCGCCGAAATCGTTATGCGGCGAAAATCCAATCCCTTCGCCGAGCCGATTAAATCGAGGTACCTCGACACATCGTCGATCGCTTCGCGGTCGGCCAAGCGGACGGAAGCGCCGGGGCTCATCTCGAAGCAGCGCAGATCGCCCGAATCGGTGACCAACGACAAGTCCAGGGCATCACTGACCTCGCCACCCTTGGGCTCGATCTTTTTCTTGGTTTCGACACTCAATACTCTGCCCGTCGCCGCCTCTGCTCCGCTGCGGACTTCAACGCGCGTGCCCCGCAAAGCCTCCAGAAATTGCGCTCGCGAGGTCTGTTCGCCGAGTGGCAAGTGCAATGCCTTCAGCCGCTCGCCGAGCGGAGCTACCGAGTTGAACCGCACCGCCGTGATGCGGCCGCCGCCGAGGTCCACGACGGTGAGGGACTTCAAGACGTCATTCAATTGGGCGGTGGTGAAATCAATGTGCAGGTCTTGATTCCCGCGCACGCGTTCCGAATGCTCGAAGTAGCCCACTCCATTCTTGTAAAGGACAACCCGTCGGATGGGAAGACGGGCCTCGGGCCCGGCGGCGCGGCCGGCCGCGGCCGGCCGTGGTGCTTGTTGGGAAAACGTGTTGACCGTGAAAAGTGCGCTTACGAGGAAAATGACTGGGACAGGCTTGTGCATGTGCTCCCCCTCTGATGCCAAACTCCAACCCCGGTTGTGGCGTATGATGCGGATTATTATGGAAGGGTGGCTACCTACTTCGAACACTCCTGAGAGCGTTGGGAAAACCTATCCGAACGCCTCAGAAGAGGAACCTGAAAGTGGGTGAAGCCACCTCGCTACATTGCAGCCCCTAAAATACGGATTCCGAGCGCGAAACCCGTTAATTGAACGTAGATTAGCGTGGCGGGCAGCAAGTGCCGGAGGGGATGGGCGAGCCGTGCGGGCAGGTGCGCGGGTGCTTGAGGAAGATGCAGAGCTTTTCGGTGACTTCCGGGCTGAGGGTGTGCTCGACTCGGCAGGCGTGGTCGTCCACGACCGCCGGGTCAATGCCGAAGGTTTCGCAGAACAGCCGCTCGGAGAGCCGGTGGCGGCGGATGACGTGGGTGGCGCGGCTTTCGCCCGCGGGTGTAAACGCCAGGCGGCCCTCGGCGAGCCGGACCAGCTCCTCGGCGGCCATCAACTGGAATGTGGCGCGGTTCTCAACGAAGGGGGCGAATTTTTCCGACTCGAACGCTTGAGCGCCAGTGTCTTCCCGCGCGTGCCAGACCTCTTTCAACAAATTGTCAATCAGCTCCTCTTCGACCTTCGGAAAGACGGAGACTTCACTGAGATGGCCGTGATGGAGCTCGATGCGGCGCTCGGCCATGCGCCCGATTTCCGGGTCGTGCGTCACGACGACCACGGTGTGTCCGGCGCGGTGGAGCTCCGTGAAGAGGCTCATGACGATCGCCTCATTCATCTCGTCGAGGTTGCCCGTGGGCTCGTCGGCCAGGATGAGGTTCGGCTGGTTGATGAGCGCGCGCGCCACGCAGACGCGCTGCTGCTCGCCGCCCGAAAGCTGGGAGGGCAGGTACAGCAGTCGGTCGCCGAGGCCCACCCGCGTCAGGGCCTCCGCCGCCTCATTCTCATCCGCGAGGCTGTGGAAGTATTGCGCGAGCATCACATTCTCGACCGCGGTGAGATAGGGCACCAAGTGATACTGCTGGAAGACGAACCCGACGCGCTCGGCGCGGAAGCGCGCGCGCTCCGCCGCCCCTAGCGCCGCGAGGTCACGCCCCTCGACCTCGACCGCGCCGGAAGTGGGCGCGTCGAGGCAGCCGAGGATGTTGAGCAAAGTGCTCTTCCCTGAGCCCGACGGGCCCATAACGGCAATCCACTCACCCTTTTTGACGTCGAAGGTGACGTCGCGAAGCGCCTGGACGCCGGAGGCGTAGCTCTTGGTCAGATTCCGAACTTCAACAAACGCCACCCTTACTCTCCTTTGAGCACCGAGGCCGGTTGAACGCCGGAGACCAACCGCGCAGGAACCAGCGCCGCCGCGGCCGCCACCAGGACGCTTGCGCCCACCACCGCCGGCAAGGTCCGCCAATCGAGCCGGAGCGCCGAGTCGAAGATCCGCCGCGAAGCCTGGCGCGCCAATTCACTGCCCACAATGAAGCCCGCCGCCCCTCCGACCAGGCCGAGGGCCGCGCCTTCCGCCAAAAACAACCGCATCACCAGCCGGTCGCCCGCCCCGAGCGCCTTCATCACCGCGATGTCCTTCCTCCGCTCGAGCACGATGGCCGTCATTGTAGCCGAGACCGCCAGCGCGATGATGACCAGAATCAGCGCGCTCAGGGAAATCAAAAGCCAGCGAATGGTATCCAGAACGTGCCCGGCGGAATAGACGATTTGCCGAACGGGGCGAACGTCGAGACCGGGAAGCGCCGACTTGAGCTCTCGAACCACGCCTTCGATCTCCGGCGTTTCGCCCGGAACGCTCAACTCCATCAGGTTGATTTTGCCCGGCAGTCCGGCGAGGGTTTGAAGCCGGTCGAGGGGAACAAAAACTTGGTCGTCTTCCGAGGCTCCGGTTGAAACCACCCCCGCAACTCGAAACACCGCGGCGGGCGCGGCCGGTAACGCTCTATGCCCCAGCTCAAGAGAGACCGTGCCACCACTCGCGAGTTTCAGGCGCTCGGCGACGCGCGCGCCGAGGATGGCCTCAGTTTCGCCCTCCCCAGACGTTCCCGGCTCGACGCTTCTTGGCCGAGCCAGGCGCCAAGCCGGATTCAAAGATTCGAGCGCGGTAAAATCGGCGCCCACGGCGACGGCGTTTTCAAATTCCGGCAAGCGTGGGTCGCCGGGGATTCGCCCGAGGCGCGCCACAACCGAGAGCACAGGCACGGCCGCGAGCCGTTTCGGCCCTTCGGAGTGGCTCGCCACGCGGTCCACCGCGGTCCAGTCGAAGAGCCCCGCGCCGTCCCGCAACGCGGGATCGGGCGCCTGCGAAATAATCACGTTGGCGCCATAGGAACGGAATTCATCGCTCATCTCGCGGTGAACGCTCGAGTAAAGGTTGAGGAGCATGGCCGCGACCGTCGCGCCTACCGCGAGCGCCGCCGCCGCCACCAACGCCTGCGGCCGCTTCACGGAAAGCGAGCGCCACCACGCGCGCCAGAAAAGCGAGGTCGGTTTATGGGGCCGCACATCCATGACGAGTTTTCCCTTGGTGCCGGTACTCCATCGCGGTGTCATGCTGAGTCTCGAATCGTGGGGGCTAATAGGGTGATGCAAGACCCCTCCGCGATGTCATTCTGATGAAAAACCCTTCCCCGATGTCACCCTGACGAAAAACTCCTCCACGATGTCATTCTGAGGAGTCCCGATTCATTCCATCGGGACGACGAAGAATCTGTTTTGTTATTGATTTGTCGCAGAGCAGATCCTTCGCGGAGTTTAGAATGACAACAGCGTGTTGTTGGCCGTCGCATCAATCGCGTAAGACTACCGCAGGCGAAATCTTGAGACCGCGTCCGAGGGGCCAAGCGCTACCCGCGAGCGTCACCAGCGCAGCGAGCGCCAGCGCCGCCGGCAACATGAGCCAGTGGATACCGACAGGCGCCCCGAAGACGCTTTCGGAAAGCCGCCGGGCAGCGAAACTTCCCGCCGCGTATCCGACCACGCCGCCGGCAAGCCCAAGGACCGCCGCTTCGACCAAGAAAATCGCCGCCACCTGGGCATTCGATGCGCCAAGCGATTTGAAAAGCCCGATTTCCACCCGGCGTTCGAGCATCGTGGCCAGCATCAACGAAGCCACAGCGAGCGCCGCCGCGACCAGGGCCGCTGCGGCTACGGCCGCCATCAGCCCGCCGAAGCGGTCGAGGATCTTTCCCTCCGTGTCCGCCACCCCGTAAACGGGCCGTGCCTCCGAGCCCGGAATCGCCTGCCCGATCTGATAGGCGACCGAGGCCGCGTAAGGAGTGCAAAGCCAGCGGTCAAACTCTTTAGCTGTGAGCTTGGTCACATCAGAGCGGGCGAAGCTGTCCTCAGGCTTGGTGAGCGCGCTCACCTCGACGCGCTGGACTTTGGCCTCGAGACTCGCAAGTTTTTGGACCGCCGCGAGCGGCGCCAGGAGTTCATCATCTTCCGCGCTCCCGGTTTCAAGGATGCCGCCGACGGTCCATGCAACGGAGTTTCCCGATGCTGGCGTCGTCCCCGCGGAGAGCCTGCCCTGAGCTTGTCGAAGGGCGGGGACCCACGGTTTGGTGGTTTGGATTCCCGCTTGCCCTTCGACAAGCTCAGGGCGGTGAGCGAAGTCGAACCGCGCGGGAATGACCGAGCTGAGGAGTCGCAGTTCCACGCGCTCTCCCAGGCCGACCCCCAGCGCGAGGGCAAGCCGGCGGCCGACAACGACTTCTCCGTCGCTCGGCCAGGCGCCTTCGAGCTTCCAAGCCGGATGAAGTTCTTTCACGCCGGTGCGGAAAACTTGGGACTTCCCTACCCTAAACGCATGGTCAAACCAGGTTCCAGCAAGCACCACGCGCCGCCCACGCACCTCGACGGGAACGGAAAGGTAGGGCGCAAACGCCACAATGTTGTTGCTCCAGAAGATCTTCTTAAGGTTAACGAGGTCGGACTCGTCGAGCGTCGCGCCCGCTCCGGCCGGACGGTAATCAACGCCGCCGATCGTAACGGCCAGAGTGTCGGCGGCAGGCCGGACCAAGATGTTAGCGCCAAACGAGCGCAACTCGCGGCTGACCTTGTCGCCGACGTCGA
>QHZN01000002.1 GCA_003225365.1 Acidobacteriota bacterium
TTCCCCAAGCCCTCCCGCGCCGATGGCCGCCGCGATCGTCGCCACGCCCACCGTGATCACAGTCGCTGTGCGAACCCCGGCAACGATCACGCTCAAGGCCAGAGGCAGTTCGACCTGAAAAAGCAATTGGCGGTCCGTCATTCCAAGACCCCGTGCCGCCTCGCGTACGCCGGAATCAATGCCGGCAATTCCGGCGCAGGTGTTGCGGATAATCGGTAGCAATGCGTAAGCCGTGAGCGCCGCAATCGCCAGCCGGCTGGCGCGCTCGCCGAGCCAAGGGACCGGGAGCAGAAAGCCGAAAAGAGCGAGACTTGGAATCGTCTGGATGACATTGGCGCTTCCCAAAACAGGTTTGTTCCACGCCGGCCGCCGCGCGATCAGAATGCCGAGCGGAATGCCGATGAGCACCGCCAGCGCAATGGAAACCCCCACCAGGCAGAAGTGTTCGACGGTCAAGGTGAAAATTTCCGCCCGATGACCATAAAAGAATTCGAGCAAGTTCACCAGTCACCTCCCCTTGCTTTCCCGATTTTCACGAATCGCGCGCCACCTTGCCGACACGCAGTGTCCCCACGTACTGCGCGGCCAGAGGATCGCTCGCGGAAAGAAACTCCTGGGGCGAATAGACCCCGGCCAGCCTTCCCGCTTCAAGCAAGGTGATGCGGGTTCCCACGGTCAAAGCCTCGCGAATGTCGTGAGTGACAAAGACCACGGTTTTCTTGAGCCGGTTTTCAAGCCTGACGAATTCCTGCTGTATTTCGGCACGAGTCAAAGGGTCAAGCGCGCCAAAAGGCTCATCCATAAGAAGGATTGGTGGATCGGCAGCCAGGGCGCGCGCCACGCCAACGCGTTGCCGCTGCCCGCCCGAAAGTTCGCGCGGAAAGCGGCCTCGAAATTCGGCCGGATCGAGCCCCGCCAGTTCAAGGAGCTCATCCACGCGGTCGCGAACGCGCGCCTCCGACCAGCCCTCGAGATGCGGAACCAGGCCGACGTTCCTCGCAACCGTGAAATGGGGGAACAATCCGATGTCTTGGATGACATAGCCGATTCGGCGGCGCAGGCGGACAGGGTCCCAATCCCGAGTGGACCGGTCCTCCACGACCACGTCTCCGCCCGTCGGTTCAAGAAGACGATTGATCAGTTTCAAAGTCGTTGTTTTGCCTGACCCGCTCCGGCCCAGCAAGGCCATCGTCTCCCCCTGCCGCACCTCGAGGTCTAATTTTTCCAAAAGCACACGGCTATCGGCGAGGCGGTACTGAACTTTCCTAAACTCAATCATGGTTCTAAGAGGGTCGGTCATCAGCAACTCCGCTGGAACTTTCAAGAATGGCCCGCTGGGACACGGATACAGCTCTCACCTGCGCAAGGCGGGAGTGATAACATCAAGCCTCGGCAGATCGGCGGCATAAAAAGCGCATCCCAGGACTGCTGGGCCGCATCCCTATCCTTTGTAGGGCCCTGAACGTCCTTTCCAAAAGGGTAGATGAAAATGACTCTAACGCAAAGCCATTCCAATTCTCGAACTCGCCGGGTTCGCCTCCTCGAGCGCCTGGCTGAGGCCCGCGACAACACGGACGCGATCTTTCGCATCTCGCGGCCGGAGGTTCTCTATGACCGGCCGATTCCTGAAAGACACCGCATCGTTTTTTACATCGGACATCTCGAAGCATTCGACTGGAACCTTCTCAGCGACCGCGCACTCAGTTTGAGGCCATTCCATCCTGCATTCTACAAACTCTTTGCTTTTGGTATTGATCCTCTGGGGGGCGGCTTGCCCAACGACCGTCCGTCGGATTGGCTTTCGCTCGAGGAGCTCTCGAGATATAACGCTTGAGAAATACATCGCGTAGGTTATCGGGACACACTTCATTCTTACCGTGCTGTCTCTTGGATATCCAATTTCACGCACGGGCGGCACTTCTGTTCGCTTGCTTGTCGTCGCAAGCAGTGGGCCAAACAGGTACTGGAATTATCCGCGGTAGCGTGTTCGATGCGCGGGGGCGCTCGCTCGAAGGCGCTCGGATTTCATTGTCCTTCGGAGCGGGCGGCCATGCGACGGCCACGGCCGTCAGCGATCATCTCGCGCACTTTGAATTCAGCGGACTGGCGGCGAGTCGCGATTACCGCTTGCGTGTTAGCCGCACCGGGTATGTGAGCGTCGAGGCTGCCGGCCTCTCGTTGGTCCCGGGCGAAACCAAAGAGCTGCGCATCACAATGGACCCGCGGCGCGCGCTCGCGAACGCCGTGGCGGAGGTCGCCAGGGCTGGTGAACGGCAGGAGGTGCGCACGTTGCCGGTGCGCGGCCAGGCATCGGGAAATCTCGAGACGCTGATTCCCGGCTCGGGCGCAAGCGGCGGCACGTTTGGATCGTTCCCGGTCAACGGCAGCCGCGCCCAATTCAACACCTACATCGTCAGCGGCGTCAATAATCTCGATCCGTTCCGGGGCGCGGAGGCCATCGGGCAGGGCGGCGCCTTCGCGGCTCCGGCCATCCTGCTGCCGCTGGATGCGATTCAGGAAATCCAGGTCGAGACCAATGCCGGCGCCGAGTACGGTCCGTCGGGCGCGGCCGTGCTGACGGTGATCAAGAGCGGCGGCCCCCAGCTTCACGGGTCGCTCTTCGAGTTTTTTGATAACGATAAATTGGCGGCGAACAATTTTTTTAACAACGCCTTTGGCCGCCCGCGATCGGAGTTTCGGAATAACCAGTTTGGCTTCACCGCCGGCGGCCCGCTTCCGCGCAGCAGCTATTTTTTCAGCTCGTATGAGGGACAGCACGAGCGCGTCGGCGTGACCGCCGCTTCGCGCTTTCCCGCCCCGGCGGAAATCTCGACCGCGACTTCGCTGGTCCAGTCGAGCGCCCGTTCCGTGAACGCGCTCGCGGCGCCGATTCTCGCGCTCTACCCGCCATCGCTCGGGCAGGGACCGCTGAGTTTCTCGACGCTAGGGCGCAGCGACGGCGACGCCCTGACGCTGAAAGCCGATCACGGATTGGCCGGCTCGAATTGGCTCTCCACTTCTTATGCTTTCGGCACGAACCGCCAACAATTTCCGCAGGGGCGCTTTGGTTTGGGTGGCGGCTCGCGCTTGCCGTTGTACGCGGCACAATCCCACACGGTCGTGCACCTGTTCGCGGCCGAGTGGCAGCACGCGTTGTCGCCTCAATTCCTCACTGCCGCCCGATTCGGTTACTCGCGCTATGCGGAGACGACGCTTACCGGAGACCACGGCTTCGATGTCACCACCCTCGGCCTGAACACTGGGGTCATTTCGACGCGCGATTCCGGGCTGCCGGAAATCGACATCGCGCCCGGGGAATACGAGAATCTGGGCGCCAGCCTCTCGCTGCCGCGCGGCCGCGCCAGTAATGTCTTCGAGCTCTCCGACCGCGCAAGCTGGAATCGCGGCGCCCATCAGTTGAAGTTCGGTGGCAGCGCGACTTTTCTCCAGGAGAACGCCTTTACCGACACCGGAATGCGCGGCCGGCTGGTCTTCGACGGCTCCGAGCTCGGGGATAAGCTCTCGACCGATTTCGCGATTGCCAGCCTGGTCGACTTGCTGGCGGGCCTGCCCGCGCCGGGCGTCACAACGATCGCGCGCGGTGATTCGCAACGCTACCTTCGCCAGCACCGCTGGGCGGCATTCGTCGAAGACGGCTGGCAGGTTCGACCCGCTCTAAAGGTGACCCTCGGATTGCGTCACGATCAGTTCTCCGTGCCCACGGAGAAGCAGGGGAGGCTTAGTAACTTCGTTCCGGGCGCCGGGCTGTTGGTGGTCGGTACTCCCGGACTCACCCACGAATATCACCCCAACGACGTTGATTTCGCTCCGCGAGCAGCTTTTGCCCTGGGATTAGGCGCCAATCGCGCGTTCAGGGGCGGCTGGGGACTGTACTTCGATGCGCAGCCGTTCGACGAGCTGATGGATAACAGTAATAACTCAAACTCGATTCTTTCCGGCCCGGTATTTAATCCCATCGGCAGGAGCGCGATCTTCACCATTACACCGCCGCCCCCAGTTCCATTTGGTCCGGGGGTGCAAATCTTTGGCCCGGCAGCGCCGCAGCCGCCGTTTGATGTCTTCGCCGTGAGCACCCATTTTCCCGATCCGCGCTACCGGAATTTTAACTTGGCGGTTGAACAACGGCTCGGCTCGCAGCAGTTGCTGCGCATTGCATATTACGGCACGCGCGGCGAATATCTGCCCGTGGTGATGGATGTAAATCAGCCACTACCCGGCCAAGCGGATCCAGCAAGCGAGCAGGCGCGCCGGCCGTTCGCGGCCGCTTTCCCGAAGTTTCGCGTGATCAACACGCTTGCGGCTGCCGCCCACTCCAACTACAACAGCTTGCAGGTTTCGGCGCAGCGCTCGGCGGCCAACGTCACTTTTCGTGCCAGCTACACCTTTTCCAAATCGCTGGATGAAGCCTCAGGCGCTGGCGGCTTTCGCGGAGGGCCGCCGGAGGATAGCCGCAACCTGCGGCGTGATTACGGCCGCTCCGACTTCGATGCTCGTCATCGCTTTACCGTAAGTTACGCATGGCGCGTGCCGGCGCCGGCAGTCCCGAGAGGCTGGCTCCGAGCCTTGCTGGCGAATTGGCAACTGAATGGAATTACGACTCTGCATACCGGCGGGCCGCTCAATATCACTTTGCCTTTCGATAATTCGGGCACGGGCGAGTTTCGCGACCGTCCGAATCTCATCGGAAACGCTCGCGTGGCGTTTAATCCCACCGGACCGTACCTCAATCCGGCGGCATTCGCGCAGCCTGCGCAGGGGACCTACGGCAATCTGGGAAGAAACGTGTTCAGCGGGCCTGGACTGAACAACTTCGATCTGTCATTCGTCAAGTCGCAGCCCATTGGCGGCGACCGGCTGCTGCGGCTGCGCGCCGAGTTTTTCAACGTGTGGAACCATCCGAATTTTGCGAATCCGTCAACGACTTTCGGCTCGGGGTTTCGTTTGACCAGCACGCCGGATTCGTTCAATCCCTATTTCGGCAACGGCAGCCCGCGGAACTTGCAACTCGTTGCCGAGCTTGAGTTCTGAGTTATTTGTCTGAGTTATTTGATGGAGTCCGTACCCCGTCGTGGCTTCATCCGTTCACTACCTGAGTTCGTTAACAAGCTAGTGTTTCTGGGCGGCTGGGTTTACCGGGCTGCGCGTGGTTGGGCAGACGACTTTGCTCCTTTCGACGGATTGACCAGTGGTATCTGCTGCGAAACCCGCAACGTCGGAGACCAAGCACTTGCCGCCGGGCGGAGGGTAGAATGCTGCCTTGCATGATGTTCATTCGTGCGCTCAGATAGCCCACAAGAAATTGCCGGGTCTATCTAAGTATTAGAGATGAACAGATTATGGTGGATCTGGAGGGGTTCGAACCCTCGACCTCATGACTGCCAGGCATGTCAGAGCGGTACCAAGTGTTGATCCTAAAGGTCCTTAGCTGGCTGCTGAGGGCCCGTTTTACCCCCCATTCCCGCGCAGATGTGGCCCAGTTGTGGCCCAGACGCCGAGGGGAATGTCGCA
Source organism: Acidobacteriota bacterium (assembly GCA_003225365.1). Taxonomy (GTDB): domain Bacteria; phylum Acidobacteriota; class Terriglobia; order UBA7540; family UBA7540; genus Gp13-AA74. The sequence goes on from QHZN01000002.1 coordinate 5,530, forward strand.
ATGCTTAAATCGCAGCCTGGGACGTGTCTCCGACTCCGCATTAGCCCCTATTGCCCACCATCATAATAGTCTCACCCAGTTCAAGCTCAGACAACGGGAGGCCATCACAACCTGAGCCTTGCCGTCCCACTTGTACCGAGAAATCTGAATCAATTTCACTCCGCCATGGTTTTGGCGACCCATGAGTGGATGGCACCACGGTCTAAATCCGCGACGTTGCCCATGTCCACGACGGCTTGCAGTTTCAGACCAACGTCGTGCATGTGACCGGCCATCGCTTAGCGCTGCTGACTATATCCAAGACCGGCAAGGCTTCAACCCTCACCGTTGTTTCCAGCCTGCGCATCACCTTTCCGTGAATCCAGGCTGGGCTTTCGCGAGACTTGAGAATCAACGCTGTGGCCGATTTTCATTGCGGGCGATAGCCGCTTGCCGCAAGCGCTAACCTGCGGTGAAGATTAGAAAACCTTAAAGTCACCGATCTGGGTTGCCGATGCTCCTTTAGGAGGCTGAGGCATGCGGCGACCCAGGCCGGAAGTGGCGGGGGTAATACTATTTGTGGAGCTGCTTACGGTAGCCTCTTTGAGGGCAGGGCAGGATCAGGGTAGTAGGTCCGACCCCCCTGAGGTGCGAGCGACCAGCGAGGCCAAGCCTGTGTTCAACACTGAGCCCGCGGACGTTCATTCATATCTAAGCCTAGCAAAGGGACGCTCCGGTCCTGCGCTTTGGGCCGGCGTCAATAGGAATCAGACGCCAGAGTTCAAACCCAAATCGGCGCGTCGTTCGCCGTTGCTGATCGTCCTCTATGTCTCCTACGGCATCTTACAGGCCCTCGATGCTCAATCCACGATTCGGGCCCTTCATTCGGGGTCAGTTCGTGAAGTAAATCCGCTCGTCCGTCCCTTTGCCGGGCAGCCTGCGGCGCTCGTGGGTTTCAAACTCGGAGTAACCGCCGGAACGATCTACGGAACCGAGCGGTTGCGCAAATCCCGTCCCCGGCTGGCGATGATCACCCTGGCTGCTATCAACGCCGCGTATCTCTGTCTTGTCGTGCGGGACTATCAGAGCTTTTCGGCCCGCTAAAAGACTTGAGTCATTGGAGATTGCCTCGCGAGACTGAATCAGATCAACTCGATCACACATAAGGCTGCCGACCTAAGTGTTACTGCTGCAGTTGGACTGTTAACTACTCGGAAGAAAAACACCGGACCACTTCACTGTCTAAGCCCCACCTCCGATGCATAGGAAGTTTCCCTCTCTTTTTAGCAAAAGTGTTGCACCACTTGAGCCGGCCAAAAATTGGTATCCGCCCCGGGCACTTCAAGGAGCAAGACACGAGGCTGCAACACCGTGCAACGACAAGACATAATTTAGATATCCACAATCATTGGCTTCGCACACTAAACCCAAGTCAATCGGCACAGAGCGTGCTCCTAAGGCTTCGGAGTCGAGATAACAGCAGGAAGGACACGAAGCATGTTGCGATGCAGGCTTGAGGTGGTGGGAATAATACTCTCTGTGGGGTTGCTTTCGGTGGCCCCTTTGAGAGCAGGGCAGGATCAGGGCTATAGATCCAACCCCCCTGTCGTGCGCGCAACCAGCGAAGCCAAGATCGCTTTCAACGCTCAGCCCGCCGATGCTCATTCATATCCAACCCCGGCAAACGGACCATCCAGTCCTGCCCTTGGGGTCGGCGTCATCAGGAATCAGCCGCCAGAGTCCAAACCCAACTCGAACCGGCGTTCGTCATTGCTGATTGGCCTCTATGTCTCCTACGGCGTCTTACAAGCCCTCGATGCCCAATCCACTATTGGGGGCCTCCATTCAGGGTCAGTTCATGAAGGGAATTTACTCGTCAGTCCCTTTGCCGGGCACCCTGCGGCGCTCGTGGGTTTCAAGCTGGGAGCAACCGCAGGAACTATCTACGGAATCGACCGGATGTACAAATCCCATCCCAGGCGGGCATTGATAACCCTGGCTGCAATCAACGCCGGGTTTGCATTTGTTGTCGCGCGAAACTATCACAGCTTTCCTGCTCGGTGAGACAACGATCTTTCTCACCTCAACAATTAACTGGCCCCGTATCCACATACACCACCTAGATGCCCCTCGCGCCGCGAACTTTTGATGAAGGACGTCCGCGATGTTGATGCCCTATTAGGAAATCACTTGCTAATCCAAAGCGGTCCGTCTACTGGCCGAAGTAGTCGACGGGGTGCCGAGCTACACTTAGGCCGCACTGTGGGAAAGGCCCGTTGTTAAAATACATACTTCATGGTAGGTCCGTCTAAACGAGTTATGAAGGAGCTGGTTGTCCGGGACTAACCGAGGGCTCGAGGCCGAATTTTCCTCTTGACATGCGGCAGAATTTGTATAGAGTTTTCCCGATTTGGGAAAGCGTTAACAGCATGGTGGCATGTGCAACAGTTGGAAATTTTACAAAAACCCAACACACAGTTCATCTGGTCTACTCCCAGCGAGGTTTTGTCGGAAGTCGAAAAAGCTGCTTTACCCACTGAGGTGCGCTGGCTGCGAGCCGCTGCTATTGATGGCGGAAGTCGGGGGATGGCCCTGAGTATATGCCGTACGTTGGAATTTCCATAAACCTCGAGGCGCTTCCGCGCGCGACAACAGCGGCACGTATTGCAGGTCCTTTTTTCCGATACCAGCTTTCCATGGCTCATAAGTTCTGCACCTCATAACCTGGAAGTCATTTGGATAACTAGTTGTAAAAGAAGGCTTTCCTGAAACGCCCAGGCGAAGTCACAGGGCGAAGCTGTACCTAACTGCATATTAGTAGAGCTCCGGGAGAGGCCTTTGGCTTGAGCATTGATTGGTACGCACTTTACACGCGACACCAGCATGAGAAGGCGGTTGCCCGTCTGCTTACTGGCAAGGGATTCGAAATTTTCCTCCCTCTCTATCGCGCCGTCCACCGCTGGAAGAACGGTGCGAAGCAGGTTGCACTTCCGTTGTTCCCGTGTTACGTGTTCCTTCGAGGTCCGCTCGACCCCTGGTTACCAATCCTGACCACCCCCGGCGTTCACGCCGTGGTGGGATTCGGGGGGAAGCCTGCCACGATTCCCCGCTCAGAGATTGACGCTATCCGCAGAGTCGTTGAGAGTTCCCTTAGAGCCGAACCCCACCCTTTCATCAAGTGTGGTGACCGTGTGAGGATCAAAGCAGGGCCACTGGAGGGGCTTGAAGGCAGCTTGCTCCGCAAGAAGAACCAGTGGAAGCTGCTTCTGTCGGTGGAAATGCTCGAAAAATCGGTGGCAGTAGAAGTCGACGCGTCCGTCGTGGAGCGGGTTTATACCTCTAAGCCAAGAGTCGCACCAGGGTGGCTGCCGTCAAACGCTCTCGCTCGCAGTTGACCAAGTTACGATCCGTCCCGCCACAGATCATGGGGGCGCTCGCTAGGTCTTATGACCGCCAAGGCGGGAAAAAGATGTGGTGCCTGGCTGAACTCAACCTGGAGAACGTCGAGAAAATGAAAGACGTGTTGACCGTGTGCAAGAGGCCTTGAGACCCATCCGGACCCGTGTTTGCCTGTCGGCAAATGAACCGCGCTCGAGTTCGAATCGGCTGGAGATTCAGCAGGCGTGGCGCCCGACGGAATTTTAGCTATTAAGAAGAACTATTTCAGACGGTCAGAGGGGTACGGTGGACATGCCAGCGTTGCGGTCGCTTGCTCGCTACATACCATCCAAGTTCCTCCATCAGCCTCCTACTCGGAGGTGGCCTATGGATAAGCGAAAGGACTGACGCTATGAGTATCAAAATCTTGCGGAGCATGGTGACAATGCGAATGATTGGACGGCATCAACGGACCACGCTTCTTCTAGCGGTTGCGGTGGGTCTCGCGGCGGGAAGTGCGCGGCTGAATCTCAAGGCGCAGGACCCCGCACATACTTCAAGAGCTGACCTGTCTGCTTCGAAAGGTCCGTCATCCTCAACCCTTCCGGCGGCTCGGTCTGGCGAGTACATCATCAATCCTGAAGATGTGTTGGATATCTATGTCTACGATGTGCCAGAGCTTTCGCGCGACTACACGGTAAATGCCGCCGGGACCATCACCGTTCCCTTACTGCCTAAACCGGTTGCGGCTGCTGGGTTGAGTCCGGACCAATTAGCGCATTCTCTTGAGGAGGGCTTTCGCCAGTCAGGCCGCTTGAACCGTCCACAAATAACTGTCTCCATCAAGCAGTCCCGGCGCAGCGTGGTTGACGTGGAGGGAGCGGTGAAGTCTCCGCAGGCTGTGCCGGTGTTGGGACGCAGCAAACTACTCTCTATTCTCTCTCAATGTGGCGGGCCGGGCGACGACGCCGGCAGCAGCGTCACGATTACGCGGGGCGAGCTCGCCCTGCATGAACTCGCCCTAGAAGGCGCCCCGGCGAGTCCCACCGCCACGGTTGAATTTCAAAAACTTATGGATGGCAACGATCCAACGTCAAAATTTGATGTCTGGCCGGGCGACCGCGTCTCGGTCGAGCGCGCCGGCGTGTTCTACGTAATGGGGGAGGTTAATCACCCTGGAGGGTACAACCTCAAAAGCGCCCACGAGCAACTCTCGGTCCTGCAAGCCCTGGCGATTGCTGGAGACGTAACGACAGTCGCAAAGAAAGATCGGGCCATGCTCATACGGAAAGATTCGAAAGCCCCAAACGGGCGGCAGGAATTGGCGCTCAACCTGCGCGACATTCTCATCGGCCGTTCTCCCGACCGAATCCTCGAGGCCGACGATATCCTGTACGTTCCCAGCAGCAAGGGGAAGCGAGCAGTACGCGGATTGGAAGCTGTCACCTCAACCATGGCCGGCGCGGCGGGCGCCGCGGTCGTCTATCGTCGCTTTTAGGCGATTGCTGAAAAAGGCAGATCCGGCCCCCAGTCGGCCGCTCGATGAGAGCGGAATTGGTTGAGAACAGAAACTCGCCCGTGACAGACCCGCTCTACAAATGATATTTCTCGGCCAGGCTCTGGCAGGATTTGTTCCGCGCAGCCAATCGAACAGAAGCGCCATAGCTCAGTCACCTTCGGCTAACGCTATCCAAGCAAATTCGCCGCTGCGACTCTGGAGGTAAACCATGAATGGAGATGAACTAGTACCCCTGAATTCGGGTCCTGTAACGCCGCCTCCCAATCGCAACGGTAGCGGCCCGCACTCCTATATTGATCTGGAGCAGGTTGACGCGTTCGGCCAGTTGCGGGCGACCTGGGACATTCTGCTCAAGCACCAGTGGCTTATTCTGGTTACCGCTTTCGTCCTCACGCTGCTGGTGACCGTTTACTCTTACAAAATGAAACCTGTCTACCGCGCCACCGCCCGGGTTGATGTCGAGGCGGAAGAACCGCTCCTGCAATCCCTCAATGACCTTTTCCGCACCGAGCAAGCCGACGACTCGTTCTTGGCCTCGCAGATCAGCATATTGCAGAGCGACAACTTGGCCTGGGAAACAATTCAGCAATTGGGCCTCGCCCGGCTCCCAAACTCCGGCCAGACTTCTCCGGCCGACGGTCGGGTGCTAGGGACTCCTCCGGCCATGAAGAATGCCGCGGTTGCCGCATTTAAGGCCAGGCTCAAAGTGGAACGTCCTAAGGACACCCGCATGGCGCTAGTCAGCTTCGAGAGCACGGACCCTCGCGAGGCGGCGGCTGTCGTTAACGGGTTGGTTACCAACTATATTGAGCACAACTTTAAGTCGAAATACGATGCCACTCGCCAGGCGACCGGATGGATGGAGCAGCGGCTCGACGAGTTGAAACTTAAAGTCGAGAAATCGGAAGAGGCCATGGTGACCTACGAGCGGCAGAATAACATCGCCAACATCGGTGACAAACAGACTGCCGAGGAAGCCCGCTTCGAGGATATGAGCAAAGAGCTGAGCCAAGCGCAAAGTGATCGCATTTCAAAGGAGTCTCTCTACAAAATGGTGGTCTCGAACGAGGCTCAGGTCGGCTTTATTCAAACCAACAGCCTGTTGCCGGGCCTGGAAGCAAAGGAACTGGATTTGAAGGAACAGTACTCCGAAGCCCTCGCGCACTATGGTCCTACCTATCCGAAGGTCCTCAGCCTCCAGGATCAAATCAAGGACTTGCAGGCGCTCGTCGTGCGGGAGCGGAAGCGCGTGGTGGACAATCTCCACAACGATTACCTGGCTGCTGTCGAGCGGGAAAAGTTTCTCGCCACTGCGGTCGCTCAACAAAAGGTGCAGGTTGATCGAGTGAACCAATTGCTGATCCAACACAACCTGCTGAAGCGGGAGTTTGAAAGCAACCAGCAGCTATACGACAATCTGCTGCAGCATCTGAAGGACGGCAACGTTTCCGCAGGCCTGCGGGCCACCAACATCCGCATTATTGATGAAGCGACGATTCCCTCCTTTCCGGTGCGGCCCAACAGGCCCCGTAACATAGAGTTCGCTCTGGCGGCGGGATTGATTCTCGGTATTGCGTTGGCATTTACGCGCGAGGCGTTGGACAACTCCATCAAAAACGCCCAGGAAATCGAGAAGCTTACGAGTCTCCCGACACTGTCGATCGTTCCCTTGAGCCACTCATCGGTGCTTCGCCGTCCCGGCTTGTTCCACTCCAAGGCGGCTAATGGCGCGAATGGTGATGGTGGTTACGCTGTCGAACTGGCAGTCCTCAAAAAGCCGGGGGCAGCCATTTCCGAAGCCTTCCGTACGCTGCGCACTTCCGTTCTTCTCTCGACTGCGGAACGTCCCCCTAAGGTCTTGTTGATAACCAGCGCCCAGCCGAGCGAAGGGAAGACCGCGACGACGCTGAACCTGGCCGTCACGCTGGCTCAGAAAGGCAGCCGAGTGCTCCTCATTGACTCTGACCTGCGCCGGCCGGGACTGGCCAAGGCCCTCAAATTGCGCAACCAAAATGGTCTGGCCGAAATCCTCACCGGCGCTTGCGAATTCGACGAGACGCTGCTCGAGAAGGTGGAAGGCTTGGACAGGCTTTCGCTCCTTCCCGCCGGCCCCTACCCCCCCAATCCGGCCGAACTCCTCTGCTCGACGAAGATGGAGAACTTGATCAAGCATTTGCGAGATCAGTATGACCACCTCGTGCTGGACTCTCCGCCGGTCCTGCCGATTACCGACGCCACCATCCTCTCCAGCTTAGTGGATGGCGTCATTATGGTGGTGGAGTGTGAGGCGACCACCCGCGCCGCCCTCAGCCGGGCCTGCCGGGTCATCGAACACTCGGGCGGGAAGATCTTGGGGACCGTCTTGAACAAAGTGGATGTACGCCGTGATGGATATTACGGCTATAGATACTATCACGGATATTACTCTTATAAGTATAAGGCGTACTACAGGGAGGAGGATCGCTCGTCCGGCCGAAGTTGAGAGTGGAAGAGTTGAACGTGAACCGGCGGCTTCTTGCCTTTCGACTTTCGACCTTGGACTTTCGACTTCTTTAGGAGGTAACGATGACTTCCCTGATCACAGGCGGCGCGGGGTTCATCGGCTCGCATTTAGCGGAAGCCCTTGTTGCGCGGGGCGAGGAAGTGATTGTTCTGGACGATCTGAGCACCGGATCGGTCGAGAACCTCCGTCACCTGCGTACCCACCCTTCCTTACACTGTTTCTTCGAAAGCGTCCGGGACCGCCGGCTGCTGGCAGAATTGGTGGATGAGTCGGAGGTGGTGTTTCATCTCGCCGCCGCGGTGGGGGTGCGGAGGATCATCGAGAGTCCGGTTCGCACGATTGAGACGAACGTGGGCGGAACGGAGCTGGTGTTGGAGGCGGCCGCCAAGAAAACGAAGCTGGTCTTTGTGGCGTCCACTTCCGAGGTCTACGGCAAGAACGCCAACGCCCCATTCAGGGAAGATGACGACATCGTGCTCGGCCCGACCGCGAAGTCCCGGTGGTCGTACGCCACTTCCAAGGCACTCGACGAGTTCATGGCCCTGGCCTATTGGAAAGAAAAGAAACTACCCGTGGTGATTGGCCGCCTGTTCAACACCGTCGGCCCTCGCCAGACAGGCCGTTATGGGATGGTCCTTCCCACCTTCATCGGTCAGGCGCTCGAAGGAGCTCCCATCACCGTCTTTGGGACGGGCAAGCAGAGCCGCTGTTTCGGACACGTGAGCGAAGCTGTCAAGGCGATTCTCCGGCTGGTTCGGACCGACGGAGCTGTAGGTGAGGTGGTCAACATCGGCAGCGACGAGGAAATTACGATTGAGGACCTGGCCCGCCTCCGTCCCGCCGACGGAGAGGATGCGGCCAGTTCCGGTCCCCCAGGTGTGACCTTAACTTGCGTGTTAGGCAGGCATCGTTCTCGTACTCGGGCACCGAGCTTCACACAGTTGCCGCGGCCTGCCAGCCAGGAGGGCGATCATGAGTCTAGAGCAATGTCCCGCCGTTTCCGTCGTTATACCTGTCTATAACGAGGTCACGACGATTGAGGAGATCATACTCCGGGTCCAGGCCGTTGATCTCGACAAGGAGATCATCATCATCGACGATGCCTCGACAGACGGAACCCGTGAGTTCTTGGCCGACCTCGCGCGCCACGCCACGCCCAATCCCGGCGCGATGACTCTTCCCGCCACTGGGCATCGATTACGCACAGACAATATCCGAGTCCTCTTTCAAGAAAGGAACCAGGGCAAAGGCGCAGCCCTCCGCCGCGGCTTCCAAGAGGCGCGGGGCAGGATCGTGATCATTCAGGACGCCGACCTCGAATACGACCCTGACAACTTCCACAAGCTAATCGAGCCCATCGAAGATGGAGACGCGGACGTGGTTTACGGGTCGCGTTTCCTGGGAGGCCCTCACCGCGTCCTGTTCTTCTGGCATTACGTGGGCAACAAGTTCCTCACGACTCTGTCCGACATGTTCACTGACTTGAATCTTTCCGATGTCTGGACCTGCTACAAGGCGTTCCGACGTGAGGTGCTGAAGCAAATCGACCTGGAAGAGAATCGCTTCGGGTTCGAGCAGGAGATTACCTCGAAGGTTGCGAAGGGCGGCTGGCGCGTGTTTGAGGTTCCCATCTCCTATTACGGGCGCACTTACGCGGAAGGGAAGAAAATCACTTGGAGAGATGGTCTGCGAGGTCTATGGTGCATCCTGCGTTACAGCTCGAGGGCCAGGCGGCCCTTTGCACTCAGAGACGCACAGGCACGCAGGAGTCCCGAGATCGCGAATCCACAGGTTGCGCAGGTTCCACAGATCCAAGAGCCTTCGGACGCTTCTTTCGCCCCTGAGCCACAGACGGAGTAGCGCCCGCCTGGTTTCTAGCGGCGGTTCGGTCAGGACTCAGGACCCTGCTGTCAGTCCCTCGGCTGTCGGACAATCGTCAACCAGAAATGCCATCTGCGCCAGTAATAACTCGCGAAAGTTCAATCGGCAATTGTCAATCGAGAATTGACAAACCCCCAAGCCGGCCGGCGTTCGGCAATCCGTCGGCTGACGGACAATCGAAAATCGGCAATTCGCGAAGCGCCCAGACGCTCCTCCTCCTGTTCCTGCTGTCGCTGCCCTTGTTCAACCCTTGGGTCCGGGGCGACGGCGTCGGCTATTACGCCTACCTCCGTTCGCTGCTGGTCGAGCACAAGCTGGATTTCCAAAACGACTGGCGAGCCGGGAACGAAAGTTTCACCATGGGCAGGGTCCACGCCGATGGGACCATTGACCCGCGTCAGTACACGCACACCGGGCACCTCGATAATCACTTCGCCGTCGGACCTTCCATTCTCTGGGCGCCCTTCGTGGTGCCGGTTCACGTGGCGATGTTGACGCTCGAGAGGTTGGGGGCCCACGTGAAGCCCAACGGCTTCTCCCGGCCGTACGTTATCGTGATGGCGCTCGCTACCGCGCTCTACGGATTCCTCGGCCTTTATTTTTCATTTCGACTCGCTTGCCACTACACCGAGCAGCGCTGGGCTATGTTGGCGACGCTGGGCATCTGGTTCGCGAGCTCTCTTCCCGTGTACATGTATTTCAATCCTTCGTGGTCGCATGCCCACTCGGTGTTCATCGTGGCGGCCTTCCTGTGGTACTGGCATCGGACGCGGCAAGGGCGAACGCTTAAGCAATGGGTGATTCTGGGCCTGATCTCGGGTCTGGTGCTCGACGTCTATTACGCCAACATTGCGGTGCTGCTGGTGCCGCTCTTGGAGTCTCTGGAGGGTTACTGGCGCGGCTTGGGGCCAGGTGTCAGGGGTCAGGTGACAGGGAACAGGGAAGGACGTAACCCCGAATCCCGAATCCCGAACCCCGAATCCCGAACCCCGAACCCCGAAAGCCGAGCCGCGGAACCACGGGGTTCTTCACTGCGTCAATGCGATATCCTCAATCGAAAATCGGCAATTGGCAATCGCCAATCCCTGTTCGCAGCCAATCTGCTCTACTCAGGCGCCACGCTGATCGCCTTCCTGCCCACGCTGATTACTCGGCAAATCATCTATGGGCGTCCGCTGGACCTTGGCTATGGGGACGTGGCGGGGTGGCAGTGGGCGTCGCCGCAGTTGGCGAACGTCCTGTTCTCATCCGACCATGGCTTGCTGGTATGGACCCCCATCGTCATTCTCGCCGTGGCCGGACTCTTCTTGTTTCTCAGGCGTGACCGCAGGCTGGCCGGCTATTTCATTGTCGTTTTACTGGGATTCTATTACCTCATTGCCGCTGATCCCTGCTGGGACGGTATCTCGTCCTTCGGCAATCGCTTCTTTATTTCCCTCACCCCGCTGTTCGTGGTCGGCCTCGCAACGCTCTTTAGCGAGTTGGCGAGTTGGCTGAAGCGAGAGCGAGCCACACTGGCGCTGGCGAGTTCGCTCACCGGTTTGCTCGTCGTCTGGAACTTCGCTTTCATCTTCCAATGGGGCATGCACATGGTCCCGGCGCGCGGGCCCATATCCTGGAAGCAGATGGTCCGCAACCAATTCCTGGCCGTGCCGGAACAAGCCGTAACCGCATTCGAGGCTTATCTTCACCACCGCGGAGCCCTGATGCAGCAAATCGAGCAGGAAGACGTGACGCAACTGAAACAGGGGTCAGGAGTCAGAAGCCAGGAGTCAGAAGCCAGAAGCCAGAAGTAGCGCAGACCTGCTTCTTTGGTCTGCGGCTTTGTCAGGCTGCGAACCAAGAACAAAGACCAATGCATTTCATAATTCACCATTCACCATTCGCTATTCACCATTTCTAGCCAACCACTGAAGCACATGACCTACGAATCCACCGCCCAAGCTGTGCCGATCGAGCCGCCGACGCTGCGCATTGCTCCCCCGCGAGGCTGGCTGGACCTCCACCTGAAGGAGCTTTGGTCGGCGCGCGAGCTGCTCTACTTCTTCGTCTGGCGCGACGTAAAGATCCGGTACAAGCAGACCGTCATCGGCGCCGCCTGGGCCATCATCCAGCCTTTCATGACTATGGTGGTTTTCAGCCTGTTCTTTGGCTCCTTGGCCAAGATGCCGTCCTACGGCTTGCCCTATCCGGTCTTCTACTACAGCGCGCTGCTGCCCTGGATGTACTTTTCGGGCGCCCTCCAGAACGCCACCAACGTGGTGGTTGAGCAGCAGAGCGTCATCACGAAGATTTATTTCCCGCGCTTGGTGCTCCCGCTCTCGGCAGTGGTCTCCGGGCTGCTCGACTTCGCCATCAGCTTCCTGGTGTTTCTAGGCATGATGGTCTGGTACCACATCAAGCCCGGCCCGGCATTGCTCCTCTTTCCTCTTTTCCTGCTTCTTGCGGTCCTCACCGCTCTGGGCGTAGGACTGTGGCTCTCGGCGGTGAACGCCATCTATCGCGACGTTCGCTACGTGGTTCCCTTCCTGGTGCAATTCTGGATGTTCGCCTCTCCAGTGGCCTATCCCAGCAGCCTGGTCCCGGAGCGCTGGCGCTGGCTCTATGGACTGAACCCCATGGCCGGCGTCATCGAAGGATTTCGCTGGGCGCTGACCGGCACCGGGCAGCCACCGAGCGGCCTGCTGGCGGTTTCGGCGGCCATGGTGCTTCTCCTGGTGGCAGGCGGCGCCGCCTACTTCCAAAAGATGG
>QHZN01000290.1 GCA_003225365.1 Acidobacteriota bacterium
CGCGCTCCACAAGTCCGTTCGCAATTCTGACCCGGACGCGGCGCTCTACTGGCTCGGACGGATGCTCGAAGCGGGCGAAGACCCCCTCTACGTCGCCCGCCGGTTGATCCGCATGGCCTCGGAAGACATCGGCCTCGCCGACCCCGAAGCGCTCGCCGTCACCGTTGCGGCCATGCAAGCGGTCCATTTCATCGGTATGCCGGAAGCAGACCTGGCCCTCGCCGAGGCGGCCGTTTATCTGGCGCTCGCTCCCAAATCGAACGCGCTTTACATGGGCTACGGGGAGGTCAAATCCGACGCGCAAAGGACCGTGGCCGAGCCGGTCCCGCTTCACCTGCGGAATCCGGTGACGGGCCTGATGGCAAACTTCAGCTACGGCCGAGGGTATCAGTACGCCCACGAGGCGCCGGAGAAACTCACCGACATGAGCTGCCTGCCGGAGAATCTGAAAGACCGCCGGTACTACCAACCAACGGATGAAGGGTTCGAGAAGAAGCTAAAAGAAAAACTTAAAGCAATTGAAGAGTGGAGGCGGAAACGCTCCGCCAAGTAGGGGCGGGTTTGTAAACCCGCCCCTACGCGCGCGGCGAGCGCGTCGAGCGGATCGGCGATTCATGCCAACAGCCTGTTCCGATTCACGTCAGGCGGTCGTAATCTGCGTGCGAGCCAATCCAATGCCAAACGATCCTTGAACCTCGCATTACGCCTAAGGCGCGATAGCCCAAGCCGATTCGAACCCACGGCAGGAACGCCCTGCCGCGGCTACCCCATCAAATCCTCTCGGCCACGAAGCGCTTGGCGTGTTCTTTCAGGATGCAGCGGTCTTGGACGACTACCATCCCCGCCTCGCGGGCGCGGCGCGCGGCGTCTTCATTCACGACGCCCTCCTGCATCCAGACGACTTTCGCGCCCTTGCGGATGGCTTGCTCGACGATATTAGGGGCGCATTCGGGGCGTCGGAAGATGACGACCACGTCCACCGCCTCGGGCACAACCTCGAGCGTAGGGTAGGCCTTCTCCCCGAGCACGGCCTCTTCGCATGGGTTGACAGGGATCACGCGGTAGCCGTGCTTCTGCATATAGGACGCGACGCCGTAGCTCGGCCGTGCAAGCTTTGAGGACAATCCCACCACCGCGAGCGTCTTGAAATTCTCGAGTATGGTCTTGATGGGGTCGGGCATGGGGGTCGGCTACTTCAGTTTTTTCCCGCCTTCACCGGTGCCGCAGCGATGTGCCGCAGGGCTTCGAGAAACTGTTCAATCTCCCTCTCGAGGCCTACGGTGACGCGAATCGCGGCCGGAAACCCATAGAGCTTCATGGGCCGGACGATTACGCCCTCGTGGAGCAAACGGACGAAGTCCTCTTCGCAATCGCGGCCGGTATCCACGAGCAGGAAATTCCCGACCGAGGGGGTGTAGCGGACGCCGGTGAGAGCCAACTCTTCCGTGAGGAATTTCATCCCGCGCGCGTTCGATTCGACGGAGCCGAGAACGTGTTCGCGATCGTCGAGCGCCGCGAGCGCCGCTGCCTGCGCGAGCATGTTCGCGTTGAACGGCGAACGGACGCGGTTCAGGGCGGCGATGAGCTCCCCGTGGCCGCTGCCGTAGCCGATGCGCAGGCCTGCCAGGCCGTGTACCTTCGAAAACGTCCGCAGCACCAGCACGTTCCGCCCCTCGTGGACGTATTTGAGCGAGTGCGAGTAGTCCGGCCGCCCCACGTAATCGTAGTAAGCCTCATCGAGGACCACCAGCAGCCGCGACGGGATCGCATCGAGAAAGCGGTCGAGCTCGGAGGCCGTGAACATCGTGCCCGTCGGGTTGTTGGGGTTCCCGAGGTAAATGACCTTGGTGCGCGGTGTAACGGCGCGCGCGATGGCGGCGAGGTCGAACCTCATGTCGCGCATGGGTGCAAGCGCCAACCCCGCCCCCATTCCTTCGATGGCGAGCCGGTAGATATAGAACGCCGACTCGGACGTAATGCCTTCGTCGCCCGCGTTGAGGAAGGTCTTGGCGGCGAGCTCAATCAGGTCCGTCGAGCCCGCGCCAAGGATGATCTGGTCCATGTCGAGCTCGTGGAGTTCGGCAAGCCGCCGTCGAAGGTAATGGCCCGCGCCGTCCGGGTAGCGATGAATTCCCGCCAGGGACTTTTGGATGGCTTCGAGGGCTTTGGGCGAGGGGCCGAGCGGGTTTTCGTTCGAAGCGAGCTTGATGGCCGTCCGGCCGAGCTCCCGCTCGACTTCTTCGATGGGCTTGCCCGGCGGGTAAGGCCGAATCCGCTTCGACCAGGGATGCAAAATCTCTTCGATCGAGTATCGAGGCATGATCAATCACTACCGGCGGCGGGCGGTTGGGATAAGGCTGAAGTATGAAGTAAGAAGGCTGAAGTATGAAGTCTGAAGTCTGAAGATTCCGCGCGGATGAGAAGACCAGTATGTTTTGTTTCATCCTTCATACTTCATCCTTCACACTTTACTCTTCATCCGTGGCCCTTTAACCTTCTGACTTCCCGCGGAGACAAGTGCCGGAACTCACCGGGCCGCAGGCCCTGGTCCGTCAAGAAGGCAATTCGCACCCGCTTCAACTTTAGCACCGGACAGCCGATTCGCTCAAACATACGCCGCACTTGATGGTAGCGGCCCTCGACGAGCGTCACTTCATACCAGGGCCGGTCGCGGCGGACGAGCGGGCGGATGCGCGCCGGCGCGGTGCGCCGCCCATCCAGCGCGATACCGCGCTCGAGCAGCGCCAATTTCCCAGCCGCCGGCTGCTCCGCGAGCTTCACCTGATACGTGCGCGGGACCAGGGACGCCCGCGACATGAGATAGTTTGCGAGGTCGCCGTCGTTGGTCATGATCAGCAGGCCGGAGGAATGGTAATCCAGGCGCCCGACGGGGTAAACTCGCTCGCGGATGCCCCGCAAGAGCGCCATCACGGTCGGCCGGTGTTCGGGGTCGCTGACGGTGGAGATGTATCCCACGGGTTTGTTCAGCAGGAGATAAACCCGCTGTCCGTGGGGGCGGATCGCCCTGCCGTCCACAACGATCTTGTCACCCGCCGGGTCGGCCTTCGAGCCAAGCTGAGTGACGACGCGGCCGTTCACCGTCACGCATCCAGCGAGAATCAAACCCTCGGCCTTCCGCCTGGAAGTCACACCTGCGCGGGCTATGATCTTCTGAAGACGCTCTTGCACGGGAAGAAGAGACTCCGGTTCAGGGGTTCGGCTCACTGGCCGGGCTTTCGGAGAGACCCTCCGGCTCGCGGGTTTCGGACTCGGGCGCCTCGGAGGCGGCCCGAGGGGACTCCACTCCGGCCGCTTTTTCGCCCGGCTCTGCCGTCTCGGCGGGGAGTTCCGCGCCGAGCGCCTGGCGCGCCAGCTCTTCGAACTCGCGCAGGCTCGGCAACTCGCCGACATCCTTTAACCCGAAGTGCACCAGGAAGTCGCGCGTGGTGCGGTAAAGGATGGGCCGGCCGATCACCTCCTTCCGTCCCGCGGTCGTCACCAGTTTTTTTTCCATCAGGGTGTGGATGACCCCACTGCAGTCCACGCCACGGACCTCGTTGATTTCCGGGACCGTCACGGGCTGGCGATAGGCGATGACGGACAGGGTCTCGAGCGCCGGCTTCGACAAGCGAATGGGCGCCTTGAGGCTCTTGACGAATTTCCGCAGCACTTCGTGGTGCTGGGCCTTGGTCGAGAATTTGTAGCCGCCGGCGACGGCCCGGATCTGGATGCCGTGCGGCGCGCGCTCGTAGTCTGCAATTAATTCCGCCAGTCTCGCCTTGACGCGCTCGCGCGCCTCGCCTTCCAGCGCGCGGAGCATCTGCTCCACCGTCACCGGCTCCGGGGCGACGTAGATGATGCCTTCGAGGATCGCCTTCAGCGCTTCGTCGTCGAGCATAAGAAGTCAGAAGTTAGAAGCCAGAAGGATTGTAACAAGCTGATGAAAAACGGGCCAAAATGTCATGCTGAGCCCCTTCGCTCTGCTCAGGGCAGGCTCTTCGCTGGTTGTCATTCTGAGCGAAGCGAAGAATCCCTTTCATTCCGCGCTCAGGGTAGACTCCGCGAAGCATCTCGCAGCGGTTTGAAATGAACAACATAGATTCTTCGCGGAGTTTACCCTGAGCGGAACTGCTGAGATGCTTCGCTCCGCTCAGCATGACAAGAGAAGGGCTCAGAATGAC
>QHZN01000003.1 GCA_003225365.1 Acidobacteriota bacterium
CTCTTGGGCTGCCAGGCAGGCGGGCCTTAAGGTGGCGCTCTCCGGCCTCGGTGGGGACGAAATATTCGGCGGGTACAACACCTTCCGCTGGACCCCGAAAGCCAAGTCGGTGGCGGTTCTGGCGCGAAGGGTGCCGGTGGGTGTCCGCTCTGTCGTGGCGTCGGCGGTGGAGAAGATTTCCGTGCATTTGAATTCAAAAGATGCCCACCGCAAGATGGCGGCGCTCTGGCGTGACCCCAATTTTCTCCCGCATCCTTACTTCTATACCCGGCTGCTTTTCACGCCGGCTCAGGTGCTAGGCCTGCTAAGCCGCAAAAGTGTGGTCACGCCCGAGCCCTGGCAGGTTTGGCTGGCGCGCGTCGCCGAGGAATCCAGGCAACTCGATGATTTCACCGCCGTGTCGTGTCTCGAATCCGGCTCTTACATGGCCAACACCTTGCTGCGCGACACCGACGCCATGAGCATGGCTCACTCGCTCGAAGTGCGGGTGCCTTTTCTGGACCACCCCTTGGTGGAGTTTGTCGCCAGACTCCCCGGGTCGGTGAAGTCTAGCAACCTCGTACCCAAATCGCTCCTGGTGGAGGCGATGCGTGATCTGCTGCCGAGTGAAGTGGTCTCTCAGCGAAAGCGGACGTTTACGCTGCCCTGGGAATATTGGCTCCAAGGCCCGCTCAGGGCACAAGTGGAATCGGAGTTTGACACCATTGCGGCTTCGCTGGCGGAGTGCCTCGACGGCCGCGCAGTCAGGCAGATGTGGACAGGCTTCCTCGAGGGACGCACAAGCTGGTCGCGTGTGTGGAGTCTTTTTGTTTTGAACAGATGGGCTCGACGTTATTTGGAGAATTGATGATTGACGATTTGGAGAGGCTTCCGTTGTCAGTCCTGAGTTCGAGCGGCGGACTCCGGATGAGCGGCAATTGAGATTCGACGGCTGACGCCTCCTGTAACTGACGACTGTCAACTGACGACTGACAACTAACGACTATGAACATTCTCGGGATCAACGCGTATCACGCCAATTCGTCGGCCGCACTAGTGTGTGACGGACAGTTAGTGAGCGCGGTAGAGGAGGAGAGATTCAACCGCGTGAAATATGCGGCCGGCTTCCCAACCCATGCTATCCGTCACTGCCTGGCTGAGGCGGGCATGACCATAGGTGAGATTGAGCACATCGCCATTCCACGTGATCCCTGGGCTCGTGTCGGGACGAAGCTGGTTTATGCCGTGCGCATGCCCCGTTTCGCTCTCGATCGCTTCCGGGCACTGAGGCGTTTTACCGGCATTCACGAGGAGCTCGCCCGGGCTTTTGACGTCGCCCCTGAGGCGATTCGCGCCCAATACCATCGCGTCGAGCACCACCTCGCGCATCTGGCCAGCGCCTTTTTCGTCTCGCCTTTCGATCAGGCGGCGGTGCTTTCCGCCGACGGCCTGGGAGACTTTGCGAGTACGATGTGGGCGGCTGGAGAAGGCAACCGCCTCGAGGTCAATGGAGCCGTGGCGTTTCCGCACTCCTTGGGGCTATATTACACCGCCCTCAGCCAGTACCTTGGGTTTTGGAAATTTGGCGACGAGTACAAGGTGATGGGGTTGGCGGCCTATGGCGAACCTGCCTATCACAGGGAGTTCCGTCGCATTGTTAGGCCCGCCAATGGCCAAGGATTTTCCCTGGGGCTCGAGTACTTTTGCCACCACCGAACGGGACCAGAGATGACCTGGCAGGACAGTGGAAAGACTCCTGTGCTGGGCAGGCTCTTCTCGCCTTACCTCGAAAAGCGGCTTGGCGACGCCCGAGCCGAGACTGAGCCGGTGGCAAAACAACACAAAGATATCGCTGCCTCTCTTCAAATCGCCCTGGAAGAGGCGTACGTCCGCCTGCTGAATTCGCTGTGGCAAAAAACACATCAGAAAGCAGTGTGCCTTGCCGGGGGCGTGGCGTTCAACTGCGTCGCCAATGGGAAGCTTTTCGATCAAACGCCCTTCACGGAAGTTTACGTTCAACCCGCTGCAGGTGATGGCGGACTGTCCGTGGGCGCTGCCTACTACGTTCACCACCAGATCCTTGGGCGTCCCAGGTCGTTCGTCATGGACCACGCGTACTGGGGACCGCAATTCACGTCGGAGGCGATTCGGCTGGCCCTTGAAAGTAGCGCCATCAACGACTCGTTCAAAATTCAAAAGCTCTCAGACGAAGAATTGGTGCGGCGGACGGCAGGACACATCGCCGACGGCAAGATTGTCGGATGGTTCCAGGGGAGGGCGGAGTGGGGTCCGCGCGCCTTAGGGAATCGAAGCATTCTGGCCGACCCCAGGCGTGTGGAAATGAAGGACACGCTAAACCGCAGGATCAAGCACCGAGAGTCCTTTCGTCCCTTCGCCCCTTCGATCCTGGAAGAGGCAACCGCAGAATACTTTGAGCGTTCCCATCCCTCTCCCTTCATGAATCTGGCGTATGCGGTGCGGCCGGAGAAGCGGGCCGCAATTCCTGCCCCAACCCATGTGGATGGGACCGGCCGGCTCCAGACGGTAAGCCGCCGGAACAACCCGTTGTACTGGGCGTTGATCAAGGAGTTTGAAAAGCTCACGGGCGTGCCGGTGCTGCTCAATACTTCATTCAACGAGAATGAGCCCATTGTCTTAAAACCCCAGGAAGCCATTGATTGCTTCCTGCGAACCAGAATGGATGTGCTGGCGTTGGGTAAATATCTGATTGAGAAGCCTGAAAACGGGGAACAGGCCGCTGGTGATAGGGGAGCCCCGAACACCCGGAGCCCGAATCCCGAACCCTCAACCTCGAACTGACGGACAACGGGCGGGGGCTCCAATTCGGCAAACGAAAATCAGCCATCATGAAGATCCTCCTCCTGAACGAGTATTTTCCGCCGGACACTTCGGCTACCGCGAATATGGCAGCAGCCGTGGTGGACGCGTTGGCGGAGCGCCACGAGGTTACGGTGCTTTGTGGACGCCCCTCCTACGACCCTTCGGAGCGGCATCCCTTTTATTTGTCGCGCCTCGAGAGGCGGGGGAAAATTGTTGTGGTGCGAGTGGGCTCGACAACCTTTCCGCGGCACCGAATGCTGCAACGTCTATTGAACTATCTCTCTTACGCGCTCTTGGCGATTCCTCGCGCCCTCGCGATCCCCACCGACGTTGTCCTTGCCATGACCGACCCTCCTTTCGAGGGCATCGTGGGCGCGTTCGTAGCGTGGCTCAAGCAGAAACGATTCGTTTACAACATCCGTGACCTGTACCCTGAGATGGCCGTTTCTTGCGAGATCGTGCGGCCCGGTGGCTGGGTTCGATTTTGGGAGAAGCTGCACTGTTGGGCACTGGCGCGGGCGGCGCGCGTGATTGTCCTCGGTGAAGATACGCGCGAGCGAATCGCTGTTAAGGGGATTAATCCCGGGCGCGTGGTCGTCGTACGTGACGGCGCCCAAATACCGGGGACGCTTGCGCCTCGAGATCATCCTGTCGCCCGTGAAGTTCGCAGCGGATACTCCTTTGTGGTCCTACATGCCGGAAACCTCGGCTTTTACGGAGCGTGGGAAACGGTTGTGAAGGCAGCTCGGATGTCGAACGGAGATGGCGTGGGATTCGTTTTCGTGGGCGATGGCGCGTTGCGGTCCGAAATCGAGGCCTCCGCCAACGGCTGCAAAGCGATTCGATTCCTGCCCTTCCGTCCGCCCGATCAGGTTCCCTATGTGCTCGCTGCCGGCGACCTCCACCTGGTCACGATTCGTCGGGGACTTGAAGGTGTGGTGGTCCCAAGCAAATTGTATCCGATCCTTGCGGCTGGACGTCCCGTGCTGGCGTTGGCGCCTGAAGACAGTGACGCGGCGCGCGTAATACAGCGGACCGGCTGCGGAGTGGTGGGGAATCCCGACGACCCGACATCTCTCGTGGCCTTGGTGCGGGAGCTGGCGCGAGACCCCGAGCGGGTGGCGGAGATGAGTCACCGCGCCGCAGCCGCAGCCCTGGAGTTTTCGCGCGAGAAGGAACTTCGACGATATGTCGAAGTCATCGAGGGGCTATGAATTTTGATCATCGCCCACGCTGGGAATGCAGGGCCGAGCCCTTCGCTCGACTCAGGGCAGGCTCTTGCGTCGCTCAGGCCGGGGCAATCCCATAGCAGGCTGATGAAAAACGGGCCGAAATGTCATGCTGAGCCCCATTCGCTTCGCTCACAGTTCGACTTCGCTCACTGTCCCTGAGCGGAGTCGAAGGGAGGGCAGGCTCTTCGCTTGTCATTCTGAGCGCAGCGAAGAATCCCTTTGATTCCACGCTCAGGGTAAACTCCGTGAAGCATCTCGCGGTGGTTTGAAATGAACAACATAGATTCTTCGCTTCGCTCAGAATGACAACCTAAGACAATTTTTCATCAGCCTCATAGATGACGGACGCCCTACAACGATCGAGCCGCAGACTTCGAAAAGCAGGTCTGCGCTCCACCAGGTCGGGTGTTAACTGTCGCCTGTGGACTGTCAACTTTTGAGGAGTGCGCCATGAACTGGAATAATCGGAACGTCTTGGTCACAGGCGGAGCCTCGTTCATCGGCTCGAGTCTTGTGGATGCTCTGCTAGACCGCGGCGCCAAGGTCCGCGTTGTGGACGACCTCAGTAGCGGCAAGATCGAAAACCTTCGCCGCCCCATGGACGAGGGTGCGGTCGAGTTCGTTCAGGCGGACCTCCGAGAGCCAGGCGTCGCAGAGCGGGCAGCGAAAGGTATCCAGGTTGTTTTCCATCTCGCTGCGGACCACGGTGGGCGTGGCTACGTTGACCTCCACCAGGCAGCTTGCGCAGGGAACCTGATGTTGGATGGAATGGTCTTCAGAGCTTGCCACAAGGCGGAAGTGGAAAAAATCGTTTACGCGTCCTCGGGCTGCGTTTATCCCAATCTGTTGCAAACCGATCCCAAGGAGATGGTGTACCTCAGCGAAGATAAGGTTGGCCCACCCTACGATGCCGACAACCTATACGGCTGGGCGAAGCTCATGGGCGAGATGACTCTGCGCGCTTACTACACAGACTGGGGCGTGAAGTCCGTTTCCTGCAGGTACTTCACAGTTTACGGCCCGCGCGGGGTGGAGAATCACGCCGTGATCGCCATGATCGGTCGCGCCTACGTTAAGCAGGATCCTTTCGTGGTATGGGGGACTGGCGAGCAGATCCGCAATTGGACTTACATCGATGACATCGTCGCAGGCACCATCCTGGCTGCCGAGCACATCGAGGACGGCACCGCAGTCAATCTCGGCACCATGGAGCGCATCCGCGTCCTCGATGCCGCGAAGGAAGTCCTGCGCTATATGGGTCACAACGCCAGGATTGAATTGCAACCGGAAAAGCCCACGGGCCCTTACAACCGCGTGGCCGACAACTCCCTGGCAAAAAAGCTCCTCGGTTGGGAGCCGAAAGTGATGTTCAGTGAGGGCCTCCATCGGACCATCGACTGGTACGTGTCATCCAGGGACCGGGAGCGCGTCTCAGCCTCGCTCGAGCTGATGCTTACGGAGAGATGACGGTGTTGACCGGAATGCTCACCTTTTCGATCGCTCTGGCCATTTCCTTTGGGCTGACGCCTCTTCTGCGCCGGCTGGCCCTCCGCCTCGGAATGGTTGATCGGCCAAACGCCCGCAAGCTGCATCGAAGCCCCATGCCGCTGCTGGGTGGCCTCGCCATCTATCTCGGCACGTTGGTTGGGATCATGTTTTCTCTCGACGGCCAGCCACGAGGCCAGATTTTCGGTATCCTGGCGGGCGGAGAATTGCTATTGGCCACAGGCATATTTGACGATCGCGGTCTGCTTCATCATCAGTTCAAACTTTTTGTCGCCATGCCGCTTGCGGCCGCGACCCTCGTTGCGCTCGGCGTTCGGTTCCATATCGCCACAGACCTTTTCCTCGTCAGCCGACCGGCGGGAGCCCTTCTTGATGTGGCGATCACTTTACTCTGGGTGGTGGGCGTCACGGCCGCCTTCAGCATCTTGGATCACATGGACGGTCTTGTTAGTGGCGTGGCCGCAATAGCTTCTTTCTTTTTCGCGCTCCTTGCAATCATGAATGGCCAGGTCCTCGTCGCCTCTCTGGGAGCTGCCGTCCTGGGCGCTTCTCTCGGCTTTTTGCGATGGAATTTCAAGCCGGCGAAGATCTTCATGGGTGACGGTGGAGCGATGTTCTTGGGTTTCATGGTAGCGACGCTGGGCCTCAAGCTCCGTCTCACCGAGACACCGCAGTCCATCGCCTGGATGGTTCCGGCCCTGGTTTTGGCCGTTCCGATCTTTGACACGACCTTGGTCACCATTTCCAGATCACGACGCGGGCTCCTTCCGTTTGCCTCCCCCGGCAAAGACCATACGGCTCACCGCTTGGCTAATCTCGGTCTTTGGCAGCGCGGAGCTGTGCTGGTCATTTACGGTGCGGGTCTATTCTTCGGTGTATTGGCCCTTGTGGTCAGCCGCCTTTCCTTCGACCGGCCGGCGGTACTCGGAGTGGCGTTGGGATTAGTAGCCCTCGCTTGCGTGGCCCTGTTTGAAAGCCTGCCGTATGAACGCCAACGGCTTCGAGCTCGCCAAGAAAGCACCCTGACGTGACGCAGCTTGATGAAACATCTGTAGTGGGTCAGGTTGACTTTTTGTAGCGGCGGTCTATGACCGCCGGTGTTAATTCCTGGGCATTTTCGTCGCTCATAGAGCGCCGCTACAGCAAACTGACCCACTGCCGAAACATCTAAAAGATTGGACTGGTTCTTGACCCTGAAGTATACTCGCCCCCGACCGTGAGCACACCTGAGTGCGCGCCAACAAGGAAGTGTAAATGGGACGAAGATTGAGAGGCGAGAACGGTCTCAAAATCCCTCTTGACCTTTCACGTTGTCCTCTTCCCTTAGGCATCGGGAAGACGCGCCACTACGGTTCGAGGTGAGCTTGAGCAGTGATGTCGGGGTGGTTGGAGGATCGGCTGCGGGACTGTTCACTGCCCACTTGCTCGGCCGTGCGGGCCTCCGGGTACAGGTTCTCGAAGCTGCGGAGGATTTCGATCCCAGGCCTCGCACCCTAATCGTCACCGGCCAGATGAACGAAATACTGGGCGGGGTGGGCAAGAACGCGCTGCTTAACGAGATCCACCAGTTCGAGCTGTTCACGGACGGACGTGCTGCCAGAATCGCGCTCCGGCAACCCGACTTGGTGATTGAGCGCTCCGAGTTGATTCACGAATTGGCCGCCGCAGCACAAGCGAGCGGCACAGAGATCCTCCTTGGCCGCCGGTTTGTGTCGATTGAGCCCAGAGGACAGGCGCTGTCACTCCATGTCGAGCGAAGCCAGGATGCAGGGGCCGAAGAGGTTCGCGTAGGAACCGTCGTCGGCGCTGACGGAGCCCTTAGCCGCGTGGCCCGAGCCGCAGGCTGGCCGGCGCAAGCCACCGTCCCCCTGGTGCAGGCCATCGTTCGCTTGCCCCAAGGTATGTCGCCCCACACCACCCGAGTGTGGTTTATCCCGGAGGAGACTCCCTACTTCTATTGGTTGATACCTAATTCCTCCAGCCGAGGCGTGGTTGGCCTGATCGGCCAAGAGGGCCCGGCGACGCGGCAGGCCCTCGAACGCTTTCTCGAAAGGCAGCGCCTCGATCCATTGGAATATCAGGCGGCGAGGATTCCTGTCTATTCCAAGTGGATTCCTGTTCGTCGCAGGCTAGCCGGCGGCGAGGTTTACCTGGTTGGAGATGCGGCAGGACACGTCAAGGCAACCACCGTCGGCGGAATTGTGACCGGCTTCCGAGGGGCTCTGGGCGTGGCAGAAGCCATTTTGAAAGGCAGGCAGGGTCGGAAGCTCGGTGACTTGCGGCGGGAGTTAAATCTGCATTGGCTGATTCGCAGGGCCCTCCACAGTTTCACTCAGGCTCACTACTCTCGCCTCATGGATCTTCTCAATGCCCGCGCCCGTAAGGATCTCGAAGCCCACACGCGGGATGAGCCCGGTCAAGTGCTCTGGCGGCTCTGCCTCCACCAACCGCGCCTCTTGTTGTTCGGACTCCGCGCTTTCTTCCACTGGTGATTTTCGATGAACGCTCTTGCCATCATCTTGCTGACCCTCATCCTGATCAGCGTTGTGGTCGGCTTCTATGCCTTGGTGAAGCAGCAAGGTCGAATACTGCTGCGTTTGGACCAGCTCGAGCAGAATGCCAAAGTAGCCGCCGCTGGGGCCGAGGACGTCAGCGAAGAAGCCGAGCCCGGGGGGCTTGCTCTGGCAACCGATTTCCCCGCCTTCCAGTTCCCCGACGTTACGGGCAAAACGGTGGCGCTCAAGAATTTTCGTGGCAAGCGCGTTTTGCTTGTCCATTGGAATTTCGAGTGCGGATTCTGCGACTCCATCGCTCCGGATCTGGCCGCTCTTGAAACCGGCCTGGAAAAGGCAAACGTGGCGCTGGTACTGTTAGCTTACGGCGATGCGGCCTCCAACCAAAAGCAGGCAGCCGAACATGCCCTGAAGTCCCCCCTCCTTCTGATGAAGGATGACGAAACGCCAGGACCCTTTTCCCAACAGGGTACCCCCGTCGCATATCTGCTCGATGAAGCGGGACGGGTCGACGCGCCCTTGGCGAGCGGCGCCGACCGCGTTCTTTCATTGGCCAAGGCGCTCGTAACGAGCCGTAGCGAGGACGTCCTGTCCAGGTCCGCGGCTCATCCTGGATTCGGCGACGAGCCGCGGACCTTAAAAAACAGGTCTGGGCAACCTGTGGCCGAACCTTGGCCCCGGGCTCTTCCCGGCCAGCCGGCACCCACAGACACGGCGCGGCAGCATCGAATCAAGCTCCCCGGATTCAGGGTGAACGGAGAGATTGGGTTGGGGGATGTCATTAAACGGTTCACGTCCGCGCTCGGCATCAAGCATTGCGTCGGATGCGAACGGCGCGCCGCACTGCTCAATCGCTGGCTAAGTTTTGCTGGTGTAACCGGCAACGGAATAAAAGCCGGCGAGCCTGCCCCGGTTTTTCGCCTGCCCGACCTGCGAGGCCGTATGATTTCGCTGGAGGATTATCGGGGCCAGCGCGTACTTCTGGTTTTTACCGACCCGCAATGCGGGCCTTGCGATGAGCTCGCACCCCATTTGGTTCGTCTGCATCGAGAGCACACAAATAACGGCTTGTCCCTGATCATGGTAGGTCGCGGCGATCAGCTAGAGAACCGTCGTAAAGCGGCGCAGCACGGGTTTCAATTCCCGGTGGTGATTCAGCCGAAGTGGAAGCTTGCGAAGGAGTACGGGACTTTTGCGACTCCGGCCGCTTTCTTAATCGCTGAAGACGGTGTGATTTCGAGCGACGCAGCGATGGGAAAAGACGCGATATTAGCGCTCGCCGGCTTGGCGCAAGGCTCACATTCCAAGCCTCTAACGCCTGGTTTTGTGGGTGGGCCCTCTCCCGTGACCGGACCACGAGGAGCAAAGGAGACATGAGATGAACGAGCTCTTGGACGACATAGCGCGAATCATTGCCAGCTCGGTCTCGAGACGACAAGCCATCAGGCTGGTGAGCCGAGCCGTTGGGGGCGCAGTACTGACGTCCCTGGGCCTGGGACGAGCCCTCAGGGCGTGGGCGGCGCAGGCGGTTACTTGCCCCCAGGGTTCATCCCCCTGCACCAAAGGCAGCACTTCCACATGCTGCAGTAACGACAGCCAGAAATGTTGCAACGATGTGGGAGCTTATTGCTGCACTGCCAGCCAGACCTGTTGTCAGGGCAAATGCTGCAAGGCGGGCGCTGTCTGTTGTAACGGCAAGTGTTGCAAGGCCGGGCCATCAGCAAGCAGTCCCTGTGTGGGAGCTAATTGCGCCCAACACAGGCTGCTAGAGGCCGCAGCGATTGCCGGAGGTGCAGCGAGTACCGCGGGCGTGTTGGCGGCTACCTCGGGCGCAAAACCGGCTTGCTCCAACAGTCAAATCCGCTGCGGCAGCGGCACCCCTCCCACATGCTGCAGCAGCGGCAGCCAAAAATGCTGCACTGATGTTGGCGCCTATTGCTGCGGTTCAAACCAGATCTGTTGCGGCGGCACATGCTGCAACCAAAACAGAATCTGCTGTAACGGAAGATGCTGCACCGCGGGCCCGTCCGCGAGCAATCCCTGCACGACAGCTACTTGTTCGTAGAAATCTTGAAGCTTTCCGTAGGCTGCGCCCACAGCTACTCACGGATCACAGTTCCGCGGTGACGACGTGGCTCGCCGGTCTGACGCGAAGTCTCGTTAGTGTGGCGTAACGAAAAAAGATTGACCAAGTCGGCGGCTTGTCACCCTGAGCGCGGAATGAAAGGGATTCTTCGCTGCGCTCAGAATGACAAGCGAAGAGCCTGCCCTGAGCGAGCAGGCTAAATGCACCAAGAATTGAGACGCACCACACGAGTGTTGGAAATCTCGCTGCGCAAACCTCTCTGGTCCTTGCTCTTCATGTTTGCGGTCAGTGGTGCGAGCCTACTCCTAGCGGCAGAAATCTCTGTAGTAGGAATCGTCTCGTCATTCGATACGGTTAAAGTGGGCCGCTGGCTCCTCCCTTTGGATCCCGACGATGCTCAGCTCCAGCACAGGCTCTGGCAAGTTCAAAAGGACCGCGACCCAGGGGAAAGCCTCCGGCACCTGCGCCTCGCCACCGAGTTAAGCCCATACAGCCGGCTTTACTGGGATGACCTCGCCACAGCTTGTGAAGCCATGGGCGATGCGCCGTGCGCCGGCCGGGCCATCGAACAATTGTTGAAGCTGGCTCCCAAGGCCCCTTTCTATCACCAGCTCGCCGCTGAATCCTATCTCCGCAGCCATCGCCTCGATGATTCTGTGGCTGAATTTCGACGCCTGGTGGAGCTTGACCCGAAATATGCCCCAAGCGTTTGGGTGAGTCTGACCAGCGATGTGGACCCGGACCCCCACAATGCTCTGACGCCGGACGCGATCTTTCAGACGGTGTTAGCCGATCCCATCGAGCCGGCGGTCCAAGTCAGCTACGTAGATTTCTTGAGCGCCCGAGGGGACAACGACGCAGCCTTTCGAATCTGGGAGCTTATCAACGTCAAGAAACTGGTGGCTACGGACGTTGACCCGACCGGCGATCCGTCAACCGACGGATCGACTGACGGCCAATCGCCCTCCGACCCTCCTCAGCCCCCGGGGCCGGCCGCCCATCGCCCATCGGCAATTCGTCTGCTGACGGACAACCCCTCGGCTAACGGTCAATCGCCAATCCCCTTTGCTTCCGTCGAGCCCTACCTGGACCGCCTCATCGGTCTCGGTCGAATCGAAGAGGCAGTGACGGTTTGGGGAGACCTCGAACGGCTGGGAACTGTGTCCAAGCCCTCGGAAATTGAGAAGTTCGCCGCGTCCTGGCGGGACGATAATCTTGTGTTCAACGGCGATTTCGAGCAATTCCCTATGAACGCGGGTTTTGATTGGCACTGGTCGGGCCAGTTAACCTATCTCGCGGTCGATTTCTCCGCCCCCGCTGCGTACCATGGCGCGCGCTGCCTTCGCATAGACTTCACGGTATCCCGCAACCAGGAATACGCGCCTGTCTATCAAATTGTGCCGGTCCTTCCCAATCACGCCTATCGAGTGGAGGCTTACGTCCGCTCCGAAGACATTACTTCCGACACTGGCCCGTCCTTGCGTGTCAGCGATACACGCCAGCCGGGCTTTCTCGACGCAATCAGCGACACCACAGTGGGAACTACCCCTTGGCACGCCGTGCGCGTTTATTTTTCGACCGGACGGAATACAAACGCTGTGCGACTTTCCCTCTGGAGACCTCTCGGCCGGGTCTTCCCCACGGAGATAACTGGCAGCTTCTGGCTGGACAGAGTCTCGCTGGAGTGTCTGGACCGCTGAATTGACGATCCTCGATTGTCCATTCGCCAGCAGAACGCAACAGTTAACAAGGTAAAAGCCAGGGGGCAGAATCAGGGTCAATCGACAATTATCAATTCTCCATGCCTGCGGCCATTGAAAATGGAAAATTGCAAAGTGGCGATTTGTTGAAGACCCGTCTTGCTGACGGGCAGCTCGAAAATCGCCCCGCGCCAGGGGAGCCATTCAACAATCGAGAATCGTCAATAGACAATTGCCCGCTCGCCCTCGCGCGCTGGTTGCTCATAGCGGTCCTGGTGGGCGCGCCTTGGGCCTTGGGCGGAGTAGTACCCTGGGCCAGGGCCGCCCTGGGGGTAGCGGCCTGTCTAATCCTTTTCTTGTGGGGCCTGGGGAGCGTTCGGCAAGGAGTGCTGACGCTGGCCTGGTCGCCTCTCTACGTCCCCTTGGGGCTCTTCATTATCCTGGGAGTCGTCCAGTATGCCGCCAAGCTTACGCTGGATCGCTCGGAAACTCGCCAAGCCTTGGTGGGGCTAGCAGTGGACGCTGTTTTCTTCTTCGTGACCGTCCAGCTTTTCTCGACCGCGCCCGAGGAGACTTGGCGCGCCTTCGGCCTCGCCGTCCTGGCGCTGGCGGGCTCGCTCGGACTGTTTGCGATCCTGGAGTTTGCCGCCGGCGAGCAGCGGATTTATGGGAACGTGGTCACCCCGGGCAATTTACTTTTCGGCCCTTACGTTAATCCCAACCACTTCGCCGGGCTGATAGAAATGCTAATTCCAGTGGCGGTCCTCTCCATTCCCTCAGTCCGTCAGGTGACGGAGAACCCGCGCGCAGTGGACGCGGAAGGGGAGGGAAAGCCCGCCCTTCGACTGGGCTCCCGCCTAGGCCGGTCTTCGACGCTTGCCCTCCTGGCCTGGGTCGCCGTGGGGGCCGCGGTCGCGGTGGCATCGCTATTGCTCTCAGGCTCTCGTGGCGGCTTGCTGGCGCTCGGAGCGGAAGTCGCCATCGCGCTAGGGGTGCGCGGCTGGCGGGCACACCGCTCGCCGCGGCGAGAGAAAGGCGCAGGATTGGCCGCAGGCCTCGCCGCCACCACTCTGGCTGCTGTACTGCTGTTTACCTGGGTTGATCCCGGCGTCATCGCCCACCGCCTTGCTCTGATCGTCAAAGTCGGAGGACCGGCCTGGGTGGAATGGGCCGGTTTCCGCAGGCAAGTCGCCTCCGATTCGCTTCGCATGCTGCGAGACCATCCCCTCAGCGGCGTAGGCATGGGGAATTTCGAGAACGCTTATCCCCGCTACCAGAGTTTCGCGACCGACCTCTGGATAGATCACGCGCATAACGACTATGTGGAGGCGATGGCTGAAACGGGGCTTCCCGGAGCATTGCTGATGCTTGCGGCTCTGATGCTATTCCTTCGCATTGCCTTCCGCCCGGGATTCCGGCACCCGGAACTCCGAACCTCGAACTCCGAACCCCGACTCCCGACTCCCGCCCTCGCCACTCGCCACTTGCCACTTGCCACTAGCGCTGAGGGCTCTTTGATTTGCTTGGGCGCCGCCCTGGGATGCTGTGGGATGCTCGTACACAGTTTCTTCGATTTTAACTTGCACATTCCGGCCAACGCGGCCTGGTTTGCCGTCCTAGCGGGTATCGCCGCTACGAATGGTGCATACGGCG
>QHZN01000291.1 GCA_003225365.1 Acidobacteriota bacterium
CCGTCCAGGCTATCTTGAAGACGGCGAAGACCGGGAAGATCGGCGACGGCAAAATCTTCCTGTCGAAAGTCCATGAGGCGATTCGCATCCGCAATGAAGAGCGTGGTGATGCCGCGCTTTAACAGGCTGATGAAAAACGGGCCGAAATGTCATGCTGAGCCCTTCGCTTGTCATTCTGAGCGCAGCGAAGAATCCCTTTCATTCCACGCTCAGGGTAGACTCGGCGAAGCATCTCGCAGTGGTTTGAAATGAACAACATAGATTCTTCGCTTCGCTCAGAATGACAACATGAGACAATTTTTCATCAGCCTCTGAAAGAACCCGTCGCCTTCCCCCGGTCGCGGGACAGAGGGCGACGGCTTTCCGGGGCTGCCGAAACGAGGGCTGGCCGCCACTCGGGTTCCGTCTTTGCCGACCATTGTGACATCCGCAAGCCTGCCTGAAATCTACGCCGCCGGCTCGGCCCGGATTCGCGAACGATTCGAATCCGCCGGGGAGGGTGGCGCGGCTTCCGAGGCGCGCTCCGCCC
The DNA here is from genome assembly GCA_003225365.1 of Acidobacteriota bacterium. Lineage (GTDB taxonomy): Bacteria > Acidobacteriota > Terriglobia > UBA7540 > UBA7540 > Gp13-AA74. Next base: position 530 of record QHZN01000291.1, read on the forward strand.
TAGTGGATAAACTGGTGGCCGAGTTCTTCCGCAGTCTCACGGGGCGCGGCCCCGGGCCCGCTGAGGGGATCAGCCTGGTGGGGCTCGGCGGCTACGGGCGCTCGGAGCTGTTTCCGCATTCCGACGTCGACCTGCTGTTCCTCGCGAAGAGCCAGCGGGTGCTGGACGCGCGTCGCGAGCCTTTCGCCGCGCTCACTCGGACGCTCTGGGACCTTGGACTGCGAGTCGGCTCGACGGCGCGGACGCTTGAAGAATGCGGCAAGCTCGATCGCGACAACCTCGAATTCAGCATCTCGCTCCTCGACAGCCGGCACCTGGCGGGAGATTCGGAACTCTCGGCCCGGCTCCACGAAAGCATGATTCCGCGCCTGGTCCGCCGTGAACGCGCCGACCTGGCAGCGGATCTCATCAAGATGACGGCCCAGCGGCACGATAAATTCGGCAATACGATTTTCCATCTCGAGCCGAACGTGAAGGAGGCCCCCGGCGGGCTGCGTGACTACCAAGTCGCCCGCTGGCTCGGCCTTATCCAGGAATTGGGATTGCGCAAACGTTGGGCAAGGCCCGAGAGCTTGTGGCCCTCCCCGCTTGCGAGTGAAGCCGCAGAAGCCGCTCGGTTCCTCGCTGACCTCCGGACCTTCATCCATTACCAGCGGGGGCGCGACGACAATCAACTGAGTTACGAGCTGCAGGAACAGGCCGCCCGGCGCGGCGTTGGCATGCGCGATAGCAGGCTTCCGCCCTCGGAGTGGATGCGCATCTATTTTCGGCGAGCGCGGGCCATCAACCGCCTGGCACGGCGCCTCCTCGACGATGCAGCCCCTCCCCGCAAAAGATTACTCGGCCTTTATCGGGACTCGAAGTCTCGCCTTTCGACGCCCGAGTTCTCCGTAGTGCGCGGCGAGATCTATCCCCGGCAGCCCGAACTCTCGGGCCTCGACGCGCTTCTTCGCGCCTTTGAGCTGATGGCGCGGCACGGACTGGAGCTCGGGCGCGAAGCCGAACGTCGTGTAGAGCAGGCCGTGGCGAAGTTGGACAGCGGCGAGCCGCCACACTCCGAGGCGCTGTGGCAGGATTTCCGAAAAATTCTTGCCGCCCCCGAAGCTGCCCGCGCCCTGCGCGCCATGCATCGCTTCGGCTTCCTCAACCACATTTTCCCGGAGTTTCGCGCCGTGGACGCGCTGGTGCTTCGCGACTTTTACCACCGCTATACCGTGGACGAGCACTCGCTGAGGACCATCGAGAATCTCGGAAGGCTGCGGGGTTGGCGGAGGAGCCTGCCTGGTGAAGCAGGCTCGCCTTCGCCGGCGGGCGCGGGCGCCACCGGATGGGAACCACAATTTGGTGAAATACTTTCCGAGCTCGAGCAACCCGAGCTTCTGGTGCTGAGCCTGCTCTTCCACGACGTCGGCAAAGGCATGCCCTCGACGGACCACGTCGAGGGCAGCCTCGCCGCCGTTGATCGAGTCTTCGAACGGTTGGCTCTGGCTCCCGAGGAACGAGAAACCGTCCGCTTCCTGATTTCCAAACACCTGGAAATGTCGCGCACGATTCAGCGCCGGGACATTTTCGCCCTTGAAACGGTTCGCGAATTTGCCCAAAAGGTCGAAACGTCGGAGCGGCTGAAAATGCTGACGCTCCTGACTTACACAGACATCAAGTCCGTTAATCCGGAGGCGCTGACGCCTTGGAAGGCGGAAATGCTCTGGCAGCTTTACACCGCGACCTCGAATTACCTGGCGCGCAGTCTCGACGAAGAGCGCTTTACGGGCGCCGGCGATTCCGCGTCGCAGGCGGCGATGGCCGCCGGGCTTCCCGCGGAGTCGCGCCGGGAATTCGCCGCCTTCCTCGAAGGCTTCCCCCGGCGCTATTTGCGCAGCCACTCCCCCGACGTCATCGCCCGACACTTCCGCATGGAGCAGGGGCTTCGGAACGAGCCCGCTCAGGTGCGCTTAGAAAACCGGGGCCGCTTCTGGGAGCTGACCGTGCTGACCCGAGACCGGCCTTTCCTTTTCGCCTCACTCACCGGCACGCTCGCAGCCTGGGGATTGAACATCCTCAAAGCGGATGCTTTCGGAAACGCGCGTGGAAATGTGCTCGACATCTTCCGGTTCGCGGACGTCCACCGGACCCTGGAGCTCAACCCCAGCGAAGTAGAGCGCTTCAAGAAGAGTCTGACCGACGTGCTGGCAGGGGCGCAGAGTGTTGAGCGGCTGATGAGCGGGCGAGCCGCTCCCCGCGCCGGGCGAACGAAGGTGGGCATTTCAACCCAGGTGCGCTTCGAGGAGCCACCCTCGCTCGAAGGCGCGGCGCGCACAACGCTCCTCGAGCTCATCACCTACGACCGTCCGGGTTTGCTTTACCAGGTGAGTTCGGCCATCGCCGAGCTCGGCTTGAACATCGAAGTGGCGCTGATTGATACCGAGGGTGAGAAGGTCATTGACGTGTTTTACCTCACCGAGAAAGGCGCTCCGCTCGCCGCCCCCACCGAAAAGGCGCTCCGTGAGTCCCTGCTTCGGAGACTCTAGCCGACGGGATAAGGGGTGGGTTGGTAGCGGAGTCTTCCGAGAGACTCAGTTCACGCTCTTGGTTTCAGCCGGGGAAACTTCGAACTGCCGGCGCGGGTATTTCTTGACGATGCGCTCCAGGCCCCAGATGGCGGCTTCCGAGCCCTCGTCCTTGATCTCCTGGAACGAGCGTGTGTTGGTGCCGCCGCACCTTGGGCACTTCATCCACGGCCGGCCGAGCACGAGCACGGGCGGCCCCTCGGAGTAAAACACCGACTTCAACTCGTCGTGGCGGGACTCGGTCATGCAAGTGCTGCACACAAACCAGCGCTTGCGGTCAATCTTCCGGAAAGCGCTCAACAGCCCCATCGTCTCACTTCCAGTCATTTCCTGAAGGATTTGTGCGGGCTGGCGATTTGCCGTCCATACTTCCGTAGCGAACTCGACGCGCCTCTCAGAACGGCTTAAGGACTCTCTTCAACAGCCCCTTCCTGGCCTTTTTCTTTCCGGCTGGCGCGGGGTCGGCAGGCTTGGCCTCGTTGGAATTAGAAACGGTTTTCTCGGCCGTCGGCGTTTCTTTTTCGCCCGTCTTGTCTTCGGCCGTCGAGGCGCCGCCTGAAGACACCGGCTCCTGTTGCCCGGTCTGAAGGCTCGATTCGCCGACGGCAGAAACCACCACTCCTGTTCCGCTCGTGCCAGCGGGAGCCTCTGGGACCTTGACGGCAACTTCGGGCTTGGTGGGGCCTCCGAGCTCAACCGGGCCACGGCGCGTCATGCTGGTGTCCGGGGCACTCGACAACAAGCCGCTCAGGCGCTCGAAGAGTTCTCGGTGAGCGGTGTGCGTCCGATCGGCTTGGGCGCGCGCCAGCATCGCTTTCGTGGGTTTGCGAATGGGCTGATGGAGCGCCGCCAGCCGGCTTTTGGCTTCGCCGCCCGTGGGACTGAGAGGGTAATCGGTCAGGATGCGCGCGTAGTAGGGGACGGCGTCGGATGGCCTTTTCAGCCGCTCGAGCGTTTGCCCCAGGTACCATAGGGCCTTGTCCGCCTGGCTGTAGTTGGGATAATTCTCCGCGATGTCGCGAAAGCGGGACTCGGCCGCATGGTCCGCGTGCCGCATGTAATAGAAGCTGGCGATGGCATATTCGCCTGTGGCCAAAACTTCCTGAGTCTCCCGCAGCCGCCGCTTCACGCGGGGGAGCAGGTCGCTGTCCGGATACTTCAACAAGAACTCCTTGAATTCGGCTTGCGCGAGT
>QHZN01000292.1 GCA_003225365.1 Acidobacteriota bacterium
CCTGCGGTAACCAGCGTGGATTTGCTTGCTTCGTCTCCTGCAAAGAATCTCAGCGCGTATTAATTGTGAAATCCGAGGAACCGTGCGCACAGGTCCTGGATTGAACTCAATCGACGTAACCGTGCGCCCGTGAATCCCGATCAAGACCTCGGCAAAAAGGTCCGTCATCTTGGTCCGCGCCTGTTCCATGGTGGCTCCAATTGTGGCTGCGATCCCGCCGCAATAGATGATGTCTTGCAACCGTTGTCCATAAATCGGGCCCGCATCCAGCTTCTGAACCGCCTGATGTACGGTCAGGCAAATTTGCCGGTTCCTATTCAGCACCTCCCAAAACACCGGAGGCCGGCCTCTCACGAATCTGGGATCGGAGGCATGGCCATTCAATACGATGTGGCCAAGCCCCTGAATTGTGCTCTGGGTGAGAATCCGAGCGCCCAATAGACAGCTTGCGTCGCAACCACACGCGCGCACGGCCTCCACCGCTTCGGCGGAATTGAGCGACGGCACACGGAAACTTGGAATGGCTTCAGGAAGATCGGCGACGGTGACGGCCTCCCCCCGGCGACCGAAGTTCAACCATAATCGAAATACAACCAACCTCAAGAGTGCGCCTGGCAGTGAAGACTTCGCCACCTTCGATTGCTGTTTCGCCACTGACAACATATGGCTGAGGGGATTTGCTCGTCTCGTCCGGTTCTCGTCCACTACCACACATCCGATTTCGATCCCTTCAACCCTCAACCGGCTCAGCCATCTTTGGATGAAAAAGCCGGCCCAGGTCTCCTGCGATGTCATTAACGCTATCTTCATACCTGTTTTCATACCTGTTCGCACCTGACGAACATCCAGGCCAAGGTGCTTTGGAAAACGCCGACGTTCTCAGTTCCGGGTCAGGTCGAGGTGCCTTGGACAGACGCGGCCAACGCCTGGCGCCACGCCGGCAGGGCCAGTTGATAGAGCCCACTCAAATATGCGGGAAGCCGCTGCAGGCTGTGGTGTTGCTCAACATACGTCCGGGCGCGGCGACCCATTTCCATTCGGAGTTCGGAATTCTTCACCAGTTCGGCCAAGGCTGCCACGAAGCCATCGAGATCGTTCGGCTCGAGTAAAAAACCTGTCTGCCCGTGCCGGACAATTTCCGGCACGCCACCCACCCGAGCGGCCACCACCGGCAAGCCCGAAGCCATGGCTTCCAGCAAAACGTTGGGCGTGCCTTCGAAATCCGAAGTGAGGACGCAAACCGCAGCCTCGTGGTAAACCGAACGCATATCCGAAACCCCGCCCCGGAACTGAACGATGTTCGGAAACAACCCAAGATCCCTGGCTTGATTTTCCAACTCTGTCCGACGATCCTCGGTCCGTCGTCCTGACCCGACGATCAACCCTCTTACGTTCAGACCCAAAACCGTGTGCAAACGCCACAGTATCGAAATGAAACGATCCAGCCGCTTTTCTTTCGTCAAACGTCCCGCGGCAATCAGCGTGAGCGGTTCCGCTGTGCGCTGTCCGCTGTCCTCTGACTTCTGAAACCACTCCGTATCCACGACATTTGGCAGAAAATAAAGGCGCGACGCCGTCACGCCTTTGGCGACGGCGTATTGGACGGCCAACTGCGAGTTCGCCGCAATGGTCGCGGGCAAGCGCAGATTCAGCCAGCCGCCGAAAGGTCCACTTCCGTTCACTTCGCTGGTCCCGTTGCTCCGCAGGGCGCCGATTCCACTCAGCGGCAAGAGCCGCGCGGCGACGCCGACGTATGCGTTCGTAAAAAAGTGTTGGCTCTGCAGGATGTCGGGACGGTCTTTGCGCAGCTCTTTGATGATTCGCAGCAGCCGCTTCCAACGCGACGCCGCATCCACATGCGTGACGCGAACGTCCAGGTTTTTAATCTTCTCCTCCCAGAATTCGCCTTGAGTCAAGGAGAGCAACTGAGGAGTCGCCCCCGCCTGGCGGAGCGCCTGTAGAATATAGAAGAGCTGGCGTTCCGCTCCTCCAGGGGTCAGCGTTCCAGCCAGAAAGCACACTCTCAGCTTGGACAGGTCACGCATAAGATCATGCGAATACTGTAACTCGGTCACTTGATGCAGATGAATCCCGTCGTCGTCCGGAAGGTAAGGTAGAGCTGCTTGAGCGGAGGAACGCCCTTCAGGACGGCGAGAACGAGCTTTTTCCACGGCGCCGGATGGGCGAGGCCGTCGGTGGCCAGCATGTCCACAGCATCGTGAATGACGCGGAAGCCCGTTTTCCGAAAGAACCGGCGCAGTTGCGGGAACCTGAACTGGTTGAAATCAATTCCGAGGTTCATGATATCTTCCCCCTGGCGACGTGTTCTGAGGGCATATCGCCATCGGTCCGGCAGCCAGCCGTACAAGGGGAAGTTGTATTCGCCGGAGACCAGGCTGAACTTGTTCGTCGAGGTGAAGTAGAAAACGCCGTCCGGCTTGAGCGCCCGAAAGATGCGCCCGATCCCCTTCCGCCAGTCTTCCACGTGCTCGAAGACGCTCAGCGCGACGACGACATCGTATCGATTCTCCCCGATGTCGGTCTCCTCGATGTTGCCAAGCTCGATGTCAGGGTCGATGCCGTGGCGTCGGCCGACCTCCTTCCCGTAATCGACGAGCTGCCGGCTGATTTCGATGCCCTTGCACAATATCCCGTTCTTCTCGCAGAGCACAGGAAACCACCCGATCCCCGTCCCGACTTCGAGCAGGCGCGCCATGCCGTCGATCCGCCGATAGCGACTCAGATAGGTCATGATGGAGCGAAACTCGTCCGCCTTATCCTCCAGCGTGACCGTGCCCATCGTTTGGAGGTACCGGGCAACATCGCTCACTTCAGCAGTAACGACTCTCATGTGCCACCTCTCAAGCTGTTATCATGGTTGAACCGACACCAATGGCCCGCTCGATTCCATCGCTACATCGTTCGCCATCGTTTTCCTGACGAGAACGCCGTGCTCCAGCATCTCGAGCAAGCAGGACTTCCTCTGTCGGTCAGCGAAGCGGCGAAAAACCCAGAGCAGGCGATCCAACAGCGCCTCGTAAGGGTACTCGTGCTCGACGCGCTTGCGACCGGCTCGGCCGAGATCTGTTCGCAATGAAGGTGATCGCGCCAGCTTGACCATCGCGGCGGCCAGGCTCTGTGGATCATCCGGTTGCACGACATAACCGCTCTGGCCATGCCGCACGATCACCCCGGCGTCACCGACCGGCGTGGTAATGACCGGCAACCGCGCCGCCATCGCTTCGAGGATAACGTTCGGAAAACCCTCGTAATCCGAGGTGAGAACCAGCATCGCACTCCGGGTGAGCAAGGCGGGAACGCGCTCGCATTCACCCAGGAAAATCAGATCAGGCGGCGTCAGGCCCAAAGCTTTTGCCCGTTCCAGCAAGGGCCTCCGCTCTCCATAATCAGCCCCCGCGATGACACCGGCCAGCGCCGTCTCGCTGCGCCGTGCCAGTGCCAGCGCTTCGAGGAAACGATCGAAACGTTTGCACGGACGAAGGCTGCCGACCGCAGCCACGATGACCCGGTCCGCGGGCAGGGAATCCGGGAACGGCAGCGCGCTCCGGGCATCAAAATCCCGCAGATCAATCACGTTGGGCAGGACTTCGATCTTTTGCGACTTGACCCCTTGCGACGTCAAAGTTTGCCTCGCGCTATGGGAGTTAGTCACGAAACCGTGCGCGAGGCGCAGCGCCCGGCGACCCAGCCAACCATAGGTGCGGAGTTCGTACCAGCCGTTGCTTCTCACCCCGCCCACGATGAGCGCGTTGCAGCACCGGCCCGCGATTCCTCCGAAGCGAAGGTCGCCGAACTGGCTGGCGAGAACAAT
>QHZN01000293.1 GCA_003225365.1 Acidobacteriota bacterium
ATTTATGAGGCGGCGCGCACGCCGTTCGAGCGGGTGCGGGAGTGCGCGCAAGCGGACCCGGAGCAAGTAGCCAAGCTCGAAGAGCTGAGAAAGCGGCTGGACCCGTTTCAACTGAGCAGGATCATCGATCGCAAGCTCGACCGCATCGGCCGACTAGCCAATCGCCGGTTGAGTCCGAAGGTGGAACAGCAAACAGTGGGGGAACCAGCAAAGCCAACGCGGCAGGTCAACGGCTGTGGAAAAGCCGCTCGCTCCGCGATTTCCACTTTCCCACAGCCGCAACAACAACAAACCTTCGGTTACATTTCCAATGTCTCGACAACAGGAGCTACGGTTACATTCTTAAATGGCTTGACAGGCTGGGAGGGGCCAAGATCGGGCCGAACGAAGCCGTCTCCATGTGAACTTCTCGAAGATCGGCAGACAGAAAGGCAAGTTTAGTCCGCAGGCACGCCAATTCTTGGACGAAAACGTCAATTTAGAACCGCGCGACCCCCTGGCCGAAAACTGTCCCTTCGACCGTTGATTTTGAATCCCAATTCAGTTATTAAGGTTGTACTTCGGTGGGCCCGTTTCTCTTTCGTTTTCGAGCTGGGATAAGCCACGTCCTGAGAGGAGTTTCTCGGCCATGGACTCGGCCATCGAGCATTCCCACCGCTGATTCGCTCTGCCGGGCTTGGCCGGCTGCCGTCCTCCATTCCGAGTTGTGTCTTGGGCAAATCTTAGTTTAAGAAAGAAGGAGACCCATGTCTCGCAAACTGGGGTTCTGCGCCGTAGTTGTCCTCGCCGCTCTGGTCGCCGCGCCTTCTGTCTGCGCGCAAATAGAATCCGGCGTGCATGCTCGCCCGCGAATCACGCAAAGCGTCGATGAAATGAATCGTGTCGCGCTCGAGGGCAACACCCGTCCCGAAGCCAAAGGGGCGAGTCATACGGTTTCAAGATCAACGTTGTTTATCCCAGCGGCATGCTCATTGATTTTTCCGGCACCGCAGGCCAGGTGCGCAAGGCCTTCCAGACGGAGATTCATCATGTTGAGGTGAAAGGCGAAAAGCACATCGCCAACTTCAGCGATCCCCGGATCCCGGCGGCGCTCGCTCCCGTGGTGTCCGGCGTGGTCTCGTTGCACGACTTCCGGCCGAACGTCATGCATCAGATGCACAAGCCGCACACGGAATTCACCTTCACAGACTTCCTCGGTAGCACCAACTACGCAGTCGTGCCCGCGGACCTGGCTACGATCTACAACTTGAATCCTCTCTTCAGCGCGGGCATCTCCGGCCAAGGCCAGACCATTGTGCTCATTGAAGACACCGACGTCTTCAGCGCTTCGGACTGGACCACTTTCCGCTCGACTTTTGGTCTTTCCGGCCACACTTCAGCCTCCTTCACTCAGGTTCACCCCGCATCTCCTTCCGGCCCTAATAACTGCGGTGCCCCTGGCGCCTTTGCGCCCAATGATGCTGAAGCCATTCTCGATGCGGAGTGGGCCAGCGCTGCGGCGCCCAGTGCGGCCATTGAGATGGCCGCTTGCGCGGATACCACAACCACGTTCGGAGGTCTGATTGCCGTCCAGAACCTGATTAACGCCAGTACGCCACCACCGGCCATCATGAGCATCAGCTACGGCCAATGCGAGACCGTCAACGGTGCAGCGGCCAACGCCGCTTACAATTCTGCTTATCAGCAGGCGGTCACGGAGGGCGTCTCTGTTTTCGTTGCCGCCGGTGACAGCGGTGCCGCCGGCTGCGACAATAGTGTGGCCGAAGCCACCCACGGCATCGGTGTCAACGCCTTCGCTTCGACTCCCAACAACGTTGCCGTCGGCGGCACCGATTTCAGCGACACGTACTCCGGCACCAACGCTACCTACTGGAATTCCAGCAACACCTCCGCGTTCGGTTCGGCTATTTCTTACATTCCCGAGATTCCATGGAATGACTCTTGCGCCGGGGCGCTGCTCACCGCCTACGAAGGCTATAGCCCGACCTATGGCTCGACTAGTCTCTGCAACGACCCTCTGATCGGCTCACTTCTCATGACCACTGTGGCGGGTGGCGGCGGCCCCAGCGGATGCGCAACGGGAACGCCGTCTACAAGCGGCGTCGTGAGCGGCACTTGCCATGGATGGCCGAAACCCTCCTGGCAGAATGTTCTGGGGAATCCCAGCGACGGCGTCCGCGACACTCCCGACGTTTCGCTTTTCGCCGCCGATGGACTCTGGAGCCACTATTACATTTTCTGCTGGTCGGATTCCGCGCACGGCGGAGCTGCTTGCGGCGCGGATCCAAGCGCCTGGTCCGGCGCGGGCGGCACCTCTTTCGCCTCGCCCATCATGGCGGGCATCCAGGCGCTTATCAATCAGAAGGCCGGTGGCCCGCAGGGTAATCCGGCCCCCGTTTACTACCAACTTGCTGCTGGCGAGTACGGTTCCACAGGCAGTACTTCCTGCAACTCCAGTAGCGGCAACACCGTAGCCGCGACGTGCGTTTTCTATGACGTGACCTTGGGCGATATGGATGTGGATTGCGTCGGCCCCAACTGCTACCTCGCGGACGGCACTGTTGGCGTGCTCTCGACTTCCAATAACTCCTTCGCCGCCGCCTACGGCACTACCACCGGCTGGGACTTCGCCACCGGCATCGGCACTATCAACGCCGCCAACTTGATTAACAACTGGCCCTCGTCTTCGCAACAACTCGGCTTCACCCTCTCGGCATCGCCTGCTAACTTAACCCTCCTCCAAGGCGCCGCCGGTTCGACCACCATCACGATCAATCCTCTAAATGGATTCAGTGCCAATGTGAATTTGACTGCTTCCGGCCTACCGAGCGGTGTCAGTGCCATCTTCGGCACGAATCCCGCCACAACCAGCAGCCTTCTGACTCTATCCGCGACCGGCGCCGCAACGACCGGCACCATCACGGTGACCGTCACGGGTTCATCGGGCAGCTTGACGAAAACCACGACGGTTTCTCTCACCGTGAACCCTAAGAGGAACTTCACCCTTTCCGCATCGCCCAGCAGCTTGAGCATCACGCAGGGGGCCAGCGGCGCGAGCACCATCACGGTCACTCCACAGAACGGCTTCAATGGCAACGTCAGCTTGTCGGCATCCGGTCTGCCCAGCGGCGTGACGGCCTCGTTTAATCCCAGCAGCACGGCGAGCACAAGCACGTTGACGCTGACAGCCAGCGGCACGGCGGCAACAGGAACGGCCTCGATGACCCTCACGGGTATGTCGGGGGGCTTGACGAGTACCACCACGGTCACCCTGACCGTAACTGTGGTGCCGAACCCCGGCCTTCCTTCAGTCTGGTTGGACGGGGATGTCGGTTCGGTCGGCCTGGCGGGGAGTGCCAGTTACGCGAACGGGACGTTCACCGTGGCGGGAGCGGGGCAGGGGACTTTTTCCACCAGCTCCGACGGATTTCATTTTGTGTATCAGCCGCTATCGGGGGACGGGACGATGGTCGCGCGGGTGGTGAGCCTGCAGGGTAGTGGCGCGGCGCAGGCGGGAATCATGATACGCGAGACGCTGAACGCGGACGCAAACCACGTCTACCTGTTCGACTATTCCTCGGCCAACTGGATGACGGAGCGCACGAGCACGGGAGCAAGCAGTTCGTACCAGCCTTTGGGAAGCGTGACCCTCCCGAATTGGATCAAACTGGCAAGAAGCGGGAACGTGTTCAGCATGTACGGTTCCCCGGATGGTGTGAACTGGGTGCAGCTGGGGACCAGCCAGACGGTGAGCATGACGCCGAACGTGTACGTGGGGCTGGCAGTGAGTAATCGCACGACATCTTCTTTGGCCACCGCGACGTTCGATGGCGTGTCGGTCAGTTCGGCGGCAACGCCGGCGCCGGTCATTACGGCTGTTTCTGCCACCACGGGCTCGATCGGCAGCCAGGTGGTGATTTCCGGTTCAGGTTTTGGAGCCTCGCAAGGGGGCAGTGCGGTTCTGCTGAATGGCGCAGCGGTGACGACCAACACCTGGAGCGGCACGTCCATTACGATTACGATTCCGCCGGGAGCGACCTCGGGGCCCTTGCTGGTTTCCGTCGCACCAAGCATGAATGACAGCAATGCGGTTCGTTTCACGGTGACCTCGCAGCCGCTGCCGGTCAGTTGGTTGGACCAGGACGTAGGCTCGGCAGGGCTAGCGGGGAGTGCCAGTTACGCGAACGGGACGTTCACCGTGGCGGGAGCGGGGCAGGGGACTTTTTCCACCAACTCCGACGGACTCCATTTTGTCTACCAGCCGCTATCGGGGGACGGGACGATGGTGGCCCGGGTGGTGAGCCTGCAGGGTAGTACCGCAGCGCAGGCCGGAATCATGATACGCGAGACGCTGAACGCGGGCGCAAACCATGTCTACCTGTTCAACTATTCCTCGGCCAACTGGATGACGGAGCGCACGAGCACGGGAGCCAGCAGTTCGTACCAGCCTTTGGGAAGCGTGACCTTACCGAATTGGATCAAACTGGCAAGAAGCGGGAATGTGTTCAGCATGTACGGTTCCCCGGATGGCGTGAGCTGGGTGCAGGTGGGGACGGGCCAGACGGTGAGCATGACGCCGAACGTGTACGTGGGGCTGGCAGTGAGTAGCCGGAGCACTTCCTCGCTGGCGACCGCCAGTTTCGACAACGTGTCGGTCAGTACACCTGTAGCCCCACCGCCGAATTTCTCCCTCTCGACCTCGCCGAGCAGCGTAACGATTGCGCAGGGAGCCAGCGGCGTGAGCACCATCACGGTTACTCCACAGAACGGTTTCAATGGCAACGTCAGCTTGTCGGCATCCGGTCTGCCCAGCGGCGTGACGGCGTCGTTCAATCCCAGCAGCACGGCGAGCACAAGCACCTTGACGCTGACGGCCAGCGGCACGGCGGCAACAGGAACGGTCGCGGTAACCGTCACGGGTTCATCGGGCAGCTTGACGAACACCACGACGGTATCTCTCACCGTGAACC
>QHZN01000294.1 GCA_003225365.1 Acidobacteriota bacterium
GGAACAGACCCTTGAACGGCTTGAAAAGGAGTTCCTCGAGAAAGCGATCCAAGAGCAAGAAGGCAATCTGACCCTAGCGGCCAAGGCGCTCGGGCTCCACCGCTCGACGCTGTACCGCCTTCTCCGAAAGCACCACCTGCTGTCTCCGTAGCCGTGTCCAGCGTCGCATCCCTGCGACATCTGAACTTCGCAGAACCACAGCGTTATCTCTAATTCCCGCTGAGTCGCGTCGCAGCTGTGCAACAGTTCGCCTGCGGGGCCTCATTTTCTCTAGAAAACCTGCCCGTATATCTGCGTTTTCAGATGGTCACAAGCGAGGGGGATCGGCACGGAGTTTGCTCGCTCGATACGGTGGAGCCTTGTAGAAACCGGCCATCCGGTAATTCCCTGGGGGCCAATCAGGGACATCCTGTGGGGGAAATCCGGTAAAACCTCTAGGTACAGCCGGATAAAAAAACTGATAAAGTGTCTCGCGCAGGAGGGGACCCCAATGATGACCCGGAGTATCGTGGCGGGTGCCGGTTAATCAACCGGTGTCATTGTGAAAGGAGGAACCGTATTATGAAGACGCAGAATCAGGGTATGCAGTTTTCGCTTGCCTGCCTACTGCTTATCTTGGGAGCGGCCTGGGGTTCCCCCGCTTGGCCCGCTCCCCCGTCCAACAAGCCAGGTGGGGGTCCCCCTGACCGGGCTGGAAGTGCCCAGGCTCCCGCCGGGGATACGACTGCTTCTTCCACGACCACGACCTCTGGAACTTCCACCGCTACATCCGGGGTCATGTACAGCGGGCAGGCCTTCGGCGCTTTTGTCAATGTTAACCTTCTCGGCCTCGTCGTGGGCCCGGAGACTCTTTCGGATACCGGGCCACTTCCTCCCAGCGGCGGTTTACAGACCAACCAGCTGGAGACTGTCTCGATCCCCGGCGTTCTGAGTGCCACGCTTATGTCGACCATGACGAGCGGAGCGAATGGGGTTGCAAGAAGCGAGGCGTCCCTAGCGGACCTGTCCGTGCTCCCTGGTAGTGCGGCAGCGGTCACGGCCTCGTTCGTTCGTGCCGAGTCGGAGGCCACCTGTAGTGGAGTCCGAGGAGCGACCGAAGTCGCGGACGTCACCTTTGGCGGCCAGGCCATTATGGTGGACCCCTTTGCCCCGAACCAGACGTTCACGATCCCCCCTAACCCGATAGGGGTTCCGCCCGTGGCGACGCTCATCATCAATGAGCAGAATACGTCGTCGGGGGGAGGCACTCAGGACATCACGGTCAACGCCCTTCACCTTACGGTTACGGCGTCGGGGGTCCTCGCTGCGGAGGTGATCCTGTCCAGCGCCCATAGCGATGTGCAGGGTTGCCCAGGATGCCCACCCAAGCCGCCCTGCTCAACGGACTTCGTGACCGGTGGCGGTTGGATCAAGGTCGGCAATAGCAAGGCCAACTTTGGGTTCAACGCCGGGTTCAAGCCGAATGCGAGCACACCGGAGATTCACTTCAACTATATCGACCACAACTCCGGGATGCAGATGAAAGCGACCAGCATCAGCGTCTACCGTCAAGGGGACACTGCGACAACCCGCCACATGGAGGGGAATGCTGAGATCAACGGAGTGCCGGGGTTCACCTATTCCATTGACGTGGCAGATAACGGCGAGCCCGGCCGGCACACGGATACGTTCGCCATCGAGCTGAATGGGGCTAACTTCCACTATTCGGCTGGCAGTGGCGAAACCTTGGAGGGCGGGAATATCCAACTCCACAAGCCGTGTCCGTAGTCCTTGCGAGCAAGGTCGGGTCGGTTGTTTTCGGGGCCGGCCTCGGAGAGTTCCGGGGCCGCCCTTTCTGCCAGAGTCGGAGCAAGGCGACGCGTTGAGTGGATGGGTGTATATGGCCGAAGACGAGAAGCAATATAAGCGGCTGAATCCCAGGCGGAGAGTCTTTATACCTTGTCACTTAGCCTGGCAAGACCACCGGGTGTCAGGGACGACCGTAGACGTGTCCTACACGGGAGTCGCCGTCTCGCTCCCTAGACCCCAGGAGGTCCAGTGGAAGGAAGCTGTGATCCACATTCCTGACGGAATTGTGTTGCGGGCGCTGCCGGTTTACGTCCAGCCTCGGGTAGACAGTCAACGCGCCGGCTTCAAGGTCATTCTCATCGAAAGCGGGAGTCGAGAGTGGGCAAAGCTCTGCTATGTGCCGCAGTGGTGATCGCGAAGAGAAAATCCCGAGACGTTCTCTCCTATACGGATGGTTCTGACCTTCCGTGTAAACTCTGAGCCGGATGTCGCCGCAGTCTTATCCCAAGCGCTGGTACCGGCTGGAAACGACCTCGCCACACATGAAACATGGATCACAGGACAAAAACCCTAGGATTAGACAAGCCCTCTTCACTACCGCCTAGACGTACAGAACATTCTCTTTATCAGAATCCTTCTGCTTCTATTCCCGAACTTCGTCCGTGCATGTCGATTTTAGACTCTTGTGTAGGGATTTGGGACTGGCAATTTACCTGCTTTTAACCAGCCTCTCCCGTGCTTCTTACAGGCGCACATTAGATTGATAACACAACGATGAACTTCTATCATATGGAAATGGGCATCCTCATGTTTCAAAAACGCAATCTGGGGACGACGCTGGCTCTGTATTCATCGGGGCGTTAAGGAGAAAGTAAATGAGACGCAAAGCGTTGCTTTTGACGATCCTCGCGCTCTTGTTCGGCTGGGCGAGCGTGGCGCATGCACAGCTCGGGTCCGGAATCCTCGACCCCTCACGGGCGATTGACTGGACGCAGTCCGGCATACCCGGAGGAATTCCGAATAGAACAACGATATGCGCAACCATCAACGCCGCAACCTATGGAAATGGCGCATCGGATGCAACGGCAGGCATCCAAGCCGCACTCAATAGCTGCCCTGCGAACCAAGTGGTTTCTCTTTCATCGGGGACGTTTCGAATCAACAGCGGCCTCCGAATCCCGAGCAACGTCACCCTACGCGGCAACGGCGCGATCAATACGATTCTCGACGCCCACGGCACCTCGGGGGCGGTGGTCTCCTTGGGGATAGGGAACCCGTCGATCAGCGGGAATCCCTCCATCTCCAGCGGGGCGACGAAGGGATCTACAAGCATTACTGTGAGCAATGCGGCGGGGATCAACGTCGGGTCGTACTTGATGATCACCGAGCTGAACGATTCCAGCTTTGTGACGATCACGGGGGACAACGGGAACTGTACGTGGTGCGACGGGGGACTTGGCTGGAACGGGACACGGGTGCGTGGACAAATTGTGGAGGTCACCTCCGTCAGCGGCAACACAATCGGGTTTACGCCTGCGCTGTATTCGAACTTCGCCCTCACGCCGCTGGCGACGCCGTTCACCATGAACGCCAAGTATGCGGGCGCGGAGAATTTTCAGGTCTACGCCAACAACACGGGGTATACGACGAACTTTCAGATGCAGGAGTGCGCCTACTGCTGGATCAGTGGCGTCGAGGGCAATTACGCCGACGGCGATCATGTCCAAGTCGGATGGTCCTATCGTGGCCAGATCGTCAATAGCTATTTCTCCAACGCCTTCTCGCACGTGGCGGGGACGACGGATGCGGATGTATTTATCGTCAACAAAACAAGCGGGTTTCTTGTGCAGAACAACATCCTGGAGCGTCTGCACGGCTCGATCATTCTCAATTGGGGAGCCGCCGGCAACGTCGTCGCCTATAACTACATGCTGGGCAACTTCGATAGTAGTGCACCCAACCTTCTGATGTTTGGCACTGCCACGCACGGCGCACATCCCCAGTGGAATCTCTACGAAGGCAACGTTACTCACGAAATGGGCTTCGATAGCACATGGGGCTCCAGCAGCCACGGCACGCTCTATCGCAACTGGGTGAAGGGGACGACCAAGGTGTGCAATCCGTTGACGGGTCGAGGCGCGATCATCTGTAGTCCCATGGGCGTGCAGGGGCAGGGCGGGGTGAACGGCTGGTGGGCTGTGCA
>QHZN01000004.1 GCA_003225365.1 Acidobacteriota bacterium
AGAAGGGGGTACCCGCGCTCCGAGCTGAAAGTGCGGTATAATATCCATTGAAACAGACAGAGAGCCGATCAAAGTGTGATTACGCCTCGAGCGATGCAAGGTGGAGTCACTAGCAATCCCTTGGCGCATAAAACCATTGGGGGCGTCCCCGCATCGCAGTGGGTGAGCCCTCAAGGCGAACCAGCGATTCTGCAATAATGTTGAGGTCTGGGGTCGGGAAGCCTTTTCGACGGGTGACAAATTTGACGTGGAGGTCAATCATGATTACCTCGCGAACGCGGGCCTTCTTCCTGGCAATCGGTATTCTCGGTGCGTTGACGGCTGTGTGCTGGATGGTGGGCTGTAATGGCTCTTCTTCGACGAACAACTCGGGCGGAACCGTCACGACCAGCTTGTCGGATCCGCCGGTCTGCCAAAACAGCTCGGGTCCGATCGGACCGTTCACACAGGTCTGGGTCACGGTTACGAAAGTGACGGCCCACATCAACAGTAACGCCGGGCCGAGTGACAGTGGCTGGGTCACCCTGTTGGATCTCTCTTCGAGCCCAAAGCAGATTGATCTGTTCAGCCCGGTCTCGACCACCTGCGTGCTGACCGAGCTCGGCTCGACCTCGGGGCTCCCCCCGGGAGACTATCAGCAAATCCGGCTTTACCTGCTGGATAACACCTCCTCCAGTGGGCCCTCGCCCAACAATTGCGGCACCGGCAATGGCTTCAACTGCGTCGTGAACTCCAGTGGAACGATTGAGCTTCAATTGTCAAGCGAAGCCCAGACGGGGCTCAAGATTCCATCTGGGCAAATCGCCGGCGGCAAGTTCACCATTACGGCCGGTCAGGCAACCGACCTGAACATCAACTTCGACGCGTGTTCCTCGATCGTGGCGGAAGGCAACGGCCAGTTCCGGCTGAAGCCCGTGCTGCACGCGGGCGAAGTTTCGCTGAACAACAACACCATCGGTGGGACGGTTGTGGACGGCACCGGCGCCGGGATTTCCGGCGCGACCGTCCTGCTGGAACAGCCGGCAGGCGTCACCGGCATCACTGACATGGTTGACCAGGTCCAGTACGCGACCACCACAGACTCGAGCGGGAATTTCTTTTTCTGCCCCGTTCAAGGGACGCCGGGGACGACCACGTACGACGTGGTGATCGCGGCTCAAGCTGGCGGCGCAACCTACAACCCCGACATCGTGTTCAAAGTTCCGGTGGGCACCGCTTTGGGCAATCTCGCGATGGTCTCCGAAGGCGCTGGCAGTTCGGGTGGAACCCTGGCAGGACAAATTACGTCAAAGGACGCAACAGCCCTTGCTGCGGACGTGACCCTGTCACCGCTGGTCGCGGCCACTCCGGCGGGCGGGTCGGAAATTTTGGTGACCATTCCCTGGCTTAGCACAAACACGACCCAAGCTGCCGCCCAGCCTCAAAACTTTATGACCCAAGCCACAGCCAACGTCGTAACTCCCGCTGTGGCCTGCCCGACCGGGACGGACTGCTACAATTACCAAATTGTTTTGCCAGCCAGCGCCGCGCAGGTGGGAACGTTCTCGGGCGGCTCAGCGAATTTGCCGCCGCCGCCGGCGTCGCCGACACTGACAATAACTTATAGCCTGCTGGCGGCCACTTCGAGCTGCACCACGGCGACGCCTAGCCCGGCTGTAGTCAACTCGCTCGTCGTAACGCCGGGGACCACAACGCCCGTTTCGACGGCTCTGGCGTTTACGGGCTGCACGTAATGAAGGAAGTTAACGCTTCGGCGCGGATGGCCCGTCCCGCCCATTCGTCTTCTAGCCCCATTTAGGCCTTCTGGCATAGGGCGTAATGGGCCGGAGTTGAATAATTAACAATGCCGGGCGCGAGTAAGAGGTTCAGCAACGGACGGGGCAGGCGGTCGCCGTACTTGAAGCGGATATATTCCTCGGTGAGGAAACGGACGCTTCGAAAGCGGTCCGCCAACATATCGGCCAATTCTTTCCTTTCGAAGCCGGCGTGACTGCCCTGCTCGTTCCGAAATTTCCCGCGCAGTCGCGCCGACCAGTCATTCAAGTTCCAGGCAATCTTCTGCCACATTGTGGTGTCAAAGGACCCCAGGTATCCGAATATCCGCGTGCGGTTCGGGACGCCGAGATAAAACCACCCGCCAGGTCGAAGGGCGCGCCGAACTTCATCCAAGGCCAATTGAGGGCTCCCGATGTGCTCGAGTGAGTGGAAGGCTGCCACAAAGTCAAAAGTCTCAGATTCGAAAGGGAGCTTCAGAGCGTCGCCTTGAATAACGCAACCCTCCTCGCGGGCGAGGGTGGAAAATCTCGCATCTACATCAATCCCGACGACCACGCTGGAGTTATGGAACGCCCGACGCAGGAAGATCACCTCATCCCCGTTACCGCAGCCGACCAGAAGCCCTGAGGCTGGCTCGCGCCCCGCAAAGCGCTGTCGCAATAAGCCGAGGCAGTGATGCACCATCGGCGCGACCGGATTATCTGGGGATGGTGCGCTCGCGCCGTCCGGTCGCTCTGAAGCTGCGTTGGCGGGATTAGTGCTCAGCCCGGGCGGCTCCGACATGCGGACTATTCTATAGCACCCGGCTCCGTGGGAGACAGCCCCACGGCCTCGCACGCCTGAACGCCCAGCCGACGGCGAGCGTGACAGCCGTCTCCTTCACGGGCTGCACCACGCCGGGGAAATCCGACCTACCCGCTCTCCAATTGAGGGCGGGTGATTTTTCCGTCGCTTTTTTCTTTTCTCTCTCCCCACCTGATAGAATCCCCGGCAGCGGGATCGCATGAAAGAGGGTTCCCGCCTCCGACGGGAGGGCGTATGAATACACTGGGCGTGGGGATCATCGGCACCGGCTGGGTAGCCGGGTCGCACATCGAAGCGTTTGAGGCGGACCCGCGCACCGCCGTGCGCGCCATTGTGAGCCGCGACAAGGAGCGCGCCCACGCGAAGACGGAAAAACACGGCCTCACGCGCGCCCGAGCCTACGACCATCTGGAGCAAATGCTCGACGACCCTTCCGTCCAAATCGTTTCCATTGCCACGCCTCACGACCTGCACGTCGGCCAAGCCATCGCCTCCGCGCGGGCTGGCAAGCACCTGTTGCTAGAAAAGCCCGTGGCGCTCTCGCTCGACGGCCTGCGTGAGCTTCAGGCGGCTGTCCGCGCCGCGCGCGTCAAGACCGTGGTCAGCTTCGTCCTGCGCTGGAACCCGCTGTTTGAAATGATCAAGTCGTTTCTCGCGCAGGGCCTGGTTGGCAACCTGTTTCTTGCGGAAGTGGATTACCTGCACGGCATCGGGCGTGGGTACGCGCAGCACGAATGGAACATCAAGAAGGAAATCGGCGGGTCGAGCCTGCTCACCGCCGGCTGCCATGCCGTGGACGCGCTCTGCTGGTTCGTGGGCGGCCGCGCCGTCGAAGTGACGGCCTGCGCAAACATCAGCCGTGACAATCCCCTGGCCTATGAATACGAGCCGAACAGCGTCACGGTGGTTCGCTTTGACAGCGGCGCCCTCGGGAAAGTGACTTCTTCGATCGAATGCGTCGGCCCCTACACGTTTAACATCGAGCTCTTCGGCGATCAAGGAACCATTCGCAACAATCAAGTGTTTTCGAAACTCTGGCCCGGGCAGAAAGGCTGGGCGACGTTTCCCACTCTCCTTCCCGACAGCGGCGACGTCAGCCATCATCCCTTCAAAGGTCAGGTTCGCCATTTCGTGGACTGCATCCTGGAAGACCGGGAGTCCGAAGCCAGCCTCGACAACACCGCCCAAGCGCACGAGATCTGTTTTGCCTCGGAGATTTCCGCCCGCGAGAAGCGGCCGGTCGGCCTGCCATTGTAGGGCGCACGGAGCGAATCCGGCCTTCTAGCAGTCGGTCATGTCGCTTTGCGACACCCGCAAAGCATGAAAATGGGACTCGCGAGCGGGCGAAGGCCGAACTGAAAACAAAGGACTTAACGCAAATTTTCGGAGCAGGCTGATGAAAAATTGTCTTACGTTGTCATTCTGAGCGAAGCGAAGAATCTCTCTCATTGATTTCAAACCACTGCGAGATGCTTCGCGGAGTCTACCCTGAGCGTGGAATGAAAGGGATTCTTCGCTGCGCTCAGAATGACAAGCGAAGAGCCTGCCCTGAGCAGAGCGAAGGGGCTCAGCATGACATTTCGGCCCGTTTTTCATCAGCCTTCTAAGTCCGCGTGATTACTTCGTTTTCGCAGTTTGAAGTTCTGCGAAAGGGCACGGATTTATCCGTGCCGCAAAAGGCCGAATGTCAAAAAGGCCTTTAGGCCCTGAGGCTCGGGCCCTCAGCGGCTAAAGCCGGGTCTTTCACCGCACTCCCACAGCACGCCTGAAGGCGTGCCCTTGCCCGGTTCTCACACAGACGCTTCTGGGACAGCTCGCACGGTGATATCCCGTCGGCGAATTCCGTGAGCTTTCGGCACGGGGGAGCAGTCGTGGGCGTCCGGCGAACTCACGGCGACGAGTAAACGATTGTTTGTCACAGATTGAAACGCATTCCCTAGATCCGCCTGGGAATTGGAAAGGCCCATGTCGAACGATGACCCTGTAATCGCCTACTACCGCGCTACCTCTGAACGAGATGAACGCATCCGTTAACGGGTTTTGCGGCCTCCGAGAGAGGGATTGGCCATATCGCTCGCGCAAACCTTCGATCTTTATTTCCACTGGTTCCCCAATAAACTCAAAATCCGGATCGCGTTTTTGAAACACTGACTCCGCAGTGGAAATGAGATCTCGGGGAATTCGAACTTCGACGCCATCGCCCAGCGGCACGGCTGTAAGCGCGCCGGCAGCGGCCACCAGCTTTCCGCCCCGGATAAGCGAGAAACCGAGACCGCAACACGCATCTCGCGACAAGTGCATCTGGTCGCCAGCCTTTGCGCGGTCCGTCAACGTCTTGTCGATGTAGAACGAGGCCTCAGCTACGGATGCTTGGTCCTGTGCAGTCGCGACCAGCGTAACGCGGCTTCGCTTTCGCAGGCTCCACGGCGGCCGGAGGCCCGGGTCACTTGGTGGTCCCGCGTCGGTGACGCGAACCTCGGGGGAGATGCCGACCAGCCTGACATCTGCCAACTTTGGATCATCCCAAATCGTTTCCGTACGGACGACTGGGACACGCGTCTCGGCGCGGCATTCGAAGCCACCTTCGCTTCGAGCTTCCGGAACGATTACCAGGTAATCGAACGTGCCGGCCGGCGCGATCATGGGAACACCTCCTATCCCGGGTATTATAATTCGCTTGGGACGACCGCAACCGCCAAAACAAATGAATCGCCATCGCGCAAGAACCAAGGGGGCGTGGCGTATTCCCTCATCGCCCGAATCTGCAACGGAAGGGCCTGTTGATCGCGGGTAGACACGCGTGCGTACAGACCTACGCGAGGTTCAGGTTGGGCGCGTTTAACGGGGTGGCCAAAATCCCTTGTCGATTTTGGTGTTTGGGAGGCCCGTTTACCGCCCGTACGACCTTGCTGTCGAGCTTTATTCAACGGGCCAGAGCGCGGTCGTCACCTTGCCGGTGGATACCAGGAAATGGCTGCCCGGTGATGCCGTCTATGACGGGGCGATATACATCCCGGCCGACCTAAGTCCAGGGGAGTATCGCGTGCGAGTGGCTATGCTCGACCCCCGCACGCGCCAGCCGGCGATTCGACTCGCCATTCAAGGCCGCCAGCCGGACGGTTGGTACGACCTCGGTCGGATCACGGTTGAATAAAATCAGCCTGCCCGAAGTGGTAGGTTCAATTCTTAACTTTCCGTCGAGCCGCCGCCCGCGCGTGAATCGCTGAGCGGGTATTTTCGAGCGTCATTTGCAGCGATTCGCGCGGGATGCTGGTGACGAATGGCCCGATAAGCCAGCCGAGCCCGGCGGGGACGTCCCGGGTCAGCGAGACCGCCTCCGATTCGACATAGACGCCGCCGTCTTTTTCCTCGTACCGCCACCAGGAATCGAGGCGCCACAGAAACCCGTCATCGTCGCCGACGGGTTTTTCGCGTTCGTCGGGCTTCTCCGCGTCTTCCACCTCCGCGATGCGCAGCGAGACCGACCGGCTATGCCAATGGCGGTCGTCCACGCGGAAATATTGGACATCGTGCAAGGTGTTGAGCGTCACCGTGATGACCTTGCGTTTCCGCAGGCGATAGTAAATCTTGAAGTGGTTCCCATCCAGGCCAATCAACCGCGAGCGCAGCACCTCCGGGCGGTAATAGTCCTGGTGGTGGTCATAGTCCTCGGCTAGGGCGACCGCTTCACTGACCGTCGCGCCCGGCACAAACACCGCGCCAATCCAGTGATGCGCCAGGCCGTCGGGGATTTCGATCCGCTGGCTTTGGGCGTCGAGCGTCGAGAGCCGTTCGATGTAAATTCCGCCGCGCTGGAGGCTTTCTTCGACCTCTTTTCGGCGGGAGGCGGGCAGGCCTTCCAAGTAGAGGAATGCGCCGGGCCGCTTGAGCTCGCCGTCAATTCGCGCCTGGACCGCTTGGACGTAGCGGGCGAACGCGGCGGCCGTTGCAGGCCGAAGCTCGACGCTCACGACGTCCGGCGGCGCAAAAACCGCCACGACGGCAATGGCCAGGGCCGGAGCTCGCAAGTGGAGAACCAAGTACAGCATATTCGTGCCTGCCTAATGAGAGTTGATGCTGTAGCGCCGGTTTGCGACTGGAGTTTCGCGCCGCTCCCCGACATGCGGGGCAGGCGCCGAGCCGCCCTGCAGCAAATCACCGTTACTTTATTTTTCAACCCTCCGTAATCGAACCCGAATTTAGAAAAACCCGCCGGGTTATAGCAAGAATCGGGTTGCAGCGTATCCGCGGCTCGGGGAAGATAGTAGCGTAAAATTGGAAAGGAGCCACACGATGAATACCGCAGACTATGCGCGAATCGAGCGCGCGATTCTTTACCTCGAAAAAAACCATCAGGAACAACCCTCGCTCGAAGACGCCGCGCGGAGCGTCGGGTTGAGCGAGCATCATTTCCAGCGTCTCTTCCGCCGCTGGGCCGGCATCAGCCCCAAGCGCTTCGTGCAATTCCTGACGCTCGAGCACGCGAAAGAACTCTTGCGGGAGTCGCGCCCCGTCCTCGACGCCGCCTTCGAGGCAGGTCTTTCGAGCCCCGGGCGCCTGCACGACCTGTTCGTCCAGTGCGAAGCTGTGACGCCCGGCGAATTCCAGCGTCAGGGGGCGGGCTTGACGATTACTTACGGCTTTTACGCCACAACATTCGGCGAGTGCTTGCTTGGCGCGACCGAGCGCGGGATTTGCGGGTTGCTTTTTGTTGCCGAGGGAGGCCGGAAATCGGCGCTCGCGGATTTGGCCTCGCGGTGGGCGGGAGCACGGCTCGTGGAAGATTCGCGCGCGCTCAGCGCAGTCGCCCGCCAGATCTTTGAGCCGCTGGCGAATGGCCCGCGCCGCCCGCTAAACTTGGTCGTCAAAGGTACAAACTTCCAAATCAAAGTTTGGGAAGCGCTGCTGCGCGTGCCGCCGGGCGCCGTGACGAGCTACGGCGACCTCGCCCGGCGGATCGGAAAACCCGCTGCCTCGCGCGCGGTGGGCGCCGCCGTCGGCGCAAACCCCATCGCCTATCTCATCCCTTGCCATCGCGTCATCCGCGGCCTCGGCGTCTGGGGCAACTACGGCGGAGGCGCGGCGCGCAAGAAAGCCATGCTGATCTGGGAAGCCGCGCAGACGAATAACGGTGACAGAGCGGGAAGCGCAGGCTTGCCTTCTAAATCTGCGGCCTTTGAATTCGCGCGATTCGAGCCTCCCAGTTACGGAACAACACGGATGCCATAAGGTCGTCGACTCTTCCAGAGTGCGCGGGCTGTTCAAAGCTCAGGTTTGTTGATCGGCAGCGAGGCGCTCAAGGTTGTACCTCGTTTCCCGGAGACGATTTTGAATTCGCCGCCCAATTCGTTGACTCGCTCGCGCATCCCCGCAATGCCTACCCCCATCGCCGGATTCTCCTTCAATTTCAGAACGGTTTCCTCGGGAATGCCCTTCCCCGTGTCCGTCAATTCCAAGGTTATCTTATCGGTGTCCGGCACAATTCTAATTTTCGCCTTCTTCGCTTGCGCGTGACGCTGAACGTTTGAGAGGCCCTCCTGGGCGATTCGGAACAGCGCCAATTCGATCCCGGCTGACACCCGCTCTAGGTCTTCCGGAACGTCCAGCTCGACGTCAATGCCGGCCCGCTGTTCGAGACCGTCCACGAGCCAGTGCAGCGCCGGGACCAGGCCTACTTCATCGAGCATCGGCGGGTGGAGCAGGTGGGACAGGTCCCGGACCTCCTCGGAAACCTGGTTGAGGAGGTTCGAAGCTTCCCCGAGCAGTTTGGACGCCTTGGGGCTGAGAGCTTGGGCTTCCTCGTTCACGATCGAAAGATTAATCGCCGCTGCCGCCAAGCCCTGCGCCGTGCTGTCGTGGAGCTCGCGCGAGATTCGCCGGCGCGCATCGTCCTGCGTCTCGATCAGCCGGGCGGAAAGACGGCTCAGGGACCTCTCGGCTTCCTTCCGTTCATAAACGATGGCCAAGTGGCCGCCGAGCTTCTCGGTGGCGGCTAGGAAGTATTGGTCCGGCGCTCGGTCTTCCACTGAGAAGAAGAGCCAAACGGCATATAACCTTCGCGCCGCCATGATGGGGAAGCCGAAGGCGGACCGGAGCCCCGCCGCGAGGGCGTTATGCTTCCGCTTCAAATTTGGGAACCACATCGGCTTTCCAGACTCCCAGACCTGCCCGGGAAGCCCCCGCCCCGGTCTAATAGTCATATCCAAAGTCTCTTTCCGGAGCTTTCCGATGTTGATTGCGGAATAGACCGACCGGCGATCCAAGCGGAGGACTTTTGCCGCCTCGTCGGGGAACCAGGCTTCCCCCACTTGCCAGCCCCCGAACTTGCACACGGCGCCGAGACATCGGGTGGTCATCTCCCGAAGGCTTACCGCTTCGCTTGCGACGGTGGTGATCTCCGTCACAAAGCGCACCGCCGCTTCGGCTCGCTTGCGGCCGCTGATGTCCCGGACCACGGCAAGAACCAGTCTGCCCTCCTCGGTTTCCAAGGGGCTGAGCATGATGTCTATCGGAAACTCGCTTCCGTCCTTGCGGCGTCCATAGAGTTCCAATCCGGCCCCCATCGGCCGCAGGCGGGGATCGCCGCAGTAGTTCTGACGGTGTTCGGGATGCGCGCCCTTGAATCGTTCGGGGACTAAGGCCTCGACGGGCCTACCGAGCAACTCCTCCCGGCCATACCCGAACAATTTCTCTACCTGGAGATTAACCCGCGTGATGCGCCCATCCTCGCCGGTCGCGACCAGGGCATCCGGTGACGACTCGAACAGCTTCTCGAACATCGCCTGGGTTTGGCGCAGGGACTCGGCGGCTTGCATTTGCGCCGTGAAGTCGCGCGTCACCTTGGCAAAACCCAGCAGGTTTCCTCCGCTGTCGCGCAGCGGCGCCAGCGTGACGTTCGTCCAGAATCGCGTGCCATCCTTGCGGACCCGCCAGCCCTCGGACTCGGCGCGACCTTTGGAAATCGCCGCCTTCAACAACTCGTCCGGCAGGCCGCGCTCGGCGTCTTCCTCCAGGAAAAAACCCGAATGAGGCTTTCCGACGATCTCCTCGGCCCGGTACCCCATAATGCGCTCCGCGCCTTGGTTCCAACTCACCACGCGCCCCTCGGGGTCTATCATGTAAATGGCGTAGTCCGGCACGCCCTCCACCAGCAAACGGAATCGCTCTTCGCTCGCCCTCAAGGCCTCTTCCGCCTCTTGGCGCGCCGTAATGTCCTCGATGGAGAGCAAAATCAGTTGTAGATTGTTCCTCTTTTCTCTGATCGCGCGGGCGTTGAGCAACATGGTCTTCCGCCCGATTTGGGGGAATTCGTGCTCGACCTTGAAGTTCGTGATGAAATTCATCTTGGGAAGGATTTCTCCCAGCAGCTCGCGTAGTCTTGGAATGTCCCACTGGCCGTTTCCGAGATCGTAAATAAATTGGCCTATGGTCTCTTCCGGGGAAGCCTTAAACACTTCGAAGAAGGCGCGGTTGGCGGTTCTCACGGTGAAGTTGGCGTCGAGAACCACGAGCGCCGTCTGCACAGTTTCCACAGTGGAAGCCGCGTACATACGGGATTCGGTCACTTCGGTTTTGAGCGCGTCAATATCCAAGAGCATCAGCACGGCGCCTTCCAGCTTGTTGTCCACAGTTCGGTAAGGCCGCACGCGGAGGGAATACCAGCGGCCCTCCTTATCCTGGACCTCGACTTCGCGCAAGCTGACGGTTTGGATCGCTCCCTGGATGAGCTTTTCCAAGCCCGGGACCTCGATCGTCGGCCGGAGGTTGCCGATCGGCCGGCCGATGTCGCTCGGAATGAAGTTGAAAAGTTTTTCCGCGATAGGCGTAAAACGCCGGATGCGAAGGTCGCTTCCCACCATAATGATGGGGATATTGACGGTGGCGAACAAGTTGTTCAAGTCGCCGTTCAGCGAAGCCAATTCGACATTGCGATTCTGCAATTCTTCGTTGAGGGTGGTCAGCTCCTCGTTGGTTGACTGGAGCTCTTCTTTGCCCGACTCCAGCTCTTCGTTCGCGCTTTGCAACTCCTCGTTGCTCGACAGGATCTCTTCGTTCGCGGACCGGAGCTCCTCGTTCGTCGTCTCCTGCTCCTCGATGATGGACTGCAAGCTGGCCTTAGTTTGGCCAAGCTCTTCGCGCAGCCGCGCGCTTCCGCGTTCCTCGGCCTTTTCGGAGCGTGTCTGGGCGCGCTCCGCCTTGGCCCTAGCCTTCGCCACCTCGCGCGGCAGGGGCGGCGTAGCGTCTTCGAACAGCACCAGGAGGAAACGGTCACGGGAGGAGGGTCCCCGGATTGGAACCACCTCGATGTTGGCCACGCCGGCCGCGCCGTTCGACTTGAATCGAACGCCTTCCTTTCGGGCCACCGCGTTTTCTTTCTTGGCCCTATGGATGCAAGTCCGAAGGTCAACCAGCAGGCCTTCGCGGGCCATTTTGGTCAGGTTGAGGCTCGCCAGTCCCGGTGAAGGCTCGAGAAAAGCGCCCGTGCGTCCGCGGAATTGCACAACATCGAGGTCTTCGTTGACGATGACGCCCGCCGGGACATACTTCGACAACAGGACACGGTCCACCTCCTTCTTGACGTCGAATCCCGCCGTCGAAACTTGGACTTCCGGCTGCCCTTTTTCCTTTTCCCGGGCGGGCCGGCTCCGGGCGAATTTGTAAGGCAGCCGGACGGTGCCGGCTTTCTTGGCATAAACCCTGTGCTTCTTGTCCACCACCGCGAAGTGCTCGCTGGCCTCTCCGGGCGTCTCCGAAGATCCGAGCACAAGGAAACCTCGCGGGTTAAGCGCGTACTCGAACATGGGCAGCACGTTCTTTTGAAGCACGGTGTCGAGATAGATCAGGAGATTGCGGCAACTGATCAGGTCGAGCCGGGAGAAGGGAGGGTCCCGAGTGACGTCGTGGCGGGCGAAAATGCACTCGT
Source organism: Acidobacteriota bacterium (assembly GCA_003225365.1). GTDB lineage: Bacteria > Acidobacteriota > Terriglobia > UBA7540 > UBA7540 > Gp13-AA74. The sequence goes on from QHZN01000004.1 coordinate 11,504, forward strand.
CCCGGATGGTTTTGGTGATTTGGTAGCCCTCTTCGACTCGGGTAAAGAAGCGCCGCAACCGGGCCGGGCCGGCATCGGCGGCAATACTTTCCACATACACGCCCGAGCGGGCCCGCTCGATCGACGCCTCGCTGACGTCCGTGCCGAAAATCTGAATGGGATAGGCCACCCCCTTCTCGGTCAGGAATTCGAGCAGGGCAATGGCGATCGAATAGACCTCCTCGCCCGTCGAGCAGCCCGGCACCCAGATCCGGATCGGCGCCCGGTCTTTGCGCTCGGAGGTGATGGCCGGAAAGACTTCTTTTTTTAGCGCCTCGAAGGTCTCAGGATCGCGGAAAAAGCCAGTGACGTGGATGAGCATGTCTTGATACAAGGCATCGAGCTCGGCGGGATTCTCTACGAGAAACTTCACGTACTTATCCAGCTCCTCCATCTTGTGGAGGACCATTCGGCGGCGGACGCGGCGCTTGATGGTATTGCGCTTGTAAAGGGCGAAGTTGACGCCGCTCAGGTTCCGGAGAAGAATAAAAATTCTTTGCAGGCCCTGCTCGCCCTCGGGCTGGAGGTCGGCCGCCTCCAACGGCTGAACCTGGGCTAGGAAGGGGTGGCGGCCGATGCGGATAAGCTCCTTGGCAATCCGATCCGGCGGCAGGATGTAGTCCACGTGCCCGGCCGCCGCCGCGCTGTGCGGCATTCCCGGATACTTCGCCGACTCTTCGTCCTGCGCGAAAGTGATGCCGCCTTCCGCCTTCACTGCCTTGAGCCCCAGCGTCCCGTCTGAGGCCGTGCCCGAGAGGATGACACCGATCGCTTTGGTTCCCTGATCCGAAGCCAGTGAGTGCAGGAAAAAGTCAATGGGCTTGTGCATGCCCTTGGGGGCCGGGCGAGGCGTCAGATGCAAGGTGCGGTTAAGAATCGCCAAGTCGGTGTTCGGAGGGATGACGTACACGTGGTCGCGCTCGACCGTCATGCCGTCCTTGACTACGTTGATCGGCATGTTGATGGAGCGCGAGAGCAGCTGTGTCAGCACGCTGTCATACTTGGGCGCCAAGTGCTGCACCAGGACAAAGGCCATCCCAGGGTTTTTGGGCAGGTTTTGAAGCAGTTCCCTGAACGCCTCCAACCCTCCTGCGGAAGCTCCAATGCCCACTACGGGGAATGACTTTTCTTGGGAGGTATTTCCATCCGGCAAGGTGACCGCAGTTAGATCCTTCAGTCCGGTAGTAGTAGCACTCTTATTCACGAATGCCTCGGGCAAGTCGGATCGCGAGGGTCAGGACTACCTATTATAGCCCTGAGATGCGCCTCGCACAAGCCTACGTATAGAGACGTGTCAAATGTAACCGGTGGGGAGCCGTCGAGACATTTAAGAATGTAACCCGTCGCGCCTTTTGAGGTGTAACCCGATTCCAGAGGGGGAGGAGGGTTACCATGAGCCACCGATCGCGATGGGAATATTTCCGGGCCGTCTACGGGCGTTATCGCCAGGCGGACCGAAAGCGGAAGCCGGTGATCTTGGACGAGTTCTGTGCCAACACACGCTACCACCGGAAATACGCCATCCGCCTGCTGAACGGGCCTGTGCCCGAGCGGACCAAGCCGCCTCTCCGACGCCGGCGCTCGCCGAGCTACAGCCCCGCGGTGATCGCGGTGTTGGCCCGCTTGTGGGAGGCCGCGGGCTATCCTTGGTCGGTGCGGCTGAAGGCGCTGGTGTCGCTGTGGAGGCCCTGGATCCAGAAGCGCTTTCACCTGAGCGCGGGCGTCCAGCGCCAACTGGAAGCCATCAGCGCGCGGCAGATCGACCGCCGCCTGCGGGCCCGCAAGCAGCAGGTGAAGCGACGCTGCTATGGGCGCACCAAGCCTGGCGCCTTCCCTTCGACTGCGCTCAGGGACGGTGAGCGAAGTCGAACCGTGCTCAAACATCAGATCCCGGTCAAGACCGACGCCTGGGACGTGCGCGTGCCCGGCTTCACCGAGGTGGACTGGGTGTCGCACTCGGGCAACGCCGCCAGCGGCGAATTCGCCTACTCGCTCAACGTGACCGACATCCACACCACCTGGACCGAGACGGGCGCCGTGCTAGGCAAGGGCGAAACCGCCGTGCGCGACCAGTTGGAAGAGATCGCCAGCGCGCTGCCCTTTCGCCTGCTCGGCCTGGACTCCGACAACGGCTCGGAATTCATCAACTGGCATCTGGGCCGCTGGTGCGCGAAGCGTGATATTCAGTGGACGCGCAGCCGGCCCTACAAGAAGGACGACAACGCCCACATCGAGCAGAAGAACTGGACGCACGTGCGGAAGCTGTTGGGCTGGGATCGCTACGACACGCCCGAGGCCGTCGAGGCGATCAACGACCTGTATCGGAACGAGCTGCGCCTGTGGATGAACCTGTTTCAGCCCTCCGTGAAGCTGGTGAAGAAAGTTCGGGTGGGCTCCCGTGTGCGGCGGGTCTACGGCCCGGCTGAGACCCCGCTGGACCGCGTGCTGGCTTCCGAAGTGGTCGAGCCGGAGCGGGCGGAGGCGCTGCGGGCCTTGCGCCGGAGCCTGGATCCGTTCGCGTTGGCCCGCGTCATCGAGCGTAAGCTCGAGCGGATTTACGCCCTGGCCGACCGGCGACTGAGCCCGAAGCTGCCTACCCGTTCGGTAACATTTTAAATGGCGCGACGGATACATACGAAAGTTACATTCTTAAGTGGCTTGATAGGGTGTCCGACTGTGTCGGCAAAGGACGGACCCAAGTGAAGCGTGTGGAGGACTCCCTAAAGCGGTTTCTCCGAGATTATGTGGCAGGCCTGGATGCCGGTGGCGGCAAGACAACAGAGTATTTTGCTGCCTTCGCTGGCCTCACGGATGATGGAGCGAAGGAGGTGATTGTTTACCTGACAAACGACGGCTGGTGCGGGACCGGAGGCTGTACGACGTTGATGTTGGCCCCCAAAAACCACTCCTATAGGGTTGTCTCAAAAGTTATGATCACCCGGCCTCCGATCCGGATGTTAGCTACTAAATCGCACGGGTGGCACGATATAGCCGTCCGGGTGCAAGGCGGAGGTATTCAGTCTGGCTACGAGGCGAAACTCTCATTTAATGGCAAGTCTTATCCAGTCAGCCCTTCGAGTCCCCGGGCACGGCTGTTAGTCGGGAAAGTGGCAGGAGAAGTGGTCGTGCCCACGACAGCAGTTGGGAACCCCCTATATTGATTTGTAATTCGCTGGGGGTTTTCCCCGTACGCGGACAGCAGCTCGAACGAGTTCACGTCGAAGCCAGGCGTGACGTAGGCCTGCGACAACGACGGCAACACGCTGACCAAAAAGCCGAAGTCGGGCGGGACAACGAGCTACACCTGGGATTTCGAGAACCGGCTCGTGAGCGTCACCCTGCCAGGCACGGGCGGCACGCAGCGCCTTTTCAACGCTCAGCACTTGCTTAGCTAGATTGTCGATCGGAACGCCAAACAAGCAGGCCTGAACTACGGCGGCTCCAACCGGGTGACCCAGGTCACGGATGCGGCTGGGCGGACTCGCCCGTGATTGCAGACTGGTCCACCGAAGCAACTCCCTCGATGACTTCGCCATCGCCGGGGATAAATTCGCCTGCCGAAGCCACCACCACGTCTCCTGCCCGCAGGCTCGAGCCCGGCAAAATCTCGAAGGCCCCATCCTTCCTCAGCCGGCGGGCCTGCGTTTCGGTCCGCGCCCTTCGAAGCGTTTCCGCCTGCGCCTTGCCCCGGCCCTCCGCCATCGCTTCGGCAAAATTGGCGAAGAGCACCGTAAACCATAGCCAAAGACTGATTTGCAAACCGAACCCCGTCCCCGCGGAATGATCAAGAACGTCCCGGCCCCACTGAATCGTGGTCAATACCGCGCCGACTCCCACGACGAACATGACGGGATTCTCGATCTGGCTCCGCGGGTGCAGTTTGCGAAATGAATCGAGCACGGCCCGGCTCAGAATGTTTGTGTCGGCGAGGGATTTGCTCTTGGAAGTTGCGCTCATGATTGCCTCAGAATGTCTTGCCCGCCAGCATCAACAAATGTTCCAAAATGGGCCCCAGACTAAGGGCCGGAAAAAACGTCAGCGCGCCGACGATCAGGATGGTCGAGACCAGCAGAGTGGTGAAGAGCGGGCCGGTGACGGGGAACGTCCCTGCGGAAGGCGGCGTTATCTTCTTGCGCGCCAGATTCCCCGCCATCCCGAGCACGGGAATCACCATGAAAAATCTCCCGAGGAACATGGCGACCGCAGTGCTCGTGTTGTACCAGAGAGTGTTCGAATTCAATCCTGCAAAGGCCGAGCCGTTGTTGCCGACCGCCTCGGAGTAGGCATAGAGAATTTGCGAGAGCCCGTGCGGGCCTGGGTTCGTGATGGCGGCAATGCCCGGCTTGGTTACAGATGAGACCGCCGAAAATGCAGGAATAACTAAGGCCATCACGAGAACCGAAAGCATGGCCATCTTGACGTCATAGGATTCGATTTTCTTGCCCAAGTATTCGGGCGTCCGCCCCACCATCAGGCCGGCGATAAACACGGCGACGACGACGAAGACAATCATTGAGTAGAGCCCGGAGCCGACTCCGCCAAAAACCACCTCGCCGAGCATGATGTCGGTGAGCAGCACCAAACCGCCGAGCGGCGTATACGAATCGTGCATGCTGTTCACCGCGCCGCAGCTCGTATCTGTGGTTACTGTCGCCCAGAGTGCCGAGTTGACGACGCCGAAGCGCACTTCCTTGCCTTCCATGTTCCCGCCGGGCGCGAGGGCGCTGGCCTGCTGGTTCACGCCAGCGAAGAGCGGGTTCCCTCGGGCCTCCGCCCAATAGGCGACCGTGACTCCGGCCAGGAAAAGCAAGGCCATCGCCGCCCAGACGGCCCAGCCATGCCACCGAGAGCCCGTCATGCGGCCGAGCGTATATGTCAGTGACGAGCCAATCGCGAAGATCAGCACAAGCTCGATGAAATTGGAGAGCGGGGTCGGGTTCTCGAAAGGATGCGCGCTATTGGCGTTGAAGAAGCCGCCGCCGTTCGTGCCGAACTCCTTGATGACTTCCTGTGAGGCCGTCGGCCCTTGGGCGATCACCTGCTCGCGGACAACCTGAGTCATCGGCTTTTTGTCCGGCCCGGTCGTTTGAACCGTCTGTGGCTCGACGAGTTGAACGGTCGTATAGGGTTTGAGTTTCTGGATAACTCCTTGCGAAACCAGGAAAAGTGAGCCCACGAGGCATACCGGCAATTCCACCCACAGGAAGCACCTGGTCATGTGCACCCAGAAGTTACCAAGGGTGTCGGTTTCATGCCTGGCGATGCCGCGCACGACCGCAATCGTTAGGACGATCCCTACCGCCGCCGAGGCGAAGTTGTGGTAGGCGAGGCCCGCCATCTGGGTTAGGTAACTCATGGTCGTCTCGGGCGTGTAGGCCTGCCAGTTGGTGTTGGTCGTGAAAGAAACGGCGGTGTTTAAGGCGAGATCCGGCGGGACGTTCGGCAGGTGCTGCGGGTTGAGCGGCAACCATTTCTGGAACCGCTCCATGAAGTAAAGCAGCAACATCGAGACGCCGGTGAACAGCATCATCGCAATCGTGTATTGCGTCCAGCGCATCTCGCGCTGTTCGTCCACCCCGGTCAGGCGATAGACGAGCCGCTCGACGGGGCGCATCACGGGGTCGAGAAAAGTCCATTCGCGATTGAACACGCGGGCCATGAACACGCCGAGCGGCTTGGTCAGAGCCAAGACTGCCACAAGAAACGCTCCGATTTGAATCCAGCCATTCGCCGTCATCGCTAAAACTTCTCCGGCTTGAGCAGCGCATAAAGGAGGTAGCCGCACAGGCCCGCGGAAACGATCAATAAAATTGCGCCGCCGGCGCTCATATGGATCCTCCTATTTCAGTTTCTCGCAAGCGCGGACGTAAAGGACCGCCAGCGAAAACCAAGTCGGACACGATTCAATCACTCCTTCGAAGCATCGAAGCTCGGCGCATTCGCCGCCCGTGTTTCTTCATCACGGCCAAGCATAATTCGCCTGGCGTAAGGAGGGGATAAAGGCGGCGTTAAGATTTCATAAAGCTCGCCCGAAGCAAGGGTGCCTTTTCGTACGTGGCAGTTCCTCGTACGGACCATTTCGACCGTCCTCACGTTCCCGGCCCGCCTGGCGTCTATATACACGAAGGGGTCACAGGCTCGAGAAGGAAAGCAGGGCAGAATTTGGAGCTAGGGACTACAGTAGCGGTCGGACGATGGAGTGAGGTATCCCGATTGCGCGAACCGGAGGAACCGGCGGGGCCCGGCCGAGCGGTGCACGCGGATCCGCGAGCAGAAGATCGCCAGCTCGCCGAAGCGTGCCGCGCGGGTGAGCCTGGCGCCTTCCAAAGGCTATTTGAGGTTCACGGCCCGCGCCTAAAGAGCCTCGCCTGGGGCCTGCTCGGGAATGTGCTCGATGCCGAAGACGCCGTGCAGGAAACTTTTTTGCGCGTCTATCGAGGGATCGGGGGGTTTCGCGGCCAGTCGTCGTTTGCGACCTGGGTCTTTCGCATCCTGCTCAATTGCGCGACGGACATCCGGCGCAGAAAGGCCCGGCGGCAGGAAATTTCCGAAGGGGTGAGCGAGTCGGAAGCGCACGCGGGCCCGCACGCGCCCTTACATGACCATCCGCTGCGCCTGAGCTTGGAGAAGGCTCTTAGGAAACTGAGCCCGCAACAGCGTGGCGTTTTCTTGCTGTTCGAGGTCGAAGGCTTCAAACATTCGGAAGTCGCCGAGATCCTGGATATCTCGGAGATGACGTCGAGGACCGCGCTTTACGAAGCCAAACGCAGCTTGCGCCGGCTTCTTTTCGAAACGGGGAAACCTTTATGAAAAACCTTCAATGCCGCGATCTCGAGAGCGTACTACGCGAGGGCGGGCCCGAAGAGCTCGCCGTGCTCGAGCGCCACTCCCGCGGATGCCCCGTCTGCGCCGAGGAACTCCGGTGCTGGAACGAGATTTCGGAGGCGGCACGCGCGCTCGGCCGGAACTGGGAGTCGCCAACGCTTTGGCCGAGGATCGCCGTGGCGCTGGCGAAGGAAGCGAGGTTGGGGCGTAAGCGCGAAAGCAGGTTCTTCCGGCCCTGGCTTTTCTTCCCGCAGTCGTGGCTCGCGGGAGCGGCTGCATTGGTTGTCCTGATGGTCTCAGGGTGGAGGTTGTGGGAGGTCACGCATCGGCCGACCCCGACGCCCGAGGCCGAGCGTCGCCTGCTCGCCGAGCAGTCCGTGCGTGAGGTGGAAAAAGCGGAGGCGGATTACGTTACCTCCATCGAAAAACTCTCGACCTTGGCGGAGCCGAAGATCACGAACCCGGGGACGCCGCTCGAGGCGGCTTACCGCGAAAAGCTGCTCCTGCTCGATACCGCTATCGCCGACTGCCACGCCATGGTCGCCCACAACCGCGCCAATCCGCAGCTTCGCCAAGCGCTGCTTTCAATGTACCGGGAAAAGAAGCAGACGCTCGAAGCCCTGCTCCAGGAGGATTAATATGCCGCTCGGAAACCCCTTCATGCGCCGCAACCCTCTCGTCCGAATCGTTTTGTTCGCCGGCATTTTCGCCGCGCTGCCGCTCGCGGCCCGCGCGCGCGGCCTCCAGGAGGAAGTTACCCGGGCCTTTGAAAAGAGCGTGCCACTCCCCGCCGGCCAGTCGCTACGCGTGGAGCACAAGTTCGGAAACATTGACGTGCGCACAGCGCCCGAGCGGCAAGTGCACATTGTCGCCCACATTCACGCCTCGGCCTCCTCGCACGACCAAGCTCAGCGCTTGGCCGACGGCATCTCGATTCAAGTTACTGAGAGCACGGCCGGCGTTTCTGTCCGCACCGAGTATCCGAGGACGGAGTCCTTCTTCGGGTTCCGAAACAGCTCCTACGCCGTGGATTATGAAATCGTCATGCCGGAGGCGGCGGGGCTCGAGATTCAGAACAGTTTTGGAAGTGTTTCGGTCGCGGGGCTCAAAGGCGATGCGGAAATTCACAACCGGAACGGGGCGCTCACTTTCCGCAACGGGCGCGGCACCCAGCGCCTCGAAAACTCCTTCGGCGCGCTCGAAGTGACCGGCAACGAAGGGGACGTCACCGCCACGGACAACAACGCTTCCATTCACGCCGAAGATGTCCGCGGGTCGCTCGTGATCCGGAACCGATTCGGAGGAGTAAAGGCCGGCCGCATTGCGAAATCCACGGACATCCAGAGCGGAAACGGCGATGTAGAGCTTGACGACGCCGGAGCGCCTACGAGCCTGACAACCAGCTTCGGCTCGGTCACGGCCTCGAACATCCATGGCGACCTGACGGTGCACGACACGAATGGCGCGGTGGATGTTCGTGGCGTCGCCGGAGCGGCCGATCTGAGCACCTCCTTCGGCTCGATCACGTTCTTCGATGTCAGCAAAGAGCTCACCCTGACGGCCACCAATTCCCGCATCAGCGGAAACAAGGTTGGGGGGAGGACGCGCGCCCACACGACTTTCGGAAGTATCGAGATCAGCGACGTGGGCGAGGGGCTGGAGGCCGAGGACTCAAACGGCAGGATTTCTGTGCGCGATATCCGCGGCCCCGTGACAGTCGGGACGCGGTTCGGTGAAATCGAAGGCGAAAAAATCACAGGCAGCGCCTCGGTGAGGGATTCGAACGGTGCCGTCCATTTGCGCGACGTGGGCGGCGCCGCCGAGGTCCGGAACTCTTTTGGCGCAGTCGAACTTAGCGCCATCCACGGCTCCGCGCGAGTGGTGACCGGCAACAGCTCCGTCACCGTCGCGGACATCGAAGGCGAGACTTACGTCAAGACCACTTTCGGCCTGACGCGAGCCTCTCGGATCAAAGGGCCGCTCACGGTCGAAACCTCAAACGGCAGCGTGGAGACAAGCGAGGTTCGGGGGCCGGCAAGGATTCAGACCTCTTTTGGGGCGGTGGTGCTACGAGGGGTGGGCGGGGCTGTCGAGGTGAACAATCAGAACGGGTCCGTCGAAGCCTCGGGATTCGAAGCCAAGTCCTCCGGCAAGTGCAATCCGATCATCCTGAAAACATCCTTCGCCCCCATCCGCGTTCATCTGCCCCCGGACGGGAGTTACAGCGTCGAGGCCAAGACCTCGTTCGGCCGGATCGCGAGCGAATTCCCCATCACGGTGAGCGGCGCCGTGAGCGGCGACTTGGTCGCAGGGAAGATCGGCGACGGCGGCTGCGAGCTGCGGCTGACCAACAGCAATTCTTCCATCGAAATCCTGAAGGGGCCTTGAAGCCGTTCGCGGTTTTTCCCCGGCTCCGACGCTTTTCACGGGCGGTCCGATCTCAGGCCCGGTTCGACGACACCGGCGGCCGGGCCTAACGCAAGCGCGACCTGTGCTTTGGATCAGGCGAGTTGTCGTAGCCTTTTAATCTGCGCGCCCTATTCGATCTCGCGCAGGCGGCGGCGAAGCTCGCGCGCCGACTCGAACTCGCGTTCGAGTTCCTGCCCTCGCAAGTTTCTCTTCACGGTTTCGAGTTTGGCGATGATGAGGTCGAGCGCCTCCTGGATATTTTCGGTGTTCGTGAGGCAAATGTCATGCCAGACCGAGTAGTGGCTCTCAGCCAGGCGGGTCGCGTCGCGGAAGCCCGAGGCCGCAAATTCGGGGGGAATGAAATCGGCGCCCGCGCGCTCGTTGATGAGGCTGGCCAAGCCCGTCGAGAGGAGCTGCGGAAGGTGGGATAGGAACGCCATAGCGCGGTCGTGGCGGGCGGGGTCCGACGACAACGGCCGCGCGCCAAGCGACTCCACGATTCGCGAAAAGGCGCCGACTCGCGCATCGGCCATGTGGTCGGGCGCGAGCGGGGTGAGCACATACCGCGCGCCGTGGAAAAGCGCTGCGTCGGCCTGCTCGAACCCCGAGCGCTCTTTGCCCGTGAGCGGATGGCCGCCGAGGAAGAGCCGCTCGCCTGAAAAGAGTTCTCGCGCGCGCTCCGAGATCAGCCACTTGGTGCTGCCGACGTCGGTCACGAGCGAGCGCGGCGGAGTGTGCTTTGCGGCCAGGGGCAACAGGTCTAGGATAGCGCCCACTGGTGTAGCGAGAATCACCAAATCGGCGTTCGCCACGGCAGCTACGAAGTCAACGGCGCCCTCGTCCACGGCCCCTGCCGCCAGGGCGCGCTCGAGCACTTCCGGGCGGTCCACCCCCACGCGCAGGCCGCGGAATCCGGCCTTTCGGAGCGCCAGGCCCCACGACCCGCCCACCAGGCCCAGGCCGACAATCGCTACGCGTTCGAAAGGGGATTCGGAACGGGGCACGTTGTAAAGGTTAAAGGATAAAGGCTGAAGTGTGAAGTATGAAGGCTGAAGGATGAAGTGTGAAGGGTAAAGGATAAAGGTTGAAGTCCGTAACTATTATGCCGGCCCATTTAATTATTGACAAGTGATTGTCACCACCCCCCTACCCCCTCCTCGGAGAGGAGGGGAGTTAAGCTGGTTCCCCTCCTTTGTAAGGAGGGGGTGGTTGTTGTAAAGAATTAGCCGAGACACCACACTATGTTGCGCGAATCCGTCGGTCTATCACCATTCCGACCATAACCCATTGTCCCCTAGCCTTCACCACATAACCTTCATCCCTGAGCCTTCATCCTTCAGACTTCATCCTTTAGCCCTCACCCTTTAGACTCTCCTGCCCACCGCGGGCGCGATCATGCGCAATTCCTTCATCAACCGCTCGAACTGTTCGGGGAAGAGCGACTGCGCGCCGTCGCTCAGTGCCTTGTCCGGGTCGTTGTGGACCTCGATCAGCAGCCCGTCGGCGCCGGCGGCCACAGCCGCGCGCGCCATGGGCGGCACCTTGTCGCGCCGGCCCGTGCCGTGCGAAGGGTCAACGATGATGGGCAGATGCGACAATTTCTGGATCACCGGGATGGCCGAGACATCAAGCGTGTTGCGCGTGTAACTCTCGAAAGTCCGGATACCGCGCTCGCACAGTACGACATTGTAGTTCCCACCCGCCATAATGTACTCGGCCGAGAGCAGCAACTCCTCGATGGTGGCGGAGATGCCACGCTTCAGCAGCACGGGCTTCTCGATCTTCCCAAGCTCTTTGACCAGATTGTAGTTCTGCATATTGCGGGCGCCGACCTGAAGGACGTCCACGAACTCCAGGAACATCGGAATCTGTGTTTGGTCCATGACTTCGGAGACCACCACCAGGCCATGGCGGTCAGCGGACTCTCGAAGCATCTCCAAGCCCTTCGGCCCGATGCCCTGAAAGCTGTAAGGTGAGGTGCGCGGCTTGAAGGCGCCGCCGCGCAGCACCTTGGCGCCGTGTTGGGCGACCAGGGCGGCGATGTCTTCGATCTGCTCGGCGCTCTCGACGCTGCACGGCCCGGCCATGACAATGACCTCAGGCCCGCCGACGATCACGCCCTTGCCGAGCGCGATCTTCGAGCCTTCGGGCCGAAATTGGCGGCTGGCGAGCTTGTAAGGCGCGGAGATGCGCAGAACCTCCGCCACCCCCTCGAGCAACTCGATATCGCGGGTGTCGAAGTCCACCTTGGCTCCCACCGCGCCCAGCACCGTGTGGCGCGCGCCCGTCGAGCGGTGGATATCGAACCCGATGCCCATCAGTTTGTTGATGACGCGCTGGATGGCTTCTTCCGTCGCGCCCTCTTGCATCACCACGACCATGCCCGATTACTCCTTCCCGTCTTCGCTCGCCATGATGCGCCGCTCGAGCGCGCGCGCTTCGTCAATGATACGCTCGAAGAGCCGCCGGACGGCCGCGTCGTCGAGCGGCCCCGAGTTCGCTTTCACCACGTTCCGCAAGATTTCCGCTTCGCGCTCGGGCTGCCAGGCCGCCAGATGAAGCGCCTTCTTGATTTTGCCCACTTCCACGGCGCATTGCGAGCGCTCGTTCAATAAGCGCAGGAGTTGTTGGTCAATCTCGTCAATGCGCTTGCGCCACTCGGCCATATCCTTCATCAGGCGTCTGTTCCCTCCCGAAGCCAGCGGACAAATTGTTCGATGGTGTTCGGCCCGCCGGCGGCGTACCGCTCCTCGATGGCGCGAACCAAGGCGCTCCCGACCACGGCCGCCTCCGCCTTCGCGGCAACCTCGCGGACCTGTGCCGGATTCGAGACGCCGAAGCCCACGGCCAGCGGCAGCTCGGTGTGCCGCCGCGCGCGCTCGATCAGAGGCCCCAGCGCTCCGGAGACGTCGCTTCGCGCGCCCGTCGTTCCCGGGCGGGAAATGAGGTACAGGAACCCGGTCGAAAGCCGCACCAAGCGCGCAAGGCGCTCGTCCGTCGAAGTCGGCGCGGCAAGGAACACCGTGTCGAGGTTTTTCGCCCGCATCGCTTGAACGTAGGCGCCGGCTTCCTCGGGCGCCAGATCCACGATGAGCGCGCCAGCCGCCCCGGCTCGCGCGGCGTCGCGAGCGAACCGCTCGAGGCCGTATTGAAGCACCGGGTTGTAATAGCTGAAGAGAATCACCGGCGCTCCGATGCCCTCGCGCCACTCGGGCAGCCGCTCGAGAATCCGCCCGAGCGTCGAGCCCGCCTTAAGGGCTCGCTCCGAAGCTCGCTGGATGACCGGGCCGTCGGCCAAAGGGTCCGAAAACGGCACGCCTAGCTCGATCACATCCGCGCCGCCGCGGTCCACAGCGGCCAGGAGCTTTCCCGTGCCGTCGAGCGTCGGGTCGCCCGCGGTGAGATAGATTACCAGACCTTTGGCGCCCCGCTCGCGCAACTCGCGAAAGCGCAGTTCGACTCTGCTTGTGGAAACAGTTGGCATGCACCGACCGTTGTGGCGGGTTTCTAACCCCGCGCTACACGATTCCCGAGGACTGAAAAATGCCCATGTCCTTGTCCCCGCGGCCGGAAAGATTGACGACGATAATCGTATCCTTCGACATCTTCGGCGCGCGCTGGATAACTTCCGCCAGCGCGTGCGCGGGCTCGAGCGCCGGAATAATGCCTTCGGTCCGGGCGAGCGTGCGCGCCGCTTCCAGCGCCGCCTGGTCCGAGGCGCGGGTGTACTCGACTCGGCCGCTCGCATAAAGCGACGCGTGCTCGGGGCCGACGGCCGGATAGTCGAGCCCCGCCGAAATCGAGTGCGTGGTCGAAATCAAGCCGTCGCCGGTCTGGAGGACGTAGGTATACGTTCCGTGCAGCACGCCCGGCCGCCCGCCTGCAAAGCGCGCCGCGTGCTCGCCGAGGTTCGCGCCGCGCCCGCCGGCCTCGACGCCGAGCATCTTCACGCCGGGGTCGGCGAGAAAGTCGTAGAACAGCCCGATGGAGTTGCTGCCGCCGCCCACGCAGGCCACCAGATAATCGGGCAGCCGCCCCGCCTGCGCCAGAATCTCGGCGCGCGTCTCGCGGCCGATCACGCGATGGAACTCGCGCACCATCACCGGGTAGGGATGCGGGCCGAGCACCGAGCCCAAAAGATAATGCGTGTCCGAGACGTTCGCCACCCAGTCGCGCATGGCTTCGTTGATGGCGTCCTTCAAAGTCTTTGAGCCCGACCCGACGCCCACCACTTCCGTCCCGAGCAGGCGCATGCGGAAAACATTCGAGGCCTGCCGCGCCATGTCTTCCTCGCCCATGTAAACCACCGAGCGAAGCCCGAGCAGCGCCGCCACCGTCGCCGTCGCGACACCGTGCTGGCCCGCGCCGGTCTCGGCGATGAGCCGGGTCTTCCCCATCCTCTTCGCGAGCAGGCCCTGGCCGATGGCGTTATTGATCTTGTGCGCGCCAGTGTGGAGCAGGTCTTCGCGCTTGAGATAGATCTGCGCGCCGCCCAGATGCTCCGTCAGCCGCCGTGCGTGATAGAGCGGCGTGGGCCGCCCGGCGTAGTCCTTGAGCAGGCGGTGGAACTCGGCCTGAAATTGCTCGTCCGCGCGCGCAGCCTCCCAGGCGCGCTCGAGTTCCTCGACCGGATGCATCAAGGTCTCCGGCACAAACCGCCCGCCGAATTCGCCGTAGCGCCCGCGCGCGTCAGGCCAAGCCATTGCGTGATTGAGCGATTGAGTCATTTTTTCATTTACCGCTTAGATTCTTGATTGATCGCAACACCGAAGGGCTCTGCCCCCCATCGGATCAATGAAGAATTAAATCAACGGCCCAATGCTTCTACCTGTCGGTCTGCTTCTTCAACCGCAATAATAAACGCCCCGAGCTTTACCACATCTTTAACGCCCGCGGCTGACTCCACACCGCTTGCCACATCCACAGCGTATGGCTCCGCATCCCGGATGGCCTGCCCAACGTTTTCGTGAGTCAGACCACCAGCCAGGATCACCGGATGGCGCCTGGCTATTCCGCGAGCCATCTTCCAGTCGAAAGTCCGGCCAGTTCCGCCTTTCAGGACTGCGTCCGCCGTGTCAAGCAGGAACGCACATGGGCGAGAGTATTTCAATTGTAAAACCCCGCTAGGAAAAGGGCCCATCTGTCTTGCTTGGTCCGTTAAGCCTTCCGACAGCAGGTCATCGAGGACCATGCCCGGAATCTCCCCCGTCGGCCAAATGGGAATGGCCCGGATCACAGGATAACGCCCCGTGCATTCATCTGCGGGGAACTTCGGCCCGTGCAATTGGACAACGCTTACGCCGGCCTTTTCGGCCACTGCGTTAACGTGGGCGGTATCCGTTTCGTCCGCGAAGACGCCGACCGCCACCACGAAAGGCGGCAGGCTGCGGATGATGTCCCTCGCCGCAACGGGCGTGATGTAACGCGGAGAGGGTGGATAAAAATTGAATCCGAGAGCAGCCGCACCGAACTCGACGGCCAGTTCGGCATCCTCGCGCCGAGTGATTCCGCATATTTTCACGCGAGTCGGCATAGAACCTCAGGAAGTCAGAAGCCGGAAGTGAGAAATCAGAATTCAATGACGGACAGCCCCTGAATTCCCGCGAATCGAATGCGCAAGCCCGCTGGCCGTTCTTTATTCTGACTTCTGACTCCTGACTCCTGGCTCCTGACTCCTGACTTCTGACTTCTCACACCCGG
>QHZN01000126.1 GCA_003225365.1 Acidobacteriota bacterium
CAGGGGCGATTTTCCGCGCTCTACAGCGACCGGGCGAGCCACTTCTTCGACACTCCCAAGGCGGGCGGGCCGGTGGACCCGCGCCGCCTGACGCAGGTAGGACGAGCGTTGAAGGAGCTGGGGATCGACATGATCCCCGCCTACTCGCCGCAAGCCCGGGGACGCAGCGAGCGGCGGTTTGGGACCTGGCAAGGGCGGCTGCCGCAGGAGCTGCGCTTGGCCGGGATTCGGACGCTGGAGGAAGCGAACCGGTTCCTGCGGGAGCGCTACATCCCCGAGATGAACCGCCAGTTCTCGCGACCGGCGGCGGAGCGCGGGCATGCTTTCGTGCCGGTGCGGGGCCAGGACCTGGATCGGATCTTCTCGGTGCAGCACGAGCGCGTGGTCGCCAACGACAACACGGTGCGACTGGCCGGACGGGTGTGGCAGCTGGAGCGGACGCGCTGGCGAGGCACCCTGGCCGGTTGCCCGACGGCTGACGGGTCTATGAACACCTGGACGGGCGGGTGACGATCGTCTACGGGCCGCACGTGGTGGGGCGCTACACGGCGCAGGGGCAGGGGCTCGGCGGCGCGATATCCTGTCCTGACGGAGGGAAAGAAAAAGCAAAACCGGACAGATCATGTGCTATAAAAACCGGACATCTTCACGTGCTAACGACATGCCTTTTTCATTAGTGCGTTTGTAAGAGTCTTGGGTGTTCCTTCGGTGCGTCGCTGGCGTCAGATTGCTGCCCCAGCTGGGTTCCCAAAATACCGTGACGCCTACTGCCTGCCGCATAATGCCGGGGGAAGCCCCTCCACAAATCGGGCGGCAAGGCCGCGCTCGGCTCCCAACCCCTGTTTGTCGAAAAGGCAGAGACTCCAGGCAGCGGCATCCTGCAGGCGGCGGCGCGGGCATCACGCCCGCGTTTTTACAGGGGCAGGACACCCCAACGCCCGCCCGAATTGGCGCAGCGCGACCCCGCAGATCGTCGCTATGTCTCGCGAGCCTCAGTAATTGGCACGCGAATTGTCCGGCTAGTCTGAAGGCGGAGTGAACGACAACAATATCATTCAAAATCTCTCAGGCATGTTCTAAGGCCGAAGTCGATTTCCTCACCACGAGCTCAGGTTTGATCTTCTGGTGCACTGTGACGAATGGTTCCTTCGCACGGGCGGCTCGAACAGCCTCTGTAAGAATCTCAACACTGGTCACACCCAAGGCCTCCATGGGCTGGCGGATGGTGGTGAGAGGTGGGCTATAGAAGGCAGCCATGGCCACATCATCGAATCCCACTACCGAGCAGTCTTCAGGAACCTTTCGGCCGGATTGGCTCAGGGCGTGAATCGCGCCGAAAGCTGTCACATCATCAAAGGTCATAAGTGCGGAAAAGTGACGACGACGGTGAAGCAGAACCCTCGTGGCTTCATGGCCGCCTCTGTAGCTGGAGGCAGGTTGGCTGATTTCAACGACCAACTTGGAGTCCAACTCCAGCCCCGCCTGCTGGGCAAATTCACAGATTCCTCGCCACCGACGGCTACTGTCCACGACTTGTTTCGGACCCTTGATAAAAGCGATATGGCGGTGGCCCAGGATGTACAGGTGCTCGATGGCGGCCCGAGTTCCCGCCTCGTTATGAATTACGACGGAGTGCATGAATCGGTGCGCGCATTCCTGGCCGATGATGACGGTCGGAATCTTGCGCAGCACAAAGGCCTCCAGTAGGTCAGGTTCCACGAAGAGCGAATTCGCGATGGCAATCAATCCCTCAATGCGTCGCTCCAGGAGCATTTCAAGGTAGCGCTTGAACCGTGGGCGATGGTTTTGGATGTCCGTCAAGATCGGCAGGTACGAAGACCGATAGAGAGCGTTCCCGATGCCCTGGAGAATCTGAGAACAATAAGGATCAGCAATATCAAATACCATCAACCCCACGGTGTGGCTTCGGCGGCTCGCCAGAGCACGTGCGAACGAGTTAGGGTGGTAGTCAAGTTGCTCCGCAACACTCCTGACCTTTTTCTGTGTCTTCAAAGGGATAAGTCGTGCCAGGGGCCCGTTATTCATCACGATCGACACGGTCGCTTCCGAAAAGCCGCTTTTCCTGGCTACATCTCGTATCGTGATCATCTACAACAAGGCCTCCCCTGGGCTCGATCGACGAATAGGTGGCCAAGGGACACTCATTAAGATGATATTCTAAATGATTATCAGTGATGGATCTAATTTCGCCCCTGCGCCAGACCACGATGCCGTTAATGTCTGACGGAGGTTCCTAAAACGGATAAGACTCGTCAGATTTCACGACGCGTATCCAGTGATCGGTGAATTTGAAGTGCCCGCCTGGCAACGCGTACTTGGGCATATGGCAGTTAACGCAATTCCGAAATCCCACAGGACAGGCGGGGCCGAAATGGTCCGTGCTTGAAGAAACCGAACCCTTGATGCGGCGGCAAGCCAGGCACTTCGAGTCGTAGAAAGCCGGGTCTTCGTTGAGCTGCTCGTGGGGGTTATGACACGCCAGACAACTGATGCGCGAATCGTCCGGATTCCAGCAGCGGGCTTTTTCCAGGCGGTAGGGCTGGAAGCGGACGTTCGCGACGCCGCGAATGTCCATCACTTGTACTTGGACAGAAGTGCGATGACAAGCCCCACAAAAATCCGCCAATTCGTCGGGTTTAAGCTCCGCCGGACTGAAAATGTAGGTTTTCCGCAGATGGCCGGATTTCATGGCCGCCGAATGCCTCGCACCTGGGCCATGACAGGCCTCACATGAAACGCCGGGAATGAGGTGGTCGGTCACTACGCGGCCGCGATTGACGCCTGCCGTGGTATGGCAACCGAAACAATTCGGGGCCTCTTCTGCCGAAAGAGGGAGGCCTAGTGCTGCTTCCAATGTCGGCGGCGTGGTCTTGGGAAAGCCGAGCGTAATGTCCAGGGTTTTTGTGTCGTTGAAGAAACTGACGTAGCTTTGATAGTACGACTCCTCCCACTTCAGCACGTAGGTCTGGCCGGCCTTTCCCTGACCGAATGCCCAGAGGATCGGCGTGGAGAGCGTGCGTTTCCCGTCGCTGACCGAATAAATGCACCGATTTCCCCGGCAATCGATTTCGTATCGAAAAGGACCGAGTCGAAAATTGAAGTGGGGATGCTTGCGCAAGATGGCGCAATCACCTACCGCCTCCGCGGCGTGTGCCATCGGGGTTGCAGGTTGGGTTGTGGCTTCGGAGGGGTGGCACTGGGCGCAGACCTTTCTACCCACGTAATCAGTGAGATGAAGCGGACTTTGGTTGGGTCGCCAGCCCGGCAAAGGGAATTCGTTCGCTTCTGCCCCCTGGGCAAAGAGGGCTCGAAAACTGTCCGTTCTGAGAGGAAGAGAAATAGTCAGGCTTATTGTAGCCAAAATGAAAGCACGTGCCAGGACCATTTCTCCCCATAATGCAGAACTCGGAATTCCCCCGCCCCGTTAAAACCACATGCTCCCCGACAACTTACGGTCGATGCCTCGTTCGGAGGCGCACGAAGTCGGGGGAATAAATCCTTCGCTCCGCGGTCCGGCCTTTGAGAAAAGTCGGCCTGAAATGACGATCTCGCGGCGCTAACTTTCCAACCGCTCACCAAGTCGCTGCAACTCGAGACTCGGCAGTCTCCCGTCTGGGCATCGAGCAGCAAGAAGCGGCTTACGCGGAAACGACCATGGCACAAGGGTTCTCAACATGGCCGATCGTCTCGGAGAGTGTGTGGCCGCCCATTTCTCGATTTCCTGTGCATCCGCCTCCCGTCTCCTACTGGAGTT